>MEKT01000162.1 GCA_001767435.1 Acidobacteria bacterium RIFCSPLOWO2_02_FULL_65_29 | reverse complement strand
CGGTTTGGCCATGGTGGTGGGCCCCAACGCCGTCCTCGATCTGAGACTGCTCGGCGCCGGATCCCGCCTGCCGCTCGCCGCTCTCCGCCAGGTCTTCGGTGTCATGTGGATCGGCTTCGCGATCAACGCGTCCACCGGGCTCTTGCTGTTCGTGTCGGAGGCCGCGGACAAGGGCACGCAGTGGATTTTCTTCGTCAAGCTTCTGCTGATTGCTCTCGCGCTGACGGTGGCCGTCCTCACGAAGCGTCTGGTGTTTGGCGGCCAGACCGATCCGTCGCACCCGGTCCCAACGCGTGTGAAGGTCCTGGCTGTGGCCTCGCTCGTGCTCTGGTTTGGCGCGATTATCGCGGGCCGGTTGATGGCGTACCTCCATTGATGACGTTTGCCGCCTGGCTCCATCACACGCCGCTGTCGCTGGCGCTCCAGAGCCAGGTCCAATGGCTCTGGCCGCTGTGCGAGGGTCTGCATTTTGCGGGGCTCGCGCTGCTCGTCGGCGTCGCCGGCATGTTCGATCTCCGGCTGCTTGGGTTCATGAAGCGGGTGCCGGTGGCCGTCGTCCAGGAGTTCATGCCGTGGGCGGTGCTGGGGTTTGGCATCAACCTGGTGACCGGCCTCGTCTTCGTTGTCTCCGAGCCGGCCCAGTATTTCAGCAACCCTACGTGGTGGGTGAAGGTCGCGTTCATCGTCGTGTCCGGGATCAACGCGGTCGTGTATCAGTTTGCGTTCGGTGCCCGCGCCGCCCGCCTGGCGCCCGGGGACGACACGCCGATGTCGTTCAAGGTGATCGGCGCCGTGTCGCTCGTCTCGTGGTTCGCCGTGCTGTGGGCCGGACGGATGCTGCCGTTCATCGGCGCCGCAATCGGCGCCGGGCTGTGACGCACCTTGGCCTTGCATTTGACCGCTTTTTGGCGGTAGCGTGTCGCTCGGGTTATTCACGTAGCGGGCAGGTTGGTAGTGTCCGGCTTCAGCCGGACCATGACACGTCCGCCTACAGGCGGCACTACAGCGAGTTCTTCACTGGCTCTCTAGTCCTGCTGAGTCGAGAGGGGAGGCGGGCATGGTCAACCGTTCACTTCGCGTCAGCGTGGCCACGATCGTGGCCGTGGGGCTTGCAGCCGTGACGCTTCCGACTCGCGAGGTGTCCGCGCAGCGCGGCGCCGGCCCACAGGGCGCCGGCGCGGCCTCCGACGCTCGGACACCCCGAACAGCCGACGGCCATCCTGACCTGAGCGGCATGTGGGGCGGCGGCGGCGGTGGTGGCCCCCGGCCGGACGAGAAGGGAAACCTGACGGTGCTCACGCGGGGGCGCCCGTGCTCGCGGACGCAAGTGGCCGCCGGGACGTGCGCGCCCGCGGTCAACTTCGAGCGCGATTCGGGCATTCGGCAGCGGATGACGTCCAACGTGCCGCTCTACAAGCCGGAGCATTGGGAGCGCGTGCAGTATCTCGATCGCGAAGGCACGCTCGAAGACCCGGAGTTCAACTGCAGGCCGGCGGGCGTGCCCCGCATGGGACCGCCGAACAAGATCGTGCAGACGCCCACCGAGGTGATCCTGCTGTACCAGTCGCACAATGCGTTCCGCGTCGTGCCGACCGACGGCCGGCCGCACGATGCGACCAGGGCGCAGGACACGACGTGGTACGGCGACGCCGTGGGCCACTGGGAAGGCGACACGCTCGTCGTCGATATCGTCGGCTTCAACGACGAAAGCTGGCTCGCGTGGCCCGGCTGGTTCCACAGCAACAACATGCGCGTCGTCGAACGGTTCACGCGCAGCGGCGACGCGCTCACGTGGCAGGTGACCGTGGAGGATCCCGACGTGCTGCAGCAGCCGTGGAAGATGGACCCGCGGACAATCCGGTTGAACGCGAATCCGAAGGCGCTGTTGACTGAAGACCTGCCGTGCGAAGAGCACGAAGCGAAGCACATGGTCACGAAGGAACGCGGGTGAGGAGCCGTCCGGTGGCAGGACGGCGCGCGATCGCGCTAGCCGCCTCTGTACTGCTGGCCGCGGCGTCCGCGTTCGCGCAGCCGGCGCCCGCGACCCGCCCGCTCAGGATCGGCGTCACGCTGCACCCGTATTATTCCTGGACGAAGAACGTCGTCGGCAGCCTGCCCGGGTACGACGTGCGCCCCATCCTGCCGGGAGAGATCGACGCGGGCGACTACCAGCCGCGGCCTGAAGACATCAAGAAGCTCATCGATCTGGACGCGATCGTCGTCAACGGCATCGGGCACGACGATTTCATCTTCAGCATGATCAAGGCGTCGGGGAGCAAGGCGGTCGTCGTCATCCGCCCCAACGACGCGACGCCGCAGGTCAAGGCCGCCAGCGGTACGGGCGTCAACTCGCACACGTTCATCTCGTTCACGAACGCCATTCAGCAGACCTACGCCATCCAGCGGGCGCTCGCGGCGCTGCGCCCCAGAGACGCCGCGGCGCTTCAGGCCAACGCGGCCGACTACGCGCGGCGCCTGCGCCTCATCAAGGCGAAGGCCGCCGCACAGCTGGCCAACGCGAAAGTCACACGCGTCGTGACGGTGCACGACGGCTACGGCTACCTCCTGCAGGAGTTTGGCCTCGACCTGGCCGGTGTGGTCCAGCCGGCCCACGGCCTCACCCCGTCAGCCACCGAGCTGCGCGACATGGTGCGGCTGCTCCAGCGCGAGCAGATTCGCGTCGTCTTCAGCGAAGAGACGTTTCCTCCGCCGCTTCTGCGCGTGCTCCGCGACGAAGCGTCCGTCGAGGTGCACATCATCAGCCACATCGCGTCGGGCCCCTTCACCGCCGACCGCTTCGAGCGCGAGATGCAGACCAACGTCGAGACGATGATCCGCGCTCTGGTCCGCTGACAGCCGGTGGTGCCGTCAGGGGTGACCCCGCCGCTCATCGAGTTCATCGACGTCTCGATCGCCCGCCAGCGCGAACACCTGCTCTCGCGCGTGTCGCTCACCGTTGCGCAGGGCGCGGTTCACGTGATCGTCGGACCGAACGGCGCCGGGAAGACGACGCTGCTCACGGCGGCGCTCGGCCTGATTCCCTTCGAGGGCCGCATCCTGGCGCACTGGCGGGGCGACGGACGCATCGGCTACGTGCCCCAGGCGTTCGCCGTCGATCCAAGCCTTCCCGTGACCGTCGAGGATTTTCTGGCGCTGACCAGGCAACGCCGGCCCGTGTGCTTCGGTGTGTCCCGAGCCGCTCGCGCACGCATCGCATCGCTGCTCCGAGACGTCGGACTGGATGGCCTCGAGCACCGGCCGTTGTCGGTCCTGTCCGGCGGCGAGCTGCGCCGTGTGCTGCTGGCGAACGCGCTCGATCCGCTGCCCGAGCTCCTGGTGCTGGACGAACCGGCCAGCGGACTCGACGAGGGCGGGGTCGGGCAGCTCGAGGATCTTGTGCGAACGCTCAAGGGCTCCGGATGCACCGTGCTGATGGTGTCGCACGATCTCGAGCAGGTGCGGCGCCTTGCCGACCGGGTGACCGTGCTCGATCGCGTCGTCGTCACCGAAGGGCCCGCCGCCGAAACGCTCGCGCGCCACGATGTGGCCGCGCTCCTTCCGTCGGGCAGGCGCCAATGACCCCGCTCTATCAGTGGGCGGCGAGCCTCGCCGAGCGCGGAATGCTGCCGAGCGACTTCCAGTATCCGTTCCTGATTCGCGGTTTTCTCTGCGTGCTCGTGCTGGCGCCCATTCTCGGCGGCCTCAGCCACCTCGTCGTCACGCGCCGCATGGCGTTCTTCAGCGCCGCGCTCGGTCAGGCGGCGCTCACCGGTGTGGCGATCGGACTCCTCCTCGGCGAGCCGCTGAACGCGCCCTACGGCGGGATGTTCGGTTTCTGTCTGCTGACGACGCTGGCGATGGTGTACGTGAAGCGCCACGCGACGCTGCCACCCGATACGCTCATCGGGGTGTTTCACGCGCTGACGCTCGGTCTCGGGCTGTGCCTGCTCGTGGCGCTGACGCGGCAGTTCAACGTGCATCAGGTCGAGTCCGTGCTGTTCGGCAGCCTGCTGACGGTGACCGACGCCGATTTGCTGCTGCTCCTGGCTGTCGGCGTGCTCGTGGCCGTTCTGCTCGTGCGCGAATACAACAAGCTCCTACTCGACAGCCTGAGCCCGCCGCTCTCGAGCGTGTCGGGCGCCGACTCGGCGTTTCTCGAATACTTTTTCGCCGTCCTGTTGACGCTGTCGATTGTCGTGAGTTTGAAAGTAATCGGCGCGCTCCTCGTCGAAGCGCTCGTCGTCGTGCCGGCGGCCGCGGCCAGGAATATCGCCGGCAGTGCGCGCAGCTACCTGGTGTGGAGCGTCGTCATCGCGTTTCTGGCGGGGGCCGGCGGGCTCGGCGTGTCGACGAAGCTGCTCGTTCCCACTGGCGGCGCGGTCGTGCTCGCCGTGAGCGCGATCTTTTTCGTCACGCTGGCGGCTGGAGCGCTGCTGAAGAGACGCAGTCGGGTGAGTCGATAGTCGTTAGTCGTTGGTCGATAGTCGTTAGTCGAGTCCCGAGTCCCGAATCCCGAGCCCCCGCCTTCGCTCGCACCATCGTCGTGCGAGCTTCGGCGGGCAAGCCGATCGGGAAGGCAACTCTGCCATGCGTGATGTCGAAATCGCCGCCGCATCGCCGCGCGACGAGCTCGTGTCGGTCGTCCGCGCGGGGATGGCCATCACGGCCGGGGTCTGGCTCTATCTTGCGAACAGTCCGTTTCCAGCGGCGGGCGGCGGTGCGCTGCAGCGCAGCCTTCTGCCGTTTCAAACCGTCATCCAGACTCGTCCGATCGAGGAGCAGCGGATGTTCCGCGAGCTGCAGGTGAGCCTGCTCGAAGCCGAGACCGTGCGATCGATCGAGGGCGCGTGGCCGGACGCCGCGCGGCTCGCGGCCGACGGCATCGAGCCGTTTGCGCCGAACCCGGCCTTGAAAGGCGCCGCGTACGAGTGGACGCGGGTGCAGAGCGGCCGCGTCATCAATTACCTAGGCGTGCCCAAGGCCGATCAGCAGCGGGGGGAGAGGGCACCGGCGTGGCTCGTGATGGTCCAGGAGCCCGATCCGGCGGCGCCGCCCGAGGTGTACGTCGAGGACGAGGAGCACGACCGCCTTGCGGACGGTTCCATTCTCCACGTATCGATCTGGAGCCATCCTGCCGGCGCGCGGGTGCCAGTGAACGTCGTGCAGGTGCCGCAGGCGGAGGGCTGGACTCAGTTGTATGCCGCCGATCCGTCAGTGGCCCCGTAACGACGACGGTCAACGCAGAGCACACAGAGCAACTCGGAGAACAAGAAACCCGCGAAGGACGCGGAAGTTCTCACGGAAAACGTCGCTCATCTCTGCAATCTCCGCGGTCTCCGCGTTGATCGTCGTGACTATGACTATCGCGCGGCCTGAGTGCCCGCGGCGGTCGTCGGCACGAATTTTTGGAGCCGCTGACCGTAGGTGTCGGCGGCGTACACCGCGCCCTTCGAATCGACGACGATGCCGTGGACCCAGTCGAACTCGCCGGGGCCGCGGCCCTGGCGTCCCCACGTGGCGAGTATCTTGCCGTCTTTCAACTGCAGCTTGTGCACGCGTTCGAGCATGTGGTCCGCGATGAACGCGACGCCCTCGGTCCCCCGGCGGGAGATGCCGATGTCCCACGGGTTCCATTCATTCACGATCTCGCGGATGTAGTTCAAGTTCTTGTCGAACACCTGCACGCGATGGCCTTCGCGGTCGATGATGTAGAGGTTGTCCTGGGCGTCGATGGCGAGCTTGTGCGGAAGATCCCACTCGCCAGGACCCTTGCCCTTGTCGGCCGGCCCGCCGGCGCCTTTGCCGACCTGCTTGATGAACGTTCCGTCTTTCGAGTACAGGACGACGCGGTTGTTGCCGTAGCCATCCGTGACGATGATGTTGCCGTTCCGCAGTACGCCGATGCCAGACGGCAGACTGAAGTGCGAGGCGTCGTTGCCACGCTCGTTCGTCGTGCCGAGCTGCAGGAGGAACTTGTCCAGCTTCGGGCTGAGCTTCACGATGCGGTGAGCGTCTCGCTCGATCACCCACACGTTGCCGTCCCAGTCAACCGCGCCCGAGTGCTCCCAGTCGGGATTGATCTTCTTGCCGTTGATCTCCTGATCGGCGCCCGACATGACGAGGTGACCCGACGCATCGAACACCATGACGGGCTTGGGGCCGCGGTTGAACACGTAGATGCGATCCTGCGCGTCGATGGCGAGCCCGGAAATGCCCGGCTGATTGGTCGGACCGGTGAGGGCGGCCCCGACGCCCGCGCCTGCCTGAACGTTCCCGCCGGCGCCGCGCTGCCCCCCACGCGCCCGCCGCGCGGCGGCTTGTGCGTCGCGCTCAGCCGGCGGCGCCGGCATGTCCTTTAGGCCGAAGTACAGGCTCGGCGGCATCGTCGGCCAGTTGGGCACCAGCCGGTAGCCGCTATCGCCTTGCGCGTGCACTCCAGGCACCGCCGACCACGCAAACAGAGCCACGGCGGCCGACAGGGCAATCAACAGGCGTCGCATAGTCAGTCCTTTCTCACTCCCGGCTTCCTACTTGATTCCCGGAACCTGTTTCCGCCACCACGGATTCCCATAGTTGGCGAACGGTCCCGCTTCGGTCGACAGCGTCATCGACACCCGGTAGTTGACGGGCGACGGCAGCCGCCAGTTTTCCTTGATGCGAATCGTCTTGCCCTTGTGGGTGAACGGCTCGCCCTCGAAATACAGGTAGTAGAAGCCGCCGAGATCGGAGCCGACCGGCGCGATCAGCATGTAGGAAAACCCACGACTGTCGGTGACGTGGCGGACGATCGTCCGGTTCTCCTTGTGGTACGCGATCCGCTCACGGATGCGGATCGGGCCGACGGGCCCTTTGGCCGTCGTCTCCGACGAGTAGAACCGTCCGCCGACCGCCTTGAACGTCGTCGTGCCGGCGATTTGTCCGGCGGGGCCGAGCGGGCTGTCGGGGACGACCCATTCGAAGGCCCACGTGCCCGTGAAGTAGTCGCCGAAATCGAAGAGGGGGGTCTTGTCGGACGCCTCTGTCGGCCGGCCGAGGTTCGGCATCGTGCCTTTCGGCAGCTGTGGCGCCTCGATCGGCGGCGGCGTCGGCGGCTGCCCGGCGCGCGGCGCCGACGCGATCACGATCAGGCCGATCGCAGTCATCGCGAACGTGGACCTCATGGCCGTCCGCTCCTCGGCGGAGAGTTTACTCCATGGAGGGCAGCTTATCAGCTATCAGCTGTCAGCTATCAGCCGTCAGCCATCAGCTATCTCTAGTCCCCAGCCTGAGTCCCCAGTCCCGCGCCCCGACTCTCGAGCCGCCCGCCTGCGCTCGCCCGCAACTCAGGCGAGCTCCGCATGGCACGCCGGAGCGTCGAAGGCGCGAAGGCGGCTAGCCTCTGTATTGCTCCTCCGTCACCGGCTCGAGCCAGTCTGTCTTCACGTTGACGTTCACGGCCAGGTGGGTCCCGCGCGCGCCGGGCGGCGCGCCGTGCCAGTGCTTCTCGCCTGGTGCGAACACCACGGCGTCGCCGGCGTCGAGCTCGACAGGCGCCTGTCCCCACACCTGGGCACGGATCCGGCCGCCCACGACGAGTAACCATTGCGGGCCTGAGTGCGTGTGCCAGTTCGTGCGTCCGCCCTCGTCGAACTCCACGCGATACACGTGAACCGGTGTGGCGTTCTCGCTCGACGCCAGCAGCTTGGTCCGGGCCGGGCCGGTGAAAGACGTGGCGTCGGCGGGGTGCATGGGCGAGTCCTGGTTCCGGAAGATGTCCATAAGGGTGTCTCGGCGGTCTCTGTCCTTCGTCGCGAGATTCGGTGATCGGCGCGGGGACTATAATACGCGTATGAAGAAAGCCATCGTGTTGCTCGCCGGCCTCGGCGCGTTGCTCGTTGCCGCCGCCGCGTCGGCCCAGTACGCGGGGTGGACCGTGCCGCCGACGGCCAAGGAAGAGAAAAGCCCGCTCAAGCCCTCTGCCGATCTCGTGAAGCGAGGTCGCGGGGTGTTCACCTCGAATTGCCAGAAGTGCCACGGGCCCGAAGCCAGGGGCGACGGCCCGGAGTCCGATCCGCGGTCGCCGGCCGCCGACCTGACCGACGAGTTCCGCTACGAGCTCAATCCCGAGGGCGTCCTCTATCACAAGATCCTGAACGGGCATCCGCCAGAGATGCCGGCGTTCAAGAGCCAGCTCTCGCGCGATCAGATCTGGCAGCTGGTCGAGTACCTCAAGTCGATTCGGAAGCCGCAATAGCATGGGTAGCTCAGTGGCCGACTGCCGCGGCGCCGGCGTGCTCGCGCTGCTCCACGCGGCGGGCGCCGTCGAGACCTTCGTCGACGCGAAGCTCTCGGCTGTGGGGCTCTCGCTCCCCAAGCTCGCGGCTCTCGATCGCCTGATTCGCGCGGGGGGCTCGCTGCCGCTGGGCCAGCTGGCCGAACGGCTGGCCTGCGTGAGATCCAACGTCACACAGCTGGTCGATCGCCTTGACGCCGACGGCCTCGTCACGCGAGAGCCCGACCCGAACGATCGTCGATCGCGCCTCGCGGTCGTCACCGAGGCCGGCCGCCTGGCGTACGAGAAAGGGTCTCGCGCCCACCTGGAAGCCGAGCGCCGGCTGTTTGGCGCGCTATCGTCCGAAGATTCCGCCAGCCTCGCCGTGATCATCGAAAAGCTCACAACCGCTCGACTGACGACTCACGACTGACGACCATCGACTAACCCTCCTTCCTGCGCTACGATGAGGGGTTTAACAGGCTGCCGAAATGCGCAGCTCGAAGCAGGAAAGGTTGCAGTGAGAAGTCAGAGCGATGCTACTCGTGTCGCAGTCCTTCTGACTTCTCACTTCTAACTTCCAACTTCTTTCTATGCCCGACACCGCTGGACAAGCTGCGCAGGTGTCTGCCGAAAGCGCCGACCTCGTCGTTCGCGGCGCCCGCACGCACAACCTCAAGAACATCGACCTGCGGCTTCCAACCGGCAAGCTCGTCGTGATCACGGGCGTGAGCGGATCGGGGAAGTCGTCGCTCGCCTTCGATACGATTTACGCCGAAGGGCAGCGCCGCTACGTCGAGTCGCTGTCGGCGTACGCTCGCCAGTTTCTCGAGCGGATGGAGAAGCCCGACGTCGACGCGATCGAAGGCATCGCGCCGGCCATCGCGATCCGGCAGAAGAACAGTATTCGGAATCCCCGATCGACCGTCGGCACCACGACCGAGATTCACGACTACATGCGCCTGCTGTTCGCGCGCGTCGGCCGGACCTTCTGCCGGAACTGCGGCCGTGAGGTCGTGCGAGAGACGGCGGAAGTCGTCGCGCGGCAGCTTGGCGAGCTGCCCGCGGGCACGCGGCTCCTCCTCGGGTTCGATTTGCCCATCGTCGAGGCCGCGTTGCTGGCCAGCGCGGAGGCGCTGCCCGAGGTCGATGAGCTCAACGAAGCGGAGACCGACGGTCGAGACCGTCGGCAGTCGGCAGTCGGCCATCGGCAGTCGACGGCCGCCAGTCGTGAGTCGCCGGTCGGCAGTCGACAGTCCGCGCCCGAAAGCCGGGCGTTCGAGGCGAACCGGGCTGCCAACACGGCGGCAATCGTGGCGGCCATCGGGGGGCTCCGGCGGAAGGGCTTCGGCCGCCTGCTCGTGGACAACCGCGCCGTGTCCCTGGACGATGTGGAGGCGAACATCGCGGTGTTGGCTGGCGAGGCGATGCTCAGGGTCGTCGTGGACCGCGTGCAACTTGGCGAGGCCGCGGGCTCGATGCCCCCGGGAAGCGAGGGTTCAAAGCCAGCGGGAGGCGCGGGCTCAATGCCCGCGGGGAGAATCGACGCGTCGCGGCAGCGTCTCACCGATTCCATCGAAACGGCGTATCGCGAAGGCGGCGGCGCGGCTTGGGCTGTTGAACAGTCGCCGTCGACCATTCACCGCTTCTCGGAGCGTTTCGAGTGCCGGCCCTGCGGGATCGCATACGAGGATCCCCAACCGCGCCTCTTCTCGTTCAACAATCCGTTCGGCGCGTGCCCGGCCTGCCACGGGTTCGGCAACATCATCGAGCTCGACATGGATCTGGTCGTGCCGGATCGATCGAAGTCGATCGCCGACAACGCGATCGAGCCTTGGAGCAAACCGCACTATCGGGCCCAGCTCGCGGAACTGAAGCGCGCGGCCAAGAAGGCGAAAATCCGGCTCGACGTGCCGTGGTCCGATCTGACCGACGAAGAGAAGCGCGTGGTCATCGACGGCAACGGCGAGTTCGGCGGCATTCGGGGGTTCTTCCGCTGGCTCGACCGCAAGAAATACAAGGTACATGTCCGCGTCTTCCTGAGCCGGTACCGCGGGTACTTGACGTGCCCGGATTGCGGCGGCCGGCGTCTGCGCCGCGAGGCGCGGGACGTGCGCGTATCGGGACGGACGATCGACCAGGTCTCGGCGCTGACCGTGCACGAAGCGCAGGCGTTGTTTGCGACCATGCCGCTCAGCGAGAAAGAGCTGGCGATTGCCGAGAAGGTCCTGAAGGAGATCCGGCGGCGCCTGTCGTTCCTGAGCGACGTCGGCCTGGACTACCTGACGCTCGACCGCCTGTCGTCGACGCTCTCGGGCGGCGAAGCGCAGCGCATCAACCTCGCGACCTCGCTCGGCTCGGCGCTCGTCGGCACCTTGTACGTGCTCGACGAGCCATCGATCGGCCTGCACTCGCGCGACAATCTGCGGCTCCTCGACATCCTCCGCCAGCTTCGCGACCAAGGCAACACCGTGCTCGTGGTCGAGCACGACGCCGACATGATCAGGGTCGCCGATCACATCGTCGATCTCGGGCTCGGCGCGGGCGAACAGGGCGGGCGCGTGGTGTTTTCGGGAACGCTCGACGGCCTGCTGCACGAGACGCGGTCGCTCACGTCGAAGTACCTGCGTCAGGAGCTCGCCATTCCGGTGCCGACGACGAGGCGTCGTGGAACGGGCCAGAAGATCAGGCTGTTCGGCGCGCGCGAGCACAACCTCAAGCAGGTCGACATCAGCATTCCGTTGAACGTGCTGACCTGCGTCACCGGCGTGAGCGGATCGGGGAAGTCGACGCTCGTCCACGACGTGTTGTTCTCGGCGCTCAAGCGCGCGAAGGGCGGGGGACGGGACAAGCGCGCCGGTGCGTTCACCAAGATCGAGGGCGCCGAGCTCATCACCGACGCGGTACTCGTCGATCAGGCCCCGATCGGCCGCACGCCCCGAAGCAATCCGGTCACGTATCTGAAGGCGTTCGACCCGATTCGCGAGCTCTTCGCCACTACGAAAGACGCGCGCGCGCGCGGGCTCACGGCCAGCCACTTCTCGTTCAACGTACCGGGTGGACGCTGCGAGGCCTGCCAGGGAGAGGGAGAAGTGCGGGTCGAGATGCAGTTTCTCGCCGACGTCTTCGTGCCCTGCGACCAGTGCGACGGCAAGCGCTTCAAGCCGCAGGTGCTCGACGTGCGCTACCGCGGCCGTACGATTCACCAGGTGCTGGACCTCACCGTCCGGGAAGCGCTCGCCTTCTTCAGCAGCTCGCCGAGAGTGCTGCGGCGTCTGCATGTGCTCGACGAAATCGGCCTCGGCTACCTGCGGCTGGGCCAGCCGGCCACCACGCTCTCGGGCGGCGAGGCGCAGCGAATCAAGATCGCGGCGCACCTCTCGTCGCACGGCGGCGAGCGGCTGATCTACATACTCGACGAGCCGACCACGGGCCTCCATTTCGACGACATCGCCAAGCTGCTCACGGCGTTCCGGAAGCTGCTCGAAGCGGGCCACACGCTGCTCGTCATCGAGCACAACCTGGACGTGATCAAAACGGCCGACTACATCATCGACCTCGGTCCGGAAGGCGGCGAGAACGGCGGCTGGGTCGTCGCGACCGGCACGCCGGAACAGGTGGCCCAGGTCGAGGCCTCGCATACGGGACGCTACCTGCGCACGTCGCTCGCCGAAGGACGGTCGCACGCGTACGCAGCGGGCCGGTAACAGGGCAGACAGGGCAGACAGGGCAGACAGGATGAAAAACACCGCAGTTGTTGTTCTAACGAGCGTTCTGTCCCTGCCGGGCTTGCCCGTTCCGCCAGCCCTCCCGGTCCTGTCGCCGCAGAGTCCCTTCGACCAGGCCGTGGGCGACCTCGCCAATCCTGACGTTGGCGCGCGCCGGCGCGCCGTCCGCACACTGAAGGCCGCCGGATTGCCCGAGGCCGCCATTCCTCTGGCTGCCCTCGTCTTCGATTCGGACGACGAAGTGCAGGCGGAAGCTATCGCGGCCGAGTTGAATATCTTTCTCGCCGAGAAAGTCGTACCAAGACGGCGGGTCGCCCTGGTGATCGAAGTTCGAAACGCGATCGGCGCCGAAGCGGCGTTCTCGGGCGGGCCGTTCGCGCTCAACGGCAACGCCGTGCCAGCGGAGGTGCTGGCGGCGTTTCTTCGGGCATCGCACGACGACAATCCCCATGTCGCCCTCGACGCGCTGTACGCATTTGGCGCGCTCGCTGGCGACGCTCCAGACGCCGAACGGCGCGAGCTGCTTCGTGTCGCCGGCCCCGAGCTCGCCGGCGCGCTCGGCGTGCCGGCGCTCGAGTCGAGGATCGCTGCGGCGCGGGTGATCGGTCGGGTGTTTGCCAGGCGCCCGGTCGATCCTCCGGTCGAAGAAGCCGTGGGCGATGCCGTCGTGTTGGCGCTGAACGATCGTGAACGCGACGTGCGGCTGGCGGCGATCGATGCGCTCGGCTCCATGAGGTACGAGCGCGCGGTGCAGACCTTGACCGACCTCCATCAGTACTACAGGCGCGGCGAGATCGGGGGCGCGGCGCTCCAGGCCTTGGCGCAGATCGGCCACGGGTCGAGCGTCCCGTTATTCCAGACTCAGTTGGCGCCGCTTAGGCGGGCAGGTGCCATCCTTGCCATCGAAGGACTGGCGCGGGTGGGCGACGCTGGCCGGGCGCCGGAGATTCGCGCGGCGCTCGCGCGCGAACGGAACAAAGACGTGCTCCTTGCGGAGCACTTCGCCCTCGTCCTCCTCGCCGGCGGCCCGCTCGATCCGCTGTTTGCGGCCCTCGCCGACTCGAAGCTCCGGGACCAGACGATGGGCTACCTGGTTGAGGTCGCACCCGGCCGGGCCGCGGCGTTCGCGCGCCAGGCCCAGAATCCCGTGGCCCGCAGACGCGCCGACGTGGCTCAGGTGCTCGGCGTGTCGCGCGATCCTGCCGCGCTTGCCGTCGTCGAGCCGCTGATGCAGGACGGCGACCCCCAGGTCGCGAGCGCCGCCCAACGCGCGGCGGCGCGACTGCGACGTCTGCCGTGAGCCAACGATCAACGCAGAGCTCGCAGAGAGAACAATTCTCTGCGGTCTCTGCGGCCTCTGCGTTGAACGTCTTGAAACTCCCTCGGTCGTTTTACGATCGGCCGACGCTCGACGTGGCCCGCGATCTGCTCGGCAAAGTCCTCGTGCACCGGCGCGGCCGGGCCGTCACGAGCGGCGTCATCGTGGAGGTCGAGGCGTACATCGGCGAGTCGGATCCGGCGTCTCATGCCGCCCCGGGACCGACCGGGCGCAACCAGCCGATGTACGGCCCGCCGGGCTTCTCATACGTCTACCTGAACTACGGCATCCACAGCCTGGTCAACGTCGTCACCGAGTCGATTGGGTCGCCAGCCGCCGTGCTGGTGCGCGCACTCGAGCCGATCGACGGAATTTCTCTGATGCGCCGGCGGCGGCTCCGGCAGGTGAAAGGCCGAAGAGCTCGGTCTCGCTCTCACCTGGCGGCTCACGAGCTCTGCCGGGGTCCGGGAAATCTCACGATGGCGATGGGAATCGCACTCGAGCACAACGGACTCGATTTGCTCGGCGATCGCCTTTTCATCGACGACCGGGGGCTGAAGGCGGATCGGGTTGTCTGGGGCCCGCGGATTGGCATCGCGGTGGGCGTGGACCGGCCGTGGCGTGCGTGGCTCGAGGGGAATCCTGCCGTGTCCTCCGTTTGTGTCCGTGTCCACCGTCGTCGGTGCACTTGATCAGAATGGACGTTCGCGCGACAGCCACTCGACAAGCGCGGGCGCCTGTTTCTCTCGCAGCGCGATACAGTTGTCGATGGTCTCGAGCGTTTGTCGGAGCCGCCGCGCGGCGGTCGGCCGCGGGTGCGCGGCGAAGAACGCCGTGATATCGTCGCGGGTCCCCGCGTCGCAGAACGAGGAAAGCGCGCCGACCAACCCGACGTCGGCGAGTGAAATCGACAGCTTCGGCAGGAGCTCGGCCCAGTGCGCCTTCAGAAACGTCCAGGCCCTCGCGTTGACGCCGGCGTTCGAGTTCCCGAGAAAGCCGCGCAGGTACAGCGCGGCGTCCTGGCTTCGCACCTCGTCGCCGAGGACGCGCTCGAGCCCGCGCTCGACGAGCGACGGGTCTTCGAAGTACGCCAGGGTTCCGACGAGCCTGTAGTACTCCTCGGGTGCCGCGGCACGTCTCGCCGCGGCCACCAGACTCTCGAAAAGGGCCCGGTCACCCCGCTTCGCGGACGCGTGCAAGAGCGTGGTCGCCATCGACGGATCGAGCGGCGCGCCGCCGGAGAGCGCGCGGTCAACGAGCGTTCGGGCCCCCACGAGGACGTCGGGGTCGTTGCCCGAAGTGCCGAGGGTTTCGACGACGACGGCGCGGAGCGCGCGGCGGTCGTCGCTGTCCGCCGGAGCGGTCTCGAGCCCCAGCTCGCCGAAGAGGCGCTGCAAGAGCGAGCGGACAAACGCCTCGATATGGGGCCGCTCCCGATCTCCGGCGATGCGGCCGTGAATGACTGCGAGTCGGCCCGCGATCTCATCCAGGACGCCGCTGGTCCGTTCCATCCCGAAACCGCCGGCGAGCGTGAGGTACTCGGCCACTGAATGCCGTCCCGTGCTCACGAGCGCCCACTCGTCGCCCGCCAAAGACAACCGCTCAGCGGGCGTGAGCGCGTTCTCGATGGCGGGCGCCAGCGCGCGAAGCATCTCGGGCGGATACGCCGTGCGGTAATAGCCCTGCGCGCCGGCGTTGATGAACACCCACGATGGACAGGCGCTGCCGACGATCGTGGCCGTATCGGATCGCATCTCGGTGCATGAGACCCCAAACACTCCGGCGTATTTCCGGCAGATCGGAACCTGCCAGCGCGCCGCGGTCGTCGGGCGCGCCGCATCGAGTGAAAGCCGGCGTTGCGCAAGGCTCAGCGTGTGGCCGCCCCCGTCGCAGGCGACCGATACGTCGACCACGGGCACGCCCGGCTGATTGACGAAGGTCGGCAGAATCCGATCGACCGGCTTTCGCGAGGCCCGAGCGATCGCGCTCCAGAAATCCTCCGACGTGGCGTTCGCGTACGCATGCTTCGCCAGGTAGGCGTTCACGCCTTTCCGGAAATCGTCCTCGCCGACGTATCGCTCGATCATGCGAAGCACCGACGCGCCCTTCTGGTACGCAATCAGGTCGAAGGTCGCTTCGATCTCGGCGGGCGTCTCCGCGTTGGAGTGAATGGGCCGTGTGGACGCGAGCGCATCGAGATTGAGCGCCGCTTGATTCTGCCGCGCTTCATCTATGCCGAGCTGCCACTCGGGATGAGCGGCGGCGAGCGGCCGTGTTTCCATCCAGGTCGCAAATCCCTCGTTCAGCCACAAATCGTCCCACCACCGCATCGTCACGAGATCGCCAAACCACTGGTGCGCCACTTCGTGAGCGATCACGGCCGCGATGTTCTTGCGTGTCGCGGGCGACGCGGTTGTGGCATCGGCGAGCAGGTCCGTCTCCCGGTAGAAAATCGCCGCCGTGTTCTCCATCGCCCCGGCCGCGAAGTCGGGAATGGCCACCATGTCGAGCTTGCCGAACGGGTACTTGATGTCGTAGTAGCGGTTGTAGAACGTCAGAATCTCGCCGGTCATCTCGAGCGCAAGGCGTCCCAACTCCTGTTTCCCGGGCGTCGCGCAGACGCGAAGCGGCACGCGTCCGGCCGCGCCCTCGAGGCACTCGAAATCGCCGACCGCCATCGCCACCAGATACGACGACATCCTGGCCGTTGTCTCGAACTTCAGCGTGTGGTGCGAGTCGCCAGGGCCTGGAATGTCCGAGACGAGCCGGCCGTTCGAGATCGCGGTGTCGCCGCGATCGATGGTGAGCGTGACAGCGAAAGTGGCCTTCAGCGCGGGTTCGTCGAACGACGGATACGCCCGCCGCGCGTCAGTCGATTCGAACTGGGTCACGGCGTAGCGGCGGCCGTTCGCCGTGCTCAGGTAGAAGCCGCGGAGATCGTCGTTCAGCACACCCGAGTAGCGAATGTGGAGGTCGGCGCGCCCTGCCGGCAGGCTCTTCGGCACGACAAGCGTCGCGGTTTCCGCGCTCTGGTCCAGCACGACTTCGGCCCGTTGTCTGGCGCCGCCGCCGTCGATGGTGACCTCGTGGAACTCGAGGTCGAGGGCGTGCAACACGATGCGTGTCGCCGGGGCGTTCAAGCGAACCCGAATCGTCTCGGTACCGTGGAAGCGCGCCCGCGCGAGGTCCACGTCGAAGGCCAGGTCGTAATGGTCCGGCCGCACGTTGGTCGGCAGCCTCTGCGCCGCGGCGGGCGTGCAGAACAGCGTGGCCAGCAGCGCCGCCTTCCAGATCCGCATGAAATTCAAGTGTAGCGTGGAACGAGCCGCCGGACGGCCCGTGGACTTGACCGCAAGCGGCGAAGGGAGTACTAGTTAAGGGTCGTGATGATCTCGATGCCGGCCTGTTGCTGTTGTTGTCGCGCGGAGTGTCAGAGCCCCAGGGCCGGTGGTTCAGGTCACGCGTTCTCAATCGTCAGCTGACGCTGAACATTTCCTGAACAGGACCATTGGCCCGGAAGGCTCGCCAGCTTTCCGGGCTTTTCTTGTTATGACCGAGCTGCTTCCATTGTTCGTGAACCTCGAAGGCCGCCGGGTGGTGCTCGTCGGCGGGGGTCCGGTCGCCGCGTCGAAACTGGCGCAGCTGCTGGCCGCGCGTGCCGACGTGCGTGTCGTGTCGCCCGAGGTGCACGAGGACATCGCGCGCGCCGGCGTGGCGATCGATCGCCGCGCCTTTGCGCCCGCGGATCTCGAGGGCGCGTGGCTCGTGGTGGCGGCCGCGCCCCCGGATGTCAACCGCGAGGTCGCCGCGGCGGCGGGGGAGCGGCGCGTCTTCGTGAACGCGGTCGACGATCCGGCCAACGCGACCGCGTTTTTGAGCGGCGTCGTGCGGCGAGACGGCGTCACGCTCGCCATTTCGACGGGCGGTGCGGCGCCCGGATTGACCGGGTTGCTGCGCGAAGCGCTCGACGCCGTGCTGCCGCGCGATCTCGGCCGCTGGATGCGCGAGGCGAGGCGGCTGCGGCCCATCTGGCGCCGCGACAACGTACCGATGTCCGCGCGCCGCCCGCTCCTGCTGGAGGCGCTGAACAACCTCTACGGGCGCGGGAACCTCGAGAAGGCGGGGAACCTCGCGACTGCACCGAACCTCGCGAGTGCACCGAACCTCGCGAGTGCACCGAACCTCGCGAATGCACCGAACCTCGCAAATGCACCGAACCTCGCAAATGCAGTGCATCGTGGCTTCGTTTCCCTCGTTGGCGCTGGCCCCGGCGATCCGGCGCTCCTCACGCGCGCCGCGGTGGTCCGTCTGCGCACGGCTGATCTGGTGCTCTACGATGCGCTGGTCGACGAGCGAGTGCTCAGGTTCGCGAGGCGCGCTCAGCGGTTTTTCGTCGGTAAGCGAGCCGGCCGCCATGCGCTGGCGCAGTCCGCGATTCACACCGTGATGATCCGGGCGGCCGAGCGCGGGCGTCGCGTCGTACGGCTCAAGGGCGGTGATCCGTTCGTCTTCGGCCGCGGCGGCGAAGAGGCGCTCGCGCTCCGCGCGGCGGGTGTGCCGTTCGACATCGTACCGGGCGTGACGAGCGCGGTCGCGGCCGCGGCGCTCGCGGGTATTCCCGTCACACACCGCGGCCTCGCGTCTGGATTCCTGGTCGTGAGCGGCCACGACGAGGAGGCGTTCGCCGCCTCGATTGACGGCATCATGCCTGGGGGCGTGACGCTCGTCGTGCTCATGGGCGTCGCGCTGCGCGCGGCGCTGGCCCACCGCCTGGTCGCCCGCGCCTGGCCGCGCCAGACGCCAGTCGCGATCGTCGCCGGTGCGTCGACGCCGGCCCAGGACGTGTGGCGCGGTACGCTCGACGACCTGGCGGCCGATCGCACGACGATCGGACGCGACCAACCGGCCGCGATCATTGTTGGAGGCGTCGCGGCGCTGAATCTGACTGACGTCCGAGCGCTCGTCGATCGAGACAACAGCACTCGAGCTTTGCGGGGATAGCCTTATGTCCACCGAACAACTCACGAGCACGCACGGCCGTGCGCGGCTCTCCTTTGCCAGCCAGGCCGATATCGAGGAATTCGTCGCGACGCTGGAGAAATACGAGCGGGGCG
>MEKT01000161.1 GCA_001767435.1 Acidobacteria bacterium RIFCSPLOWO2_02_FULL_65_29 | reverse complement strand
CACGCTCCCCGTGACACGCCGCGCAATGCTTGCGGTAGAGTTGCTCCGCCCGCGGGGGATTCCCGCCTGCTCCGTCCCCGGCAGCGAGCGCGACTCCATCAACTGGCCCGAGCCAGCATAACAGGATGGCAACGAAGCGCCTGGGCGCGCGTGCAACCCGTCGCGCGATTTCGCGCGAACCGTGCCCGCAGCCGGTGTCGGAATCGCTCATCGTCGGTTCGACGCCCTTGTTCATTTCTTTCCGGGCGATTCATCAGCGGGTTCGGTGACTTCCACGAGCTTTCCGCCGGCCAGCCTGAAGTGGAAGGTCGCGGTGGTGGGTTTGAGCCACAGTTCCTTGTTTTTTGCGTCGCGCGCGAACGCAGGCACGCCCACCGTAATCCGCGCCTGGTAGACGCCGTCACCGGCGAGCGTGCTGTTGGCCGCGTAATGCAACCCGCTGCCGCCCCACATGGGATGGAGGTCCGCGCTGAGTTTCTTGCCGTTGCTCTTGTTGGTCGCTTCGAACTTGACGTCCGCGTGTGAAATGCGAGTCTTCGAAGCGGGATCGATCGGCTTCACCTCGACGTGAAAGCGTTCGTTGGGCCCGACGCCGTGTTCCATCCACTTGCCGGCGCCGCCCATCTGCATCCACATCGCCTTGGCCGGCTCCAGCTCGAACATGACGATCATGTTGTTGACCAGCGTCCGGCCGACCAGCACGGTCTTCTGTGTGGCGTCCTCCGCAACAGACAACACTTTTGCCTTTGGCTCCGCGCCGTGTGCGAGGGCGCCGAACGCCAATGCTGCGGCCAGCGTACTCAATATGAGCGAGTGTTTCATAGGCCATCCTCCCTGTGAGTTACACAAAGTTGCACGTTGAGGCTCAAAGCCACGACACTCAACGAAAAGTTATTTCGCCGGCGCGAACTCGCGACGGTCCCATCCTTGCCCGACAGCCCGGTTCCAGCCGCGGATGCGACCCACCCCAGCAGGGCGGCAATTAGCCGCCAGGGGATGTTTGCGGCCCGCCGCGCGAACTGGCGCGACCCGCACCCGCGGCCGGAATGGGCTTCGCTCATCTTTTCTTCGGCCCGCGTCGTCAACTCATTTCCGCATTTCCGAACCCAATGCAAGAATCGCACCCGTCTGGAGTTTGCCGGATCTGGGTGCGGCAAACTCCTTGCGCAAAACCGCGATAAATCCGACAAACTTCTCAAAAAAACAACGCCAACAAGAAGCGCTAGAAGAGACAAGAACCGCGTGCGAATTCGGCACGGTTTCCGTCGTGGACGAGGGGCACACCTAGAAAAAGCGAACCGCAAAGATTCGCAAAGACAATGCATTACAACGAAGAACCGGCGATTCTCGCTTCGGGAGACTCGCCGGTTTGCGGATTTCCTTTGCGTGACTTGGCGCACCCCTCAAAGGGGTATTGAAAAGTATCTTTGCGCCTTTGCGGTTTCTTGGGGTGAAGTATCGGCAGTGAGTTCGGCCTATTCCAAACCTCTTATGTGGTCTTGTATAAGGATTCTGCCGGGCTACCAGCGCGGCAGAATCCTCCTTGGCACGTTGCTTGCTCCGTTCCCGTCACGGCACGTCTTGTGCTGGACAACACGGCGCCCAATTCGAGCGCGGGCGGACCAATGGTGGGGAGAACGCGAATGAATCGCACGCTTTTCAGCACGACCGCAAAGCCTGTCACGCGCGCTCTCGCTTGCGCCGTCGCGGCGCTCATCGCAGCGTGCGCACCCCTGCCGCCCGCGAAGCCGACAGTAGATACCGGGCCGCTGGTGTTTCCGGCGCCGCCCGACGAGCCGAGATTTGTGTTCGAACGCACGATCTACAGCAGTGCTGACGTGGCGCTGCAGGACAAGCAGGCGGTGCTGCGCAGCCTGTTAACGGGGCAGGGGACCACGGGCGAAGGGCTTAACAAGCCGAACACGATCGCGGTGTACCAAGGGCGCATTTTTCTTTCCGACTCGGGGGAGGCGGTGATCCGGGTATTCGATGTGCCCAACGGGCGTCACTTCAGGATCGGTGAAGACGATCCGGGCAAGCTCTCCAAGCCGCTCGGCATCGACGTCGATCGCAGCGGGAACCTCTACGTGGCCGACAGCGGCGCCAAGTCGATCCTGATCTACAACAAGGACGGCAAGTTCCTGCGCCGGATCGGCAACGCCAAGTGGTTCGACCGCCTGGCGAACGTCACTGTGGATCCCAAGGGTGACCGCATCTATCTGGTCGACATCGGCGGCGTCGGTTCGCAGCAGCACCGGGTGCGGGTGGTGGATGCGGCCAGCGGCGAACATCTGTTTGATTTCGGCAAGCGCGGCAAGGACCCGGGCGAGTTCAACTTTCCCCGCGACCTCGCGGTCGGCAAGGACGGGCGGCTTTACGTCGTCGACTCCGGCAATTTCCGCATCCAGGTGTTCGACCGCGGCGGCAAGTTCCTGAAAACCTTCGGCGCCATCGGCCGCCAGGTCGGGCAATTCGCGCGGCCCAAGGAGATCGCCGCCGACCCCGCCGGCAACCTCTACGTCGTGGACACCGCGTACGGCAATTTCCAGATCTTCAGTCCGGAGGGCGAATTGCTGCTCTTTATCGGCAGCCGGTCGGAACGGGATGGCCCCGCCCGCTACATGCTGCCGTCGGGCATCTATGCCGACGAGGACGGGCGCGTCTATATGGTCGATCAGTGGTTCAGAAAAATAGATATCTTCCGCCCCTACAACCTTAAAGCCGACGGCGGCTTCCTCGGCCAGCGATCCGACGCCAAGGCGGCATCCAAGTGAATGCTGGGATCTAAAGACAGACGGCTTCTGCATCGATTTCCACGCGGCCAAGCTTCCCACTGTTGAGAATCCGATTTCCCTGAGTTGGGAAATTCGCGCCTCGGCTTCAGGCGATTTCAATGGAATTTCGTCGCTGGCCCCCTCATCAGCCGCCCTTTCGATCCTTGTCCGACCGAGAAATGCCCTGGCACGGAAGATGCAGAACAATCGGGCGAGGGCCGTATCTGTTGAAGGCGGACCACGCGAAACAGGGGATGAACATAAAGGAGCGCATCATGGAAAAACTGAGCAGGCTCGAACGAATGGGAGGCTGGGTCGCGGCGGCGGGCTTCGCCGTATTCGCCGCAATGGTCGCCGACAACGCGCTGGCGGCGACGAGCATAGCGGCCAGTAAACATAACCTGGGCACAACGGGTACCGGGAGTGTGAGAGTGACCACCGGTACCGACGAAGTCTGCGTGTTCTGCCACACGCCCCACGGCGGGGACACCACCAAGTCGGCGCCGCTGTGGAACAGAGGAGTCAATGCCCCGGCCAGTTATACCCTCTACGACGGCCTGTGGGGGGATCGCCCGAGTACCTTCGACGGCGAGACGGCGACCGGGGGCGTGGGCTCGATCTCGCTACTCTGTCTATCCTGCCACGATGGCGCCACGGCGCTGGACATGTTGATCAACGCGCCGGGTTCGGGCGGCTATAACGCTACGGGTGCGTCAGCGGGCTACACCTGGCAGAACGTTGTTAGCACCAACCTGATGGATCCTGCCCGTATCGCCACCATAGGCACCGACCTGAAGAACGATCATCCGATCTCCGTCCCGTATTGCGGTGGCATGAAGTCAGGCGGTGCGGCTGTGCCGACTACTATAGCCAACTGCAAGGACCAGGACTTTAACGCCCCTGCCACTGGTAGCGGTCTGTATTGGATTGAAACCGGGACTGCCAACGGCACTCGCGAGAAAACCGACCTGCCGCTGTATGTGCGCGCCTTTGGCGGAACCACGGCTGGACCCTGGCCCGCGGTGGAATGCGGCAGTTGCCACGATCCGCACAACGCTGACACTCCGACCTTCCTGCGGATCGCGAACACCCAGAGCCAGGTGTGCCTCTCCTGCCACGTGAAGTAGTCGCAATTCCCGTAGCCACGGGTCAGGCGGCAGGTCTGACCCGTTTTTTTTAGGGAGGCGCATGGCCATGATGCGGATCCACCGAGCGTTGGCGAGCCTTGCCACTGCAGCGGCGCTGCTCGCGCCGGCGTGCTGGGCCGCCACCGGCCCGGCGGCGCACGGCGCGGCCGGCGCGGTTTTCGCGGTGGTAGAGGGCACCGCGATCAGCACACAGGAGTTCGAAGCGGCGCTCGCTGGCGCGATCCGCCAGAAGTTCTATCACCGCCGGGCGCCGGAGGAGCAACTCGCCGCGCTGCGGCAGGAGGTCACCGACGGCTTGGTGAACCGGGTGCTGCTGCTAAATGAGGCGCGGCGGCGCGGCATCCGGCCGGACGAGGAGAAGGTGCGCAAGGAGGTCATGGCCTACGAGCAACGCTATCGCGACCAGCCGCAATGGCAGGAGGCCCGCGTGCAGCTATTGCCGGCCCTCACCCGCGCGCTGGAGGAACAAAGCGTCATCACGCAGTTGGAGACTGCAACCCGCGTTGTGCCGCCTCCCGACGAGATCGGCCTGGGTGCCTACTACGAGTCCCATCCGGAGCAGTTCACCGAGCCGGAGCGCGTGCGCCTGTCGATGATCCTGCTCAAAGTTGACCCTGCTGCGCCGGCCGCGGCATGGGAGCAGGCGCTCGCACAGTCGCAGGACGTCGTCAAACAACTCACGGCTGGCGCGGACTTTGCCGAACTGGCGCAGCTCCACTCGGGCGACAGCTCGGCACGCGACGGCGGCGACCTGGGATACCGCCATCGCGGCACGTTGCCGGCGGGTGTGGAGAGCGGAATCGACAAGCTGGCGCCCGGCGCGATCTCCGAACCATTTCGCTTGCTGGAGGGGATCGCGGTATTCCGGCTCGTCGAGCGCAAGACGGCGCAGCTCAGAAGCCTCAAGGACGTGCGGCGCAACGTGGCCGAACTGTGGTCGCGCGAGCAGGGAGAGACGCAGTGGCGCAAGTTGCTCGCCCGGTTGCGGTCCGGTGCCGACATCAGGATCGGCGGCGAACTTCTGCACAGCGGCGCGGTGGATGGCAGTACGGCCAGCAGCCCAGCGGCGCATTGAGAAAGCGCCGTGGCGCGACCGCCAAGAGGGGCGATGTGTGGCAGTCGAAAAGACACGGCGGGCGCGCAGCGGTCTTCGCCGCCTGCTGTGCGGGCTTGATCGTGTACGCCGGGAGCGCGAGAGCACAGCCTGCGGCGGAGCCCCCACCACCTGGGGCCCCGGAGCGCGCCGGCGACGCAGGCGCCGCATCGTCCGGCTGGTTCGGTTGGGGCCTGCCGCCGGTACGCTGGGGCGGTTCTCTTGTGACTGACGTGCGCGCGGACAGGTCCGGGGACCGGCCCTGG
>MEKT01000160.1 GCA_001767435.1 Acidobacteria bacterium RIFCSPLOWO2_02_FULL_65_29 | reverse complement strand
GGCGGCACCGCGGCGTGCACGACGGGGGCTGCTGCGGGCGGTCGTCGCCGGTTGCTGGGCTCAGCGAGGGACGCCCGGGCGCCGCACGTGCTGTCCTCCGGTCGTGGGACGAGGGCTGGAGCGACACAAGTCCTGTCACGCGACGCGCGCGAGGTGATCAATACCGTGCGGACCGCGCGCGTGCGGGTCATGAGGTGTCGGGAAACTCCGGGAACGGGCGCGCACGCCGCAGACACTCCGTCACGATCATGTGCCCGTCCGGACAGACGGGACAGGTCCGTAACGAGACCCCGGTGAGGGCCTCGTAGCGGTCGCGATAGTCCGGCGGTGGCACGGTGTGGTCGGCAATGGCCGCAACCGGGTGCGCCGCGGTCGTCCCGGCGAGGAGCTGCCGGCAGCGGGCGAGGTTGTGCGTGCGGTGCCGATTGCCGAGCAGGCCGTAGTGGCGCATGCGGTGGAAGCCGGCCGGCAAGACGTGCAGGAGGAAGCGCCGCATGAACTCCGGCGCGCCGAGCGTCATCGTCTGCTGCATGGACGCCGCGTCGGCACGGTAGTCCTTGTAGCGGAATTGCACGTGGCCGTCGTCGATGTTGATGAGGCGCTGGTTGGAAATGGCGACCCGGTGGGTGTAGCGCCCGACATAGTCGAGGACCTGTCGGGGACCGGCGAAGGGCGGTTTGGCATAGACCACCCACTCGGTCTTCCGCGCCGGCTGCACATGATCGGCAAAGCCTTGCGGATCGGCCAGCGTGTGCAGCGAGGCGGCGAACCGGAGCTGGCCGTCGTCGAACGCCTCCTGCAAGGATTCGAGGAAGAGTCGGCGGAAGAGCCGGGACAGCACCCGGACCGGGAGGAAGAACCCCGGTCGACAGGCGATCCACCGAGTGCCATCCGGTGAGAGCCCCCCGCCGGGGACGACGCAATGGAGATGCGGGTGGTGCAGGATCGTTTGTCCCCACGTGTGGAGCACCGCGAAGAAGCCAATCTCGGCGCCGAGATGGCGCGGATCCGCGGCGATGGTGCGGAGGGTGTCCGCGGTTGCACGGAAGAGGATGCCGTAGACGACCGCTTTGTTCTGGGCCGCGATCTCAGCGATCGCTTGAGGCACGGTGAAGACGACGTGAAAGTACTCCGTGTCGAGCAGGTCCGCGGTGCGGTCGTCGATCCAGGCGGCCCGGGCCAGCGACTGGCACGTGGGGCAATGCCGATTACGGCAGCTGTTGTACCAGATGCGCGTGTGTCCGCAGCGGTCGCACTGTTCGACATGGCCGCCGAGGGCGGCGGTGCGGCACTGCGTGATCGCGGTGATGACGCGCCGGTGCGCCATCGAGAGCGAAGGACCCACGTGATCACGATACGTGTCGCCGTAGCGGCGGAACACGTCCGCGACCGTCGGCGTCGGGCGATCCATCGACTCGGCGCTCAGCGAGCGGTGGGCGTGGGGGGCTGGGACGGAGGCGCGACGGGGCGCGGGAGCAAATCCAGGGGGCTCGCGGTCGCGCACACCTGCGTCGTGGCGATCGCGAGATACCGGGCCGTCGTCGCGAGACTCCGATGACCGAGCAGCAATTGAATCGTGCGGACGTTGGTGCCGGCTTCCAGGAGATGGACCGCAAACGCGTGACGCAGCGAATGGGGCGTAATCGGCTTCAGAATGCCGCAGCGCCGATGGGCCTTCCGGCAGGCGCGGTTCACCGCACGGGTGGTGATCGGGTGGCCCGGGCGATCGCCCGGGAAGATCCAAGGCGTGGAGCGACTGACCCGCCACCAGTCGCGCAGGATGGTCAGCAATGTCGGGGAGAGCATCACGTAGCGATCTTTCTGCCCCTTGCCTTGCTCGATGCGCAGGACCATCCGCTGGCTGTCGATGGCTAGCGGGGTGAGCCGCACGGCTTCCGAGATGCGGAGGCCGGCGGCATAGCAGGTCGTCAGGATCGTGCGATGCTTGGGGGCCCCGACGCAGTCGAGGAACTGGACGACTTCGGCGGGGCTGAGCACCACGGGCAAGGTCTGCGGCGTCTTCGGCGCCGGGATCACGGCCTCCACCGACCACGTCTTCTGGAGGGTGACCGTGTAGAAGAAGCGGAGCGCGGCCACCGTGATCACCCTGGACGCAGGCGCCAACTGTTTGTCGTTGGTCAAATAGACTTGGTACGCACGAATCTCTTCGGGGCCCAACAGCGCGGGCGACCGGCCGAAGTGACGCGCGAAGCGGGCGACGTGCTCCACGTAGGCGCGTTGCGTCGACGACGCGAGATGGCGAATTTGCATGTCTTCGAGCATGCGTTGCCGAAGCGGGGTCATAGACGGCTCCTCTGCGAACGCGCCTGGCCCATTCCAGGCGGTCGCACGGGAGCGTATGTGAGGATTCGGTGATCGAATCGGTGGGAAAATCCGGACGCGCGAGGTGGGGATCAGCGCGTCGGTCTACGGTCTACCGCGAAGCGGTTTAGTCCAACGGTCATTCCGTTAACCGCCGACATTCCGCTAATGCTTCCTATCGTCCGAGACCGGCGCCCACGTACATCGGATTGCGGACGATGCCATACGGCCCGCGAACGACCAGCCGGCGAGGCGGATCGAACGGTGCCGGCGTGCCTTTCCCGACGAAGACGAATGTGAGGATGCACGCGAGGACCAGGGCCGCCCCCGATATGACCACGAGCCCGCCCGCAACCTGCGGGGCTCCGATCGCCGTTGGCCTGGCGATTCCAGACGCCTCGAGGATCCACCCGGGCAGAAACACCAGGCGGAAGCCGACGAACAGCGTGGCTTACGCGATCGCGCGGGCAAGCACGAACACGCGTTACCTCACTCGCTCGAGCTCCGCGGACACCTGATCGAGAAGCGAGGCTTCCCGATCGAGCGCCCTGGCGGCCCTGACGATTTCCGTCTCGGCCTCGGCGTACGACTTCTGCTCGATGGCTTCGCGAACTCCCGGAAGCGTTTTGACCGAGTAGCCCGTGTAGTAGCCGGGCGCGTACAACAGGTGCCGGTACCAGGGGCGCTTGGGCAGCCCCGCCGGCTCGACGAACTGGCGCTCACTCTGAATCAGCCGTGCGTTCACGGTGGCGACAATCCCCGCATTCGCGCCGAGGCGCGGACGAGCCGCGTCCGCAGCCTTCTTGTATCGCTCGGCCGCCCGGGTCAGCGTGTTGGCGGCGTTCTCGAGCGGAGCGAAGTTGAGCGCCGGCACCGGCGCCTCGGCCTTCGGCGCCTGCACCGGACGCCGCGGATCGGCGATGGCGGCAAGCACGCCGTCCTCGATCTGCCGGTTGCGCTCCCTCACCTCGTCCTGCCGCTGCTTCAGCAGGGCTTGCACTTCCTTGACGTAGGTCTGGACGGTGTCGGCGACGTTGGTGAACTCGAACGGCCAGAGATCGGCATCCGCCAGTCGGATGACGGCCGTGCCGACCGTCTGCGCGAGCGCGCGGCCGTAGCGGAAGTCGGAGTCCGCGAACTTCGAGAAGTGATAGAAGTCGTCGTAGATCGAATGGTAGATCCCGTCGTCGTCCATCCCGCCGAATGAGAGGTTCAGCGTCGGCACGCCGTTGTGCTGGAGGAAGGGCGAGTAGTCGGAGCCCGAGCCAAGCGCGTCGATTCTCAGGTCGGCGCGGGTCCGCGCTTCGGACCGCTGCTCGGCGGTGCCGTTGGCGATCGCCCTCGCCTGCTTGCGCTTCCACACGCTCATCTTCGTATCTGGATCCTCGATGTCGCGCGCGACGCCGTTGATGAAGTGCTCCAGCGAGTGCGAGCCGCCGGCGTTCAGGAACCCGCGGCCGTTGCCGTCGGTGTTGATGTACACCCCGGCCTTGTACCGCAGCTCTTCGTCGTGGTGCTCCACCCACTCGGTCGAACCGAGCAGGCCCTGCTCTTCGCCGTCCCAGGCGATGTAGACGATGGTCCGTCGGGGCCTCCAGCCCTGCTTCACCAGCTCGCCCATCGCGCGCGCCTCTTCCAGCTCCGCCGACATGCCGCTCACCGGATCCTGCGCGCCGTTCACCCAGGCATCGTGATGGTTGCCGCGCACGACCCATTCATCCGGATACGTCGAACCCTGAAGCCGCGCGACCACGTTGTAGACCGGCGTCATGTTCCAGTTGAACGCGACCTTGAGGTGCACGCGGGCGGGCCCGGGACCGATGCGGTAGGTGATCGGCAGCCCGCCGCGCCACGCGGCCGGCGCCGCGCGGCCACCGATGGCGGCCATCAGCGGCTGGGCGTCGCCGTACGAGATCGGCAGCACGGGGATCGCCGTCAGCGTCGGCGCGTTCCTGATGTCCAGGCGCTTGGCCTCGGGCGTCGCGCCGACGCCCGGCGTCAACGGGTCGCCCGGATACGACGGCATGTCCATGACGCTCCCGCGCTGGACACCGTCCTTGTTCCGCATCGGGCCGTTCGGAAACACCTCGTCCACGGCATACCCGTCGTCGGCCGGATCGGAATAGATCAGGCAGCCGACGGCGCCATGTTCCGCGGCGACCTTCGGCTTGATGCCGCGCCACGACGCACCGTAGCGCGCGATCACGATGGCGCCCTTCACCGACACGCCCCGACGTTCGAGCTCTTCGTAGTCGACCGGCCGCCCGTAGTTCACGTAGACGAGCGGTGCGGTGACGTCGCCGTCGATGGAATAGGCGTTGTAGGTCGGCAGCTGTTCGCTCTCCTGGCCGGACGTCGGATCGACCGCGACCGGCGGTTCGCGCAGGGCGGCCCTGAACAACGACGGCTCGACCATCTCGACCAGCCGTTCCTTTGGCGTCGGGAACAGCACCTGGTAAGTCTCGATTCTCGCGTCCCAGCCCCATTCCTTGAACTTCGCCAGGATCCACTCGGCGTTGTCCTTGTCGTAGGCCGAGCCGAGATGATGCGGCCGCGCGCTCATCCGCCGCATGTAGTCGCCGATGTTGCCGGCGTCGGGAATGGCGCGAAACGTGGCGTCCCAGCTTCGAGCGACCTGCGCCGACGGACCCGACGGTGCCACGACCAGCACGATCGCCAGCAGGACGGCTAGAGCGGATCGCGTCATTGCTCCTCCTCAATCGCGCGCCTCACCGCCCGGATCGAGTCCCGGCGAACGCGCGCTTTGAAGCCTCGTACGTAGTGTCCGGCTTCAGCCGGACCAGATGGCGATAGCGTATCCGACGCGAGCGAGCTGCGTGCGGCGGTCTACGGACCTGGCCGGCTCGGATACCTGGCCGCCATCCTCCGGATCGTGTTGAGCCCTCGAAACGTCGAACGCACCCCGAGCAGTTTCTCGAACTTCGCGTTCGAGAACGTGGACTCGCCCTGCTTCAATCCCGAGAGCCAGTACATCTCGCGCCCGTTCAGGTGGAAGTCGTCGATATCGGTCCGAAGCGCCATCAGTTTCCTGCTCGATGCGCCATCGAGCGGCTCGACGAGGAATCCCACGAGGAACGCCGCCGCCCGATCGACGTCCTTCCTCGCGAACGGCTCGTAGCTCGCCACGGCCTCCACTTCCTCCCGGGTTCTGACGAAGGTATCAACTTCGTAGCCGAGCGCCTCGCGCAGCTTCTTCTCAGGGGGAGACGCGCGGGCGGGGGAGACGCGCGGGCGGGTCGGAGAATGGTCATTCCGTTAACCGCCGACACCCCGCTAATGCTTCCTATCGTCTAATGCTTCCTATCGTCTGAATTCCGGCACGTGAGGGTCGGCGCTCGCCGTGTGCAGCGTGGACGTCCGCATCACGCCGATTATAGTCCCGAGACGCGGGTCGGCAGCTTCTCGGGCGCGAGCTCTTTGGCAATACGGGAATCCAAGAGCGCAGGATGGGCTTATGGTATGCTCTCCGTTGCTACCAATAGGAATACCGAATGCCTCTTCGAAAAACGGCCATCGCCGTTCCGGACGATCTGCTGACGGAGATCGATCGCGCCGCCTACGAGCGGCGCGAATCGCGCAACCGGTTCGTGACGCGTGTGCTCCGATATGCGGTGCGCGCACGTCGAGATGCTGACATCACGCGCCGACTGGACGAGTTATTCGCGCGTCCGAATCTCGCCGATCAACAACGCCGGGAGGCGTCCGATCTCGACGTCTCGGGAACGCCGTGGACCAGCGAACGGTGGTGATTCGTCAGGGAGAAGTCTACTGGCTCCACTTTGGAGCAATACAGGACTCGGCGCCGGCAGGACGCCGGCCGGCCCTTGTCGTGCAGCACGATCGCTTCAATCGCAGCGCCATTTCGACGACCGTTGTGGTGGCCATCACGTCAAACCTTCGCCTTGGCGCCATGCCGGGCAACATCCGGCTTCGTGGCGGCGAAGGCGGACTCCCGCGCGCGAGCGTCGTGAACGTCTCGCAGATTCGAACCGTCGATCGAACACGACTGGCCGATCGGGTGGGTGTCTTGGGAGCGTCCCGGGTGCGGGATGTGCTCAAGGGCCTGACGCTGCTCCTCGGAACCGACGAAGCGGCTGACGCCTGAACGCTCGGTCCCTACGAAAATTCCGAGCGCCGAGGTGTCGGCACAGGCACGAAAACCGCGGCGCAGGCCAGGCGGCGGCGTGGGGATGGGACCCCGCGCCTCGTTTAGAGACGGTGAGCCGGAGCTGCGGTTTTCCGGCCGGCGGGCGGGGTCCCCGACGCGCGGACCGTGCGCGTTGGGGTGCCGGCGAGGGTTTCCGAAGCGAATGGGCCGGGCCGATTTGGCGATTCATGAATAATCCGGATTAGGCGCCCAGCTCGACAGAGTGAAATGGCTCCAGCGTGTCGATGGCGTCCGGCGCCTGGGTCTTCACGTCCCATTTGAACAGCCGCACGATGATCCGATCCGGCAGGAAGTCGGCCAGCATGAACCCGTGTTGCTCGATCGGCTTGACGTCCTCGTGAAGGTCGAGATGCGCGGGCGGCGTGGCCCCGACGCCGCGAAACGCCGAGGGCCAGCCGCCGGGCGCCGTACCAATCGGGCCCGAGAGCACCGTGTTGATCGGGCGCGCGCGAAAATCGAGCGCCCCGGCGCGCAGCATGCGGCCGATCCCGATCGCATGGAGATCGCCGCTCACCACGAGCGGAATTCGCCTGTCCATGCCCGATATCGATTGCATCAGCCGATCGTGCTGCTTCAACCATCCATTCTGCCAGTAAGGCTTCGGCTTCGCAGTGGTCAACTTGCCGCCTTCGTCAAGGACATCCGGATACCATTCGCCCCACTTCCCCGCGGTCCAGCCTGGTGGATTCGACGGCGCGTGGACCAGGTGCCTCACGTCGGTCGCCTTCATCCGCGCGTGCAGCCACTGTTCGACTTCGGGGGTGATGAAGACCGCGCTCGGACCGGCGAGGGTCATCGTGCGACGGACGTCGTAGAGGAGAATCTCGGCCAGGCGACCGAACCTGAGCGTGCCGAAGCTCTCCGATATCTCGGCGCGGTTGTCGGACGAGGACCACGGGAGGTTCGAGGGGCGCCCGGCGTCGGGCAGAAACTCCGGGTAATACATCCGCTGGGTCGCGCGCGCGAGCTGGAGCTGAAACCAGACCGGCGGGAACGTGACGATCTCGTCGGTCCCTTCGTCGTTGTCGAAGTAGTCGTGGTCGTCCTGCAGGAAAAACACCGGCGTCGACCGGAAATCGGTGCCGTACACCGGAACGATCTGCGGGGCGGCCGCGAGCTTGAGGACCGTTTCGTTCTTGTCGCCGAACACGAGCGCCGATCGATTGAAGCTGTCGAGCCGCGTCGTATTTCTGCGCTCCGGCGGCGTTCGCGGCGCGTGCAGGTCCCAGTACACGTGATCGCCGTTGGCGATGGCGGCGTCGGGCTGGAACGAAAGACCGCGGCGGAGCAGCCGGTTGCGAACCGCGGTAGGCAGGTTGCCGCTCGGCTGACCGTCGCTCCTCACACCGGTGCTCTCGGGTCCCCCGGCGCAGGTGAAGAACAGCACGCGGAAGCGATCCGGTGTGGCCTCGCGCGACGGAAACGTCGACAGCTCCCACGGCTGGCAGAGCGACGCGCCGTTGGCCGCGGCGAGCGAGAGCGAATAGCGGCGCCCCGGCGTGAGGCCGGCCGCGTAGAACTGCCAGCATTCGCCCGCCGTATCGTTCATTCGGCCGCTGACGAGGGTCGTGCCAATACGAAGCGTGGGCGGCGCACTGAGCGGCTGCGTGAAGGAAGCCTTGATCAGCAGTCGCGTGTCGCTGACCGTCGGCAGCAGATGGCGCAACCGTCCGGGGTCCCAGGCGCCTGACGAGGACGAGATTCTTGGTTGAGCGAACGACTCGGCCGGCCGCGACGCGAGGATCGCGGCAGCCATCGACCCGAGGAGGAAATCGCGTCGATCCATGGAGGCCACAGCTTACGCGCAGTCCGTCGCGGTGAACAGCTATTCTCTTGCTAGGCCCGTTATGCGGAACGAGTACAACATTCTCGTTTCGACCAGCATAACGGGCGTCTAACTTCTAACTTCTAACTTCTAACTGCAGCCCTTGACCCTCTGCCCGCGGCCCTCGACCCTTTGCCCTTCTAGGCGTCCCTCGACGATGCTCGGGCGGGCAGACGATTGGGTCCACCGACGAGTTTGGCGACAAGGCACTGGAACCGCCGATCTCGTACCACGACCTGCACGCGACGTGCTGCACCTGCTTGGGCTGGATCACAAGAAGCTGACCGACAGGTTCAACGGCCGCGACATGCGGCTGACCGACGTGTACGGTACGTTGATCCGCAAATCGTGAACACGTAGCTCTGATGCTATTCTGTCTCGGGGGACTCGTGGACATGCGCAGGGATTGGCAACGGTTCCAGGTAGCGAAGCTTCGCCTCAAACCGCCGAGTGACGGGCCCATGGGCTCAAACGGCGAATCTTCGCTACTAGGCGGCCGCTTCGCGGCCGCACTAAGACCGCTTCTAAAGCCGAAAACCTGCGTCATGCGCATGGACATCGGCTTTAGAAGATGTCTAGCCGCGCTCATCGTCATCGCCGTCGTGTGCGACACGGGCCGCGCCGCTCAGGCGCAGGCGCCGACGGCCGAGGATGTCGCCGCCGGCATGAGGATTTACGTGCAGAAGGCCGATTGCCAGGCCTGTCACGGCTGGGCGGGTGACGGCCGCAAGATGGACAGCCAGATGCCCGACGGCGCCAACCTTCGCGAGAGCCGGCTCAATCGCGCCGCCACGATCCTCGCCATCAAGTGTGGACGCCCGGGCAGGAGCATGCCCGCGTTCGACAGACTCGCCTACAGCGATGGCCGCTGCTACGAGCTGAAGTTGGCCGACCTGCAGAGAACGGGCCGCCAGCTGCCCGACCCCGCGGCGACCTTGCAGCCGCGGGAGATCGAGCTCGTTGCCGATTTCCTGTTCGCCAAGATCATGGGAAAAGGGCCGATGGATCGCGCCGCATGCGTCGAGTACTGGGGCTCGGACGTCGACGCGTGCCGCGAGCTCGACAAGTAGCCACGAAAACACGAAAACACGAAAAAGGTTCAGTTCAGCGCGAACACGAACAGGTAGCTCGCGTTCTCGAGCTTGTCGTACTTCACCGGATGCAGGTGGCGGCCGCCGGACTGCACGGCGAGGTACTGCTTCGGCCCGATGGCATACGTGACCGGCGCGCCCTTGAGCGGCGTGCCGACGTTGAAGCGCCAGAGCTCCTCGAGCGTCTCGTCGTTGTAGGCCACGACCCAGCCGTCCTGTAACGCCGTGAACACGAGACCGCCGGCCGTGGCGATCACGCCGGATCGAATCTCGATGTCAGTCACGGCTTTGGCGGCCACTTTGTGGTTGACGGCATCGAAGGCGGTCACCGCGCCGTAATACAGATCGCTCGTCGACTTGCGCGGCTGACTCGCCTTCTGATCGATGCCGCCCTCCTTGCCGCGGGATGCGACCGCCGCGCCCGTCTGGCTGAAGCAGCCTTCGGTCCCGACGCCATACGCGATGCTCTTCACGGGGTTGAACGCGAGCGGCTGGTGCGCCACGCCCCCGTGCCAGGTCGGGCACGCGCGCTTCATCGGGTCGCCGCGCAGCGCGCGCGCCTCGGGATTGTAGATCTGGACATCCAGCTGCGGGTTGTAGTCCACGGGCCTGCCGGTCTTCGGATCGATGCCCTTGGTCCAGTTCAAGTCGTTGACGTACTTCTCCGCCTTGATGAACTTGCCGTTGGTGCGATCGAGCGAATAGAAGAATCCGTTGCGGCCGTAGTGCCCGACGACCTGGCGCCGCTGGCCGTTGATCGTGGTGTCGTACAACATGTGGACGCCCACTTCGTCGTAGTCCCACGAATCGTTCGGTGTGTACTGGAAATGCCAGGCCAACTTGCCCGTCGCGACGTTGAGCGCGACGGCGGAGTTCGTGTACAGATTGTCGCCGGGACGGAACTGCGGATCGTAGATCGGATAGGGGTTGCCGGTGCCGAAGATGTAGAGGTTGGTCGCCGGATCGTAGGAACCCGTCTGCCAGACGCCGCCGCCACCTGTCTTCCAGGCATTGTGGTCGTCTTTCCAGGTCTCGCTGCCGGGGTCGCCCGGCTTGGGCACGACGTACCAGCGCCACAGCTCGTTGCCGGATCGCACATCCAGCGCAGCCACCCATCCGCGCGTGCCGCCGTCGCCGGCGCCGTTCTGGATCAGCATTTTCCCGTCCGCGACGACTGGCGCCGTGAGGAAGCGCTCCCGCCCGCCGAACTCGTTCTTGCCGGCAATCATCTTGTCCCAGACAATCTCGCCGTTGTCGCGATTGATCGCGATCACGCGTCCGTCGGGCAGATTGGCCAGAACCAGGTCCTCCCACAGCGCAATGCCACGCGTGCGCGACGCGTTGCCCTGATGCGACACCCCCGGGTCGGCGATCCACACGAAGTCGCCTTTGTTGGGTGTTCGCGCGTCGATCTTGTACACCGTGCCCCAACCGTCGGTCGCGTACATGAAGCCGTTGTCGATCAGGGGATTGACTTCGTTCTCCGGCCCATTCTGGCCGACGTCCTGCATGCCACCGAGCGCGAGCGCCCAGACCATCCGCAGGTCCTTCACGTTCGACCGGTTGATCTGTGTGAGCTTGGAATACCGCTGCGACCCGTAGTCGCCGTTCATCAGCAGCCAATTCTGGGGCTCGTTCTGCGCGTTGATCAGCCGGTCCTTGTTGACGGTGATCTTGTACTGAGCGCCGAGGGTGATCGCCAGCGCGATCATGCCGAGTACGGTCACAAGAGCGGTCAGCGTCCGAGAGTCATGGCGCATCCTGGTCTTCTCCCGGGCACATCTTACATGCTAACGTGGGGCTCCGCCCCACACCCCGGCTCGAGTTGTCACTTCTGACTTCTAACTTCTAACTTTGGGTTCGACCGTGGTATCGTCTGGGGTCATCGCGGTTAGAACGGAGGCATAGATATGAGACGGGCCCTACGTGCGTTACCCTCGGCGTTGGCGGCGATTGGCCTCCTGGCCACGCCGGCGGCGGCGCAAGAGCTGAAAGCGGGCGACCTGGCGCCGGACTTCACCCTGCAGGGCACCGACGGTCAGACTTACACGCTCTCCAAACTGCGCGGCCGGACGGTCGTGCTCGCGTGGTTCCCCAAGGCGTTCACCGCTGGTTGAACGGCCGAATGCAACTCGCTCCGTGCGAGCGGGGACAAGATTCGCACCTTCGACGTCTCCTATTTCATGATCAGCGTCGACACCCTCGAGGAGAACACCGCTTTTGCCAAGAAGGAGCAGGCCGACTTCCCCCTCCTGGCGGATCCGACCAAAGGGACGGCCACCAAGTACGGCGTGCTCAATCCGAAGTCTGGTTTCGCCAACCGGTGGACCTTCTACATCGGGCCGGACGGAAAAATCCTGAGGATCGAGCAGAAAGTCACTCCGGCCACTGCCGGTGAAGACGTGACCAGGATTCTGAGCGAGCTCAAGGTGGCGGCCAAGAGATAGCGGACACGCAGACCGGGTCGCCGCATCGACTCGATGGCGATGCGGCGGCCCCCAACTGCCTACACGTTGCGCGCTTTTACGATCGTCCAGACCCACCGTCTTCGCGCTCATGAGCCAGCCGACGCCTCCCTCGCCACCCGTCACCGACGCAGCGTGGAAAGCGCTCGAGGGCGCGTACGACCTTCAAATCCACGTCGCGCCCGACGTGATCGGCCGGCGGACCGACGATATCGACTGCGCCAAGGACTTCCTCGCCCACGCCATGCGGGGCTTCGTCCTGAAATCCCACTACATTCAGACCGGCGAGCGAGCGCAAGTGGTCACCAAGGCCGTGCCCGGCATCAGGGCGTTCGGCGCGCTGACCCTCAATCACAGCGTGGGCGGCCTGAACCCGGTCGCGGTCGAAATCGCCGGGCGATCGGGATGCAAGATCGTGTGGATGCCGACCGTCGATGCGGAGAACGAAACGGCCGGGCGGCTCGACGGCGGGACCGTCAAGCTGCCGTTCTGGGCGAGCATCCAACGCGAGCTGGCGGCCGAGGGCATTGCGCCGCCGCCGCTGTCGGTCGTCGACGCCTCGGGACGGGTCACCGATGAGACCCGGCGCTGCCTGGAACGGATCGCCAAACACAATATGATCCTCGCGACGGGCCACATCGGCCGCCGCGAGATTTTCGCCCTCGTTCGCCTGGCGAGAGAGATGGGCGTCCGGAAAGTCGTCGTCACGCACGCGGAGTTTCCTTCGCAGAACCTGACCGGCGACGAACAAAAAGAGCTTGCCGATCTGGGCGCGCTGATCGAACACTGCTTCACGACCACGTACACGGGGAAGGCGCCGTGGGAAACGGCGTTCGCCAACATCCGCAAGACGGGCGTGCCGCGGACGATCATCTCCACCGATTTGGGCCAGACGATCAATCCGCCGGTGGCCGAGGGATTTGCCATGTTCGCGCAGCGCCTGCTCGACGCCGGCTTCACGAGCGACGAAGTCCGGACCATGGCCGTGACGACTCCGACGCGGCTCGTCGAGGAGTAAGGGCGGGCGCGGCGGGCGGAGTCCGCTCGATCAACTGGAGCCCGGTCCGGGGCGATGGTGACCGTGATAGACCGCGACGCCCGCAGGTGTCATCGCAATATCGAGATCGGCCGATCAGGTCCGCCTCCTTGATAGGGTTTCGAGAGTAACCAGCGATGGTGGCGGTCTTTACCGAAGGAATCGCCATTACGTCGGCACCGCGCTACACTGACGGCGGTCGTTCGAGTATCGGGCTACAGAGTTGAGCCGACTACTTGTTGGACCGCCATTTCATCGATGGATGCAAACTCAACGATCGTGAGCACTGTTCCCAGAGTTCGGAAGGCCTCGCAACCAGACGAGATTGTTGTTTTCTGGATCGTTCGTGACTCGGCCTGCGCGGAGTGTGGCGAGGACCTCGGGAAGGGGCGTTTCCTTCGCATGGAGAAGGATCGGCCGCTCTGCCTGGCGTGCGCCGATCTCGATCATCTGGTGTTTCTTGGACGCGGAGATGCCGCGCTCACACGACGCGCCAGCCGCTACTCGACGCTCCGGGCCGTGGTGGTTCGCTTCAGCCGTTCGCGCAAGCGCTATGAGCGGCAGGGCGTATTGGTCGAAGAACAAGCGCTCGCGCGAGCGGAGCGAGAATGCTTGTCCGACGCCGAGGCGCGGCGACTGGCTCGGGATCGCACGACCGAACGTCGTCAGGAACTGGATGCGGCATACGTCGAGGCGTTCGCGCGGCGCGTCGGGGAATTGTTTCCAGGGTGCCCGGCCGAGGAGCAACAGACAGTTGCCGAACATGCGTGCCAGAAGTACTCGGGTCGGGTCGGGCGCTCTGCGGCAGCCAAAGAGCTCGAGCCGAAGGCCGTCGATCTGGCGGTGCGAGCTCACATACGGCATGTGCATACCAAGTACGACGACCTTCTGGCGCGCGGAGTATCGCGTCATGAAGCTCGCGCGCTCGTCGCTGAAGCCGTGGCAGGGCCGCTGAACCGATGGCGACGGGCGTGAGGAGACGAATGTTGACCCTCAGAGGAACCCGATGAAGATCTGTCTGGCGGGCACCGGTGCGATGGGCGTCACTCATGTGAAGGCGCTCAAAAAGATCGCTGGCGTGGAGGTCGTGTCCGTCAACAGTCGCACGCAGGAGAGCGGAAGGGCGTTCGCGGCGGAATGGGGCGTTCCGCACTGGTCGACCGGCCTCGAGGAATCGATCGATCGTCCAGGCGTCGATGCGGTGATTCTGGCGACGCCGAGCGGCTTGCACGCCGACCAGACGATCCTCGCATTGTCCAGAGGCAAGCACGTTCAGGTTGAGATTCCCATGAGCCTGAACCTCCCCGACGCCGAACGCATCGTCGCCGCGGCCCGGACGTCGGGCCGGATCTGCATGGTCACGCATACGCGACGCTTTTCGTCGCCGCACCGGGAGATTCGCCGCCGGATCCATGAGGGCACGTTCCACCTGCATCACATGGTGGTCGAGACCTATTTCTTCCGGCGCGAGAACCTCAACATGCTCGGCCAGCCTCGCTCGTGGGTGGACAACCTGCTCTGGCACCACGCCTGTCATTCGGTCGATCTGGCCTACTGGGTGCTGAACGAGCCCAATTTCGAGGTTTGGGGACAGAAGGGTCCCACCCATGGCGTGCTCGGCGTACCGATGGACATGACGGTCGCGATGAAATCAACCAACGGACGGCTCTTCACGATGGCGATGTCGTTCAACAACAAAGGCCCCTTCGGCGGCTTCTATCGCTACATTGGCGAAGAGGACACCTATAAGGTCTACCGCGACTCGATGACCGACGGCGACGGGAAGGAAGTGCCGCTCGACGGGATGGCCGCCTTCGATCGTCAGGACATCGAGTTCACGAGCGCGATCCGCGAAGGGCGCGAGCCGGAATCGAGCGCGGCCAGCTGCCTGCCGACGATGGCACTGCTCCATCGCATCGAGAAGGCGATGGGATAGTAGAAGCGATGATCATTGACTGTCACGGGCATTACACGACGGCGCCGAAGGCGCTGCAGGCGTTTCGCGACGCGCAGATTGCGGCGTTGGCCGATCCGCGCCACGTGCCTTCGAAGGGCTCGGTTGAGATCAGCGACGACCAGATTCGGGAGAGCCTCGAGCCGGCGCAACTCAAGTTTCAGAACGAGCGCGGCACCGACGTCACGCTCTTCTCGCCACGCGCGTCGGCCATGGGTCACCATATCGGCGACGCGACGACCAGCCTCCATTGGTCGCAACACTGCAACGATCTGATTCACCGCGTCTGCACCCTGTACCCGCGCAACTTCGTCGGCGTGTGCCAGCTTCCGCAGTCACCCGGTGCTCCGCTGACCAACAGCATCGCCGAGCTGGAACGGGCGGTCGTCGACCTGGGCTTCGTCGGGTGCAATCTGAATCCGGATCCTTCCGGCGGCCATTGGACGGCCCCACCCCTCACGGATCGGTATTGGTATCCGCTGTACGAGAAAATAGTCGAGCTCGACGTCCCCGCCATGGTGCACGTCAGCGCCTCGTGCAACCCGTGCTTTCACGCGACGGGCGCCCACTACATCAACGCCGACACGACCGCGTTCATGCAATTTCTGACGGCCGATCTGTTCAAGGATTTTCCGACGCTGCGCTTCGTCATCCCGCACGGCGGCGGGGCCGTGCCGTACCATTGGGGCCGCTATCGCGGTCTGGCGCAGGACTTGAAGCGGCCGCCGATTGGCGACCTCATCCGCGATCACGTGTTCTTCGATACCTGCGTGTACCATAAGCCCGGAATCGAGCTACTCCTCGAGGTTGTGCCCCTGGACAATATTCTGTTCGGTTCCGAGATGGTCGGGGCCGTCAGAGGGATCGACCCGGACACGCGGCAGTACTTCGACGACACGAAGCGTTATCTGGACGCGGTGACATGGCTCGACGAAGAGGGCCGGCGCAAGATCTTCGAAGGGAACGCGCGGCGCGTCTACCCTCGGCTCGCCAAGAAGCTTCCGGAGGTGTCGTGAAGCCAACGATCGTGCGTCGAATCCAGCGCGAAGACGAGGCGGTGGTCCGCCGCCTGGGCGAGCTCGGCGTGGCGACGGTCCATGAAGCGCAGGGACGCACGGGTCTGATGCGTCCGTACATGCGACCGATCTATCCGACGGCTCGGGTCGTTGGCAGCGCCGTGACGATCGTGTCGCAACCAGGCGACAATCTGATGATCCACGCCGCGATTGAGCTGTGCCAACCGGGCGACGTGCTCGTCGTGACGACCGCCTCGGAATCGACCGATGGCATGTTCGGCGAATTGCTGGCGGTGTCCTCGCGCGTCCACGGAGTGGCCGGCCTCGTGATCGACGCGGGTGTGCGCGACGTCACGGACCTCACCGCGATGGAATTCCCGGTCTGGTCCAAGGCGGTCTCCGCACAGGGCACCGTGAAGAGCACGGCCGGCTCGGTCAACGTTCCTGTGGTGTGCGCGGGCGCGAGCGTGCGGCCAGGCGATGTGATCGTCGCCGACCAGGACGGTGTAGTGGTAGTCCCCAGGCAGACGGCGCCGGACATCGCGCGCCTCGCCGTGGAGCGCGTGGCCAGAGAGCAGAAGACTCGCGAACGGCTCCGCAACGGCGAACTGGGCCTGGATTTCTACGGCTTGAGGGCCAAGCTCGTCGAGCTCGGCGTGCAGTACGTGGAGGAAGAGTAACGTCTATAGGAGAACCCCATGGGTGAAATCGTCGCCGCGTTTGGCACCGCGCACGCGCCGCAGCTGGTCACGCGGCCGCCGGATGAACGGCCCGAGATGCTCGACGCCAGCATCGCCGCCATGCGACAGCTCGGCCGGATCCTGGATGACACCAGGCCGGACGTGGTGCTCGTGTTCGGCAGCGATCACCTCGAGACCTTCTCGATGACGTGCGTGCCGACGTTCGCGGTCATCGCCGGCAGCCGGGCGAGGGCCGAGTTCGGCGGGCGCGCGTTCGATCTGCCGGTGCATCGCGAAATGGCCGAGGACCTGCTCGCCAGACTCGTGCGCGCCGGTTTCGACGTCGCCTACTCGGAAGACGCCGTCCTGGGGCATGCGTTCGCCACCCCCTTCGAGTACGTCCTCGGCGGACGCGACATCCCCGTGATTCCGTTCTTCACCAACGTGTACCTGCCGCCTCTGCCGACCGCGAAACGCTGTGCGGCGCTGGGGAAAGAAGTCGCCCGCATCATCCAATCGCGCAACGAACGCGTCGCGATCGTCGCGAGCGGCGGGATGTCGCATTATCCGGGTACCTGGAAGTATCCGACGCCGGAATACGACTTCGACCGCTGGATGATTGCTCAGTTCGAAATGGGCCACGTCGAGGCGCTGCTGGAGATGACGCCCGAGCAGCTCGACGAGGTCGGTAACACCGAGATGCTCACGTGGGCCGCCATGTTTGGCGCCATCGGAAGCCGCGCTGGCGAACTGCTGCAGTACACACCGACCTGGCACCACGGACACGGCTTCATGCGCTTCCTGCCTGCCGGTGAGCCGCGCACGCCGCCGCGCGAGGCGCTCGAGCAGTACGGCGGCTTTCAGTTCAAGAACGAAGGGTTCAAGTTCTACACGCATCCGCCCGCGTCCGCCTACAACCTGAACCGGCTGCTGTTCGAAGTGCGGCACGATGCCGGGCTGCGGCAGCGGATCATGAGCAACGTCGACGAGGTCGCCGAGGAGTATGGGCTGGAGGGCGCGCAGCGTCATGCCGCGAGGGCGCTCGTCGACGTGGGCAACGCGAAGGTCATCAGCGACTATGCGAAGCCGTTGGTCGACGCCGGCGCGCATCCTCTCCAGGCGCTGATGTCGCTGCACGTGATCTACTCGCTCGGTCACCAGACGCGGAAGGCCCAGGTCGGCACCGAACGTCAGTAGCACCCCAGACGAACGCACCGCAGACAATGTCTCGAGGAGACGTGGGTCGCAGAATCGAGATCCTGGGGCTCGTGGGGGCGGCTGTCGCCACGGGTGTCGTGCTGCTCCTGCCGACGCCGCAGGGATTGCCCCCTGAAGGCCAGCGTATGGCCGCGCTGTTTGTCGGGTTGCTCGTGCTCTGGTCGACCGAAGCCCTGCCGATAGCCGTCACCGCGGTCCTCGCGCTCGCCCTTCAGCCGATGTTCGGTGTGGGCCCCCTTGGAACGGCCTTCACGAGCTTCGTCAGCCCCGTGTTCTTCTTCGTGCTGGTGATGTTCACCATCGCGCTGGCCTGGGTGAAGACCGGCCTCGCCCGCAGATTTGCGCTCTGGCTGATCGCGCGCGCGGGCACCGACGCGACCCGGGCCGTCTACGTGTTCGTGATTGGCACGGGCCTCGTTTCGACAGTGGTGTCCGACGTTCCCTGCACCGCGATCTTCATGGCCATCGCGCTGGGCATTTTCGACAAGCTGAAGCTCGCGCCGGGCTCGCGGTTCGGCAAGGCGGTCATGATGGGGATTCCCATCGGCGCCTTGATTGGCGGCGTGGGGACGCCCGCCGGCAGCTCGATCAACGTGTTGGGTTTGACGATGATCGAGCAGAACGGCGGCGCGCGCGTGCCGTTTCTCCACTGGATGGCGATCGGCATCCCCATGGTGATCGTCCTGTTGCCGCTGGCGGCCTTCGTGCTCGTGAAGTTCTTTCCGCCAGAGATCGCCACGATCGGCGATGTCGAGGACATCTATCGCGAGCAAAAGCAGATCGGTCCGATCACGACCGGGGAGCGCAAAGTCCTCGCCATCATGGGCGCGATGGCGACCCTGTGGATTCTGAGCACCTGGATCCCCGCGTTCGACACGGTGCTGGTCGCCTTGTGCGGAGCCGTCGCGATGTTCCTGCCAGGCGTGAGGCTGTTTTCGTGGAAGGAAGTTCAGGACGCGACCGGCTGGGACACGCTACTGATGATTGGCGGCGTGACCTCTCTTGGGGCGGCGTCGGCGAGAACCGGACTGGCGAAGTGGCTTGCGGCGTCAGCGCTCGGCGGTTTGCAGGACTGGAACATCGTGTGGGTGCTGGTCCTGATCTCCGCGTTCACCGTGGTGGTCCATCTGCTGCTGCCGATTGCGCCAGTGATCAACGCCGTAATGATTCCGCCGATCATGGTATTGGGGGCGGCGGCCGGCGTGAACCCGGCGCTCTATGCGCTTCCCGTGGTCTTCACCGCGTCTTGCGCGATCCTGCTGCCCCTGGACGCGGTGCCACTGGTGACCTATAGCCGGGGTTACTATCGAATGTTCGACATGCTGGCGCCCGGGCTCGTCATCAGCGCGATTTGGGTCGTGCTCATGACGGCCGTGTTGATGCTGATGGGACCCCTGGTAGGGCTTCTTTAAGGCGTTGACACTGCGCGCGCCGGCCCGCGACAATAGCGCACGCTACCATTTTCACTCGGAGGCTCACGATGAGACGGACGTTGCAGCTCCTCCTCGCCGGCGCCGGCTTGATGCTGGCCACGGTGCCGATGGTCGCCCATCACTCGTTTTCGGCGGAGTTCGACGCGAACAGCCCCATCAACGTCACTGGCGTCGTGACGAAAGTCGAATGGATGAATCCCCACGTGTGGTTCTACGTCGACGTCAAGGACACGAGCGCAAGCGTGAATTGGGGCATGGAAATGGGGAGCCCCAACGGCCTCCTCCGCAATGGCTGGACCCGCAACTCCATGAAAGTTGGCGATACCGTGACGGTGGAGGGGAGCCGCGCCAGGGACGGCAGCAAGAACGCGAATGCCCGGGCGGTCACTCTGGCGAGCACTGGGAAGCGGCTGTTTGCGGCGTCAAGTCAGGGACAGACTCCGTAGCACGCGGGAGGCTTTCACGTGCGCAACCGCTTGAACCGCTGGGTACTGAGCGCGAGCACGGCGGCGATTCTGTGCTCGCTCCTCGCGATGTCTTCGACCGCGCGCTCTCAAGGACGCGGAAGTAACGAGGCGCCTTCCGAACCGACCCCGCGTCTTGCGGATGGCACGCCGAACCTTGGGCGAATCGCCGGCGAGCCCGGCGTTTGGGATGTTCCGTACATCACCAACATGGCCGACCGGATCGTGAACGTGGGCGGCGTTCCCCACCAACGCGAGCCCGGCGCCGGTCGTGGGCGAGGCGGCGCCCCAGGCGCGGCGCGCGGTGGCGGCGGAGGCGGCCGCGGCGGCGCCCGTTCGGAACCGCACGTGCCGTTCATGCCCTGGTCCGCCGCGGTGTACGACTACAACTCGCGAAACGAGTCGAAATACGATCCCGAAGGGTACTGCCTGCCGCCTGGTGGACCGCGGATGATGGCGACACCGTATCCGATGGAGATCATTCAGCTGCCCCAGCAAAAGCGCATCTTCATGATTTTCGAAGGGGCGACGCATATCTGGCGCGAGATTTCCATGGACGGCCGGCCCCATCCCCAGGGGGATGCGCTGAATCCCACGTATCTCGGTCATTCCGTCGGCCGCTGGGAGGGCGACACGCTGGTCGTCGATACGGTCGGTTTCAACGAGGGCACCTGGATCGACTATTTCGGCCACCCGCACACGGACATGCTGCACGTGGTCGAACGGTTCACGCGCCCCAACAAGAACACGTTGCATTTCGAAGCGACGATCGATGACCCGGGCGCGTACACCAAGCCATTTACGGTCGCGTGGGACATTCCGTGGGATCCGAAAGACGAGCTCAAGGAATACATCTGTCAGGAGAACAACCAGTTTCTCCTCCGGCTGACTGATGATTTCGGCGAGCCGATCTTCGGTAGAAGACGGTAAGACGTGGGCAACAGTGTCTTGGTCGCGCTGTCGGCCGCCATCATGGCCGTCATGTCCGTGCTGGCTCACGGCCAGCCAGCCGTAGTCGCGCAACGCCCCACGAACGCCGCTACGCCTCTCGCCTCCGAGCAACGCGCGCTCGTCGATCGTTACTGCGTGAGTTGTCACAACCGGTCGCTGAAGACCGCGGGCTTGATGCTCGACGATCTGGACATCGACCGCGTCGGCGTCAGCCAGAACAGGGCCGTCTGGGAAAAGGTCGTACGCAAGCTCCGGGCTGGCATGATGCCTCCGGCGGGATCACGGCGGATGGAGCGCGCCTCCCACCAATCGCTGATTGCATGGTTGGAAAACGAGCTCGACCGCAATGCGGAGCCCCATCTGCCGCCACCGGGCCTTCACCGGCTCAATCGAACCGAGTACGCGAACGTCGTCCGCGATCTGCTCGACCTCGAGATCGATCCCGCGAAGTACCTGCCATCGGACGATTCGACGTACGGCTTCGACAATATTGCCGGCGCACTGGGCATCTCCTCGACGCTCGTCGAAGCGTACGTGTCGGCGGCGGGAAAGATCAGCCGGCTGGCGATAGGGGAGGCGGAGACGCCCACGCTGGCGGTGTATCGAGCGCCCGAGGATACATCGCAGGATTACCACATCGAGGGCCTGCCCTTCGGCACGCGCGGCGGGATGCTCGTGACGCACGTCTTCCCTTCCGATGGCGAGTACACCGTGACGGTGACGCCAATCTTCGGAGACAACATGTCTCCAGCCGGCTTCGGTTCCGTTCCGTGCGAGCGATTGGAATTCAGCGTCGACGGCGATCGGCTGCAGCTGATGAACTGGCAGGGCGGCGGTCGGGCGCCGGCGGCTGATTGCGGCGGGCGGCGACAGCCTGCAGGACGAAGCGGCCAGGCCGGACCCGAGGCCTTCTTTGGTGGCCGTGGCGGCACGCCGATGCGCGTCCGCTTCAAGACGTCGGCGGGTCCGCACGAGGTGGGCGTCACGTTTCTCCAGACAAATTTTGCACCGGTCCTCGACCTGGATCAGCATTTCGCCCGTTCCACGGTCCAGACCGGACCCACGCCAGGCTACACGTTTTTCCCGCACGTCGGCACGGTGCGCATCGAAGGACCGTACAACGCCACGCCAGCCACGGATTCGCCGAGCCGCCGCAGGATCTTCGCGTGCCGGCCGACGCGCGTGGCCAGCGAGCCGGCGTGCGCCCGAACGATCGTCGCGCGCCTGGCGACTCGCGCCTTCAGACGCCCGGCGACCTCTTCGGAAGTCGACATGCTGATGGCGTTCTACCGGTCGGGACGCGCCGAAGGGGCGTTCGATCGGGGGATCGAAACTGCGCTGGCCCGGATCCTCGCGTCTCCGCAGTTTCTTTACCGCATCGAGGAAGAGCCGGCGAACCTCACACCTGGCGGCAGCTACCGCATCAGCGACATCGATCTGGCGTCGCGCCTCTCGTTCTTCCTGTGGAGCAGCGCCCCGGACGAGGAGCTGATCGCGCTCGCACGCCAGGGGACGCTCAAGGATGCCAAGGTGCTCGACGAGCAGGCGCGGCGGATGCTGCGAGATCCGCGGTCTGAGGCGCTGGCGATCAATTTCGCAGGACAGTGGCTGAACCTGCGGGGGCTGCAGAGCGTCGGGCCGCTGCCCATGCTGTATCCAGACTTCGACGATCCCCTGCGACAGGCGATGCGGCGCGAAGTGGAGCTGCTCTTCGACAGCATCGTTCGCGAGGATCGCAACGTCTCCGAGCTCTTGACTGCCGACTACACGTTCGTCAACGAACGGCTGGCCAGACACTACGGGATCCGGAACGTCTACGGCAGCCAGTTCCGTCGCATCACACTCTCGCCCGACCAGGACGCCCGGCGAGGTCTGCTCGGCAAAGGCGCCTTCTTGACGACAACCTCCAAGCCCGAGCGAACCTCACCGGTCACGCGCGGCAAGTGGATCATGACGAACATCCTCGGCGTGAGTCCGCCCGATCCGCCCGCCGACGTTCCGCCGCTCAAACCGCGAACGGCCGATGCCGCCGGCCACGCCAGGGACCAGACGATGCGCCAGAAGATGATGGAGCATCGCGTGCGCGCCGACTGCGTGCAATGTCACCGGTTGATGGACCCGATCGGCTTCGCGCTCGAAAACTTCGACGCCGTCGCCGCGTGGCGGAGCGAGGACGAAGGCACGCCGATCGACGCATCGGGCGAAGTCTTCGACAACACCAGGATCGACGGCCCAACGGCTCTGCGAAGCTGGCTCACGGGCTATTCGAATCAGTTTGCCTCGGTCGTCGTCGAGAAGCTTCTCACCTACGCCCTCGGCCGCGGGACCGAGTATCAGGACATGCCGCTGGTCCGATCGATTGCGCGAGAGGCAGCCGCCAACGACAACCGTTTTTCGGCGCTCGTTCTCGGCATCGTCAAGAGCAAGCCATTTCAGATGAACATGAAAGCGGACGGCGCCGGTGTTCCTCTGAGAGTCAGCGCGTCCAGGTAACGAGCAAGAGGGACGTTTCAAATGTTTATTGCAAAACGACACATCCCGCGAAGGACGTTCCTGCGAGGGGCGGGTGCGACATTGGCCCTTCCCTTCCTCGACGCGATGGTACCGGCATCGACGCTTCTGGCGCAGACGGCAGCCCGCCCGAAGAGCCGGTTCGTCGCCATGTTCTACCCGCACGGGATGGCGCCGGGGCACTGGGAACCTGCAAGCGAGGGCGCGCTTCCCGACAAGCTGCCTTACATCATGGAGTCGCTCCAGAACGTCAAAGCTCAGACGGTCGTCCTCACCGGGCTGTGGTCGAAGTCGGCCGAAGCTCCCGAAGGCACGACCGGCTCGGATCACTGGGTCGCTGCGGCGTTCCTGACCGGTATCAAGCCCAAGAAGACGGCCGGTTCCGACGCAACCGTCGGGAGCGCGACCGTCGATCAGTTGATCGCCCGGAAGATCGGCCAGGACACGCTGCTGCCCTCGCTGCAGCTGTCCGTCGAGGACCCGAACTCGAGCTCGAGCAACTGCGGCGAGGGCTACAGCTGTTCGTACACGAACTCGATCTCGTGGGTCGACCTCCCTTCAACCGAAGCGGGCGTGCAACTGAAGCCGACGAGCCCGCTCCCCATGGAGCTCAACCCGCAGGTCGTGTTCGAGCGCCTCTTCGGCACCGGCGCCACGCCCGAGGTGCGCGCCGCGCGAATGAAGCAGAGCCGCAGCATTCTCGATTCGCTTCGCGCTGAACTGGACAGCCTGCGCAGGAATCTCGGCGCGAGCGACCGGCGGACCCTTACTCAGTACACCGACGAAATTCGGGAAATCGAGCGTCGAATCGAGATCGCGGCGAAGGCGTCGACCGACGTGCCCGATCTGGACCTGCCCCCGGGCGTCCCGGAACAGTTCGACGACCACGTCAGGCTGCATTCCGACCTGATCGCGCTGGCGCTACGCGCCGACATCACACGTGTGGTCACGCTCCTCGGCGCCCGCGACCTGACGAGCCGGATCTATCCCTTCCCGAAGGGCAGCCTGTTCCCGGAAGGCGGCACCAGCGTGAGCTTCCACGGCGGATCGCACCATCAGGAGGATCCGGTCCAGATCAGCGCCTACGCCAGGCTGAATCGGTATCACGTGTCGACGCTCGCGTATCTGGCGGAGAAGCTGAGAGCGACGCCCGACGGCGACGGCACGCTGCTGGATCACTCGCTGATTCTCTATGGCTCCAACATGGGCAACTCGAATCAGCACCAGCATTTCGATGTGCCGCACGTGCTCGTGGGCGGGGCCAACGGCCGGCTGAGAGGCGGGCGCCACATCGCGTATCCGCGGAAATCCGTCCCAACGGGAAATCTTCTGCTGAGCCTCCTGGACATCTACGGCATCCAACAGGAGAGCCAGGGCGACAGTACTGGCAGACTTGAGAACCTATAGGGGAATTTGAGGATTTGAGGATTTGAGGATTTGAGGATTTGAAGATTTGAGGATTTGAGGATTTGAGGATTTGAGGATTTGAGGATTTGAGGATTTGAGGATTTGAGGATTTGAGGATTTGAGGATTTGAGGATTTGAAGATTTGAGGATTTGAGGATTTGGAGAGCTCCTGAAATGGCGGCAACTATGAAGAGGCGGCGGATCGCGGGCTGCGTCGCCGTGCTCTTGGTGTTCGCTGCCACGTTCATCGTGGGCGCCGGTCGGAGCGAGGTGGCCGACGCGGTGATGAACGGCAACAAGGCCGCGCTTCGCGCGTTGTTGCAACAGAAGGCGGATGTCAATGCTCCACAGACAGATGGAGCGACGGCGCTCCATTGGGCTGTGTATCGCGACGACCTCGAGGCCGCCGACCTGTTGATTCGAGCTGGTTCGAATGTGAAAGCGGCCAATCGCACGGGCGCCACACCGCTGGCGATGGCTTCCCTCTACGGCCACACAGCGATGATCGAGAAGCTGCTGAAGGCGGGGGCCGATCCCAAGGAGCGTGGTCCCAACGGGGAAACGACGCTCATGTTCGCGGCTCGAAACGGCAACCCAGCCGCGATCCGCGTTCTCCTCGACGCAGGCGCCGACGTGAACGCGGCAGAGCAACTGCGCGGCACGACGGCCCTGATGTGGGCCGCGGAGCAGCGACACCCGGCCGCGGTCAAGGCGCTCATCGACGGCGGCGCCAATGTCGGCGCGCGCTCGGGTCCCGCTGGTCTCCCGCGCAATTACATGGCCATGCGCGTGCTGGCCGGGAATGTCGCGGCCGCCCAGAAGCGACGCCTGGCGGCGGCCGCCGCCGGAAGAACGTACCAGGAACAGCTCGAGTACGAGCGCTCGATCGGCATCAACACAGGAGGGCGTGGCCTCAACCCGGGGACCGGTCAGCGCATCGCTCCGCCACCACCAGGATCCCAGCCGGCGCCCGATCCGGCAGATCGTGACGATGACATCGTGGTCGCGGGACTGGTGGGATCAGGAGGCGGCGGCTTGACGGCGCTCGTCCTTGCCGCCCGTGAAGGCGACCGGGAATCGACGCGACTGCTGATTGCGGGCGGAGCCCTCGTCGACCAGACGACCGAGTACGGGTGGACCCCGCTGCTCACGGCGGCCAACAACAGGCACTACAAGCTGGCGACCGCACTCATCGACCGCGGCGCCGACGTCAACCTCGCCAACAAAGGCGGCTGGACGCCGCTCTATCTGGCGACGGACAATCGCAACATCGAAGGCGGCGACTATCCGGTCCCGAAGCCGGACATGGACCATCTCGAGTTCATCAGGGTCCTGTTGGAGAAGGGCGCGAATCCGAACGCCCCGGTCAAGGAAGACACGCTGAGCCGCACGATCTTCACGATGCAGTGGTTCTTCGAGTCTGGCGCCACGCCGATCGTG
>MEKT01000159.1 GCA_001767435.1 Acidobacteria bacterium RIFCSPLOWO2_02_FULL_65_29 | reverse complement strand
TGTTCTGGGACTTGAGGACATGGCCGAAACGCCGTGCCACACGATGTACATTGCCTGCTCTCCATGAAGTGCTCTCCACGCATAAACCGCGGGAGCGTCCATGAATGCGTCAGCGTTGCACAAGCTTCGTTGGCACGCACACGTCAACAGCCGGGAGCCAGACGGGGATTTTGGGAACTCGTTTCGGGGTTCTGCGGTCATAGCGTCGACCGCGACCGCTGGCGCATTGTTTTTCGTTCCAGTCGGACTTAGCCGGACGATGTACGAAGGTGTGACGTTCGCGGAATAGAATTTCGATTCACGGTGGCTCCACCAGCCCGCTTGATGCTCGTTACGCGTCGCCCTACGCTCGCAAGAGCGCCGAAACCGGTCAGGTCTCCTGAGAACCGGTGGCCGCAAGGCTCGGAGATATTGGTAAGCATGCGCCCCTCGGGGGCTAGCATTGCGCGTGACGCAATAACCCGCGTCCCTGCCGCAGTGCAACGTATCGTGCAGGCATAGCGATTTGCTACCGCTTGCGCGTCATCCTCGAACGGGGTTTACGCTCCGTTCATAGCTGCCCTGAACTGAACGTGTGTTGCGCCAACTGTGCGCCCACGCGTATCGCTCGCGGGCAGACCCTCCTGCCAGCGGTTCGCAACAGCCCCGGCCGTCGCGATCCCTGCGCCAACATTTGCTGGCCTCGCTGCGGCAACTCGTCTGCGCCAACCCGCGTCGTCACTGGCGGCTTGCTGCTAGTGACGATGCGCAATTCGCCTCAGCCGTCAATGAGTTAAGTGGTGAATTTGCAAGTGACCAGCCCTCGTGATGAGCCGTTCTGGCGCATCACAATGTAACAACCGCGCAATGCGGTTCGTCCATCTGCCCGTTCCCGACGGGCATCGTTTGATCTCGCGCGCAACCCGCGCACCCCTGAGCCTTGGGTTATGGCTCAACTCGATGGATTGCTCCAACAGGAAGCGCCATCGACGCCAATGCCACGTGTCGGGCAGGCAAGCAGCAAAAACAGCGACACAAAACGGGAGTGGTGTCCCGTGTCCTTCCTAGCGCTCGTCATGCTTCGGCATGCGAGACGGACAGTAACACTAACCTGACAAGCACTACACACCGGTAGCAGAGACGTAGATCTGAACGAGGCAATGAGGGCCGATGAACGATCGCAGTCGCAAAAATCAACCATTTCCCGCCCAACCCCCCCTCTCGAGGGGAGGAATAGTGCAGGCGCTGATCCCTGTCACCCCGGAAAATCAGTGGTGGTGAGAACCCACCGTCGAAGGGTTCGAGTTGATCAATGAAACCGGCGGGTGAGAAGCCATGAGAGACCTGAACTACGAATTGAAGAAACTGTGCCTCCGTAACAGCGACGGCAGTTATGCCACCCAGTATGCCCGCGAGCGCATTCTGACGATGATTGCCAATCAATTGCACGAGATGGGGTTCCAGCACATGCAGGCTACGAGCCTGAAGCCCAAGCACGTGCAGGCACTGGTTGAGCGCTGGAAGGCGGAGTCCCTGTCACCGGGAACGATCAAGAACCGGATGACGGAATTGCGCTGGTGGGCGGAGAAGATCGCCAAGCAGAATGTCATCGCCAGGGACAACGAACACTATGGGATTGCCAAGCGGCAATACGTGACGAACGTCAGCCAGTCGCGCGAGCTGACTACCGGCGACCTGGCGAAGGTTACGGACCCGTACACGCATCTGTCGCTGAGGCTCCAGGCTGCCTTCGGGCTGCGCCGCGAGGAGTCGATCAAGATCAGGCCGCAGTGGGCAGACGATGGTGACCGCCTGGTCCTCAAGGCGAGCTGGACCAAGGGTGGGCGCGAGCGCGAAATCCCGATCCGCAATGTCGAGCAGCGGCAATTGCTGGATGAGGCGAAACAATTCGCCGGCAGGGGAAGCCTGATTCCGAAAACCATGACCTATGTTGAGCAACTGCAACGCTTCAAGGCGCAGTGCATGGCGGCCGGAATCCAGCATGTGCACGGCCATCGCCACCAATACGCGCAGGAGCGCTACCGCGAACTGACCGGCTGGGCCTGCCCGGCGAAAGGCGGGCCGACCTCAAGGCAGCTCACGCCAGATCAGAAAATGGCCGATCGCCAGGCGCGGGAGACCATCTCCGAGGAACTCGGCCACGGCCGCGTCCAGGTCACAGCGATTTATTGTGGAAGGTAGATCGTTATGTGGAGTTGCACATTTCGTCTATCTGGGGCGGTGACATGCCTGATTGTCTGCGACCGGTTCGCAACTCGCCCCGCCCATGGCAACGGGCAGACGGCCAATCGACTGCAAAGGAACTGCAAGCCGGCCGCGATCAAGCTGCAGTCTGGCTGCACAGGAAATGGACGTTTGTCATCCACGAAATCCGAGGAGGCCAATCATGACACTGGAAGCGGCCTTGCAGCAGCTCAAAGTCGGCAGGAAGGCTAAACGGCTGCAAAGCCTGTGGCCGACGATCGAAAGGAAATTGGCAGAAGGGGTCTCTCATGCAGAGATCCTTGGTCTGCTGAACGAAAACGGCTTCGCGCTCACCGAACGGACTTACAAGAGCTACCTCTACCGCTACCGCAAGCGGCGCCGAACCACGGAGCGACAGCGCGTCCCGACACATATTGCAACCCTCACGCCTGAAAACGCCGACTTGGCGCAGGGGGCGACATCCCCTACGCCAACTGGGGCGGAAAGGCCCAAGCGGCCGCCGACATTCGAATATGACCCGCGCGGCATTCCCGAACTTTTGACATGAGGCCCATATGCAAAACACAGTTCATTTCGTCCTCCAGGCGAAGGGCGGCATCGGCAAATCCTTCGTCAGCACGCTGCTCGCCCAGCACGTCATCAATGAGACCGGAGCCGTTCGCTGCTTCGACACCGACCAGGAGAACACTACCTTCGCGCATTACGTGGCGCTCTCGGTGCGTCACGTGGCGCTGGCCGATCAATCCCGACTCATCAACCCCAAGAAGTTCGACGCATTGATGGAGACGCTATTGACTGAGGAGGGCAATTTCGTCATCGATACCGGCGCCGACACGTTTTCGAATTTGCTCGCCTATATGGTCGAGAACGAGGTTTTCCCGCTATTGAGGCAAGCCCGCAAGGCGACCTACGTGCATACGATCGTGGGCGGCGGCGATACCCTGGCGGACACGGCCAATGGCTTTTACGCGATCGCACAGAAGGTCAGCGGAACGCGAATTGTGCTCTGGTTCAACGAGCATTTCGGCGATATCAAGACGGCGGAAGGAAAGCCGTTTATCGAGACAGAGGCGTACCGGCAAAGTGCGGCCCGGCTCACCGGCACAATAGTGCTCTACAGGCGCAATCCGGCGACATTCGGCGAAGATATCCGGAAGCTCAACACCCGGCGCCATACGATCGCGCAGGCGCTGGCATCGGGCGACTACACGCTGATGGAAAAACAACGCATCAGGACCTTCAGCCGGAACGTGTTCGATCAGCTACGGGCGCTACGGTGGTAAGCCCAAACGAGGCTCTGCCCCGCTGTCGCACGCTGGCCGCCGACATCTCAGACGCTGCGCGCCCAACGAAGTCGTATACGGAACAAGGGCTCAAAAAGTAAAACAATGAGTCACGCCGTACCACTCAAGCAGGCGGCCACGCTACTCGGGATCGCCTACAAAACGGTGTGGAAGGCCGCCACGTCCGGAAAAATCAGGGCATTCCGCGCGTGGCCGGGTGGGCCGTGGCGAATTTGGCAGCACGATCTCGATGGCTTGATGCATAATGAGCACGGGCCGGCGCTGCCTCCAGATACGGAGGTTGCATGCCCAGTAAACGTAAAGGTAGCCGGTATTGGTGGATACGTATCGGCGGAGTACGACAATCTTCTGAAACAGAGGACCTCAAAGCAGCGACGCGCATCGAGCGCGAGGGTAATGAAATAATTCGGCTGTCACGTCAGAAGGCCAAGATAGACGCAATGCGCCTTGAATTGGTCGGCGCCCAGCCGGCTCGATCGTGGAAAGAGCTTTGTGTTCGCTGGTCCAAGGAGAAAGCAGCAAAGGCATCGTGGCAAGACGATCTGCGGATGATGGAGTGGTGGGGTCAGCATCTGGACCAGATTACCGATATCCGCGTGATCACCCGCGAGCGGGTGGACGAACTTGTGCAGAAGCATCGCAGCGGCGTATCCGTACAAGTGGCGGCACCGGCCAACTCAACGGCCAACCGCTACGTGGCGCTGCTCACCGGCATGCTGAATGCCGCGTGCACACGGTGGGACTGGATCGAGCGTGCCCCGCTCCTGATGCACTACCCGGAGCCGCAAGGCCGTGATTCATGGCTGACGGTGGCTCGGTGGCGCGTGCTTGAAGAGCAGTGCCCTGAGCATCTGCGGCGGCCAGCAACATTTGCGCTGGCCACCGGGCTGCGCGATGCCAAGGTGTTCGGTTTGGAATGGCCACAGATAAACATGCAGGAGCGTTACTTGACGCACAAGGGAACCGGGAACAAGCTGGGCAACGTCATTCCGTTGAACGAAACGGCAATGGCGGTGCTGCACGAGATCCAGGCATCTCCGGTGCGTCACATGACGCGGGTGTTTACGTGGATGAAGCCGAAAAAGCTGAATGATGTTCTAACGTACACGGTCGAGCCGTTGAGTGATTACGGCAAGGCGTGGTGGAAAGCGCTCGCGCGTGCTGGTCTGGGGCACTACGATGCGAATGGCCGCTGGCAGGGGGAATTTACGTGGCATGGGTTACGCCACACCTTTGCCACGTGGCTACGCAGCGGTGGTGCGCCCGATTGGGCAATCGACGCTTTAGGGGGCTGGTCGAGATCTGCCACACGCGAGCGTTACTCGCATGTGCACGTTGAAACTTTGCGTCCGTTCGCGCAGATGATCGACACAGTTTTGACACAGCAACCGGATGTTAGAACAGCACAGCAGGGCTAAGTTGTTGAAACACCGATGGGAAGATGGGGTGGCTGATGGGACTCGAACCCACGACAACCGGAATCACAATCCGGGACTC
>MEKT01000158.1 GCA_001767435.1 Acidobacteria bacterium RIFCSPLOWO2_02_FULL_65_29 | reverse complement strand
CAACCTGGGTCAAGCCAAGGATTATCTCGAGAGAACCCTGCAGCTGCTTCCCGACAAGTTGCGGCACGAGCGCCTTGGCCTCCACGCCTATCCCGCTGTACTGGTCGGGCACTACCTCCCCTGGGCTCTTTCGGAGTTGGGCGAATTCGAGGCGGCAATCGCGCGCGGCAGAGATGCCATCCGGGTGGGGGAGACAGTGGATCACGCCTACAGCATCGCAACTGCAAACTGGGGCCTGGCCTACGTATACGTCCAGAGGGGAGAACTCGATGCCGCGGTCCGCCTGCTCGAGCGCACCATCGCCTTGTGTCGCGATTTGAACATTCCAATCCTGCTCCAGATCTCCGTAGAACTTCACGGCATTGCGATCGCGAGGGCAGGACAAGTGACCCAAGGGATCTCGATCCTTCGCGAGGCCGAGCGGAGCGGCAAGGAAGCAGATTGGCTGGGCCACTACCACACGTTGGCCGTTTTGTGGCTTAGCGAGGCCTATGCACGCGATCGACAGTATCCGGAAGCCATGCAAGCGGCCTCCCGAGCGCTCGGGCTGGCGCGGCAGTCCCATCATCTGACGTTCGAGGGATGGGCCCTTCGCCTGCTCGGAGAGATTGCGCTGCTGTCCGAGCCAAGCGAATTCGCAACTGCCGAGGACAATTTGCGCCAGGCACTGGCGTTGGGAGAGAAACTTGGCATGCGTCCCCTCGCTGCTCGTTGTCATGCCAACCTCGCCAAGCTTTGCGCACGCACCGACAGGGGCACGGAGGCTGAAGAGCGTTTCCGGACCGCAGCGGAAATGTTCCGCGCGATGGGCATGAAGTTCTGGCTGGAGCAGGCCGAGGCCGAATTCAAGGCGCTCGCGTGAAGCCGGTGGAATCCACGTCATGAAGTGTCCTCGGTGCCAGCACGACAATCCGGCGAATCTGAAATTCTGCGGGGAGTGCGGTGCTCGCCTCGCCTTGGTTTGCGCCGCTTGCGGATCGGCGAACACTCCCACTCAAAAGTTCTGCGGCGAGTGCGGTGCGGCGCTCACTCAAGGCGCGCCCGCGGTGAAATTCGCCTCGGTCGAGAACTACACCCCGAAGCATCTTGCAGAAAAGATCCTCACCTCGAAGGCGGCCCTCGAAGGCGAGCGCAAGCAGGTCACCGTCCTTTTCGCCGATCTCAAGGGTTCGATGGAATTGCTGGCGGACTCCGATCCCGAGGAGGCGCGCAAGCTTCTGGACCCGGTACTGGAACACATGATGGAGGCGGTGCACCGCTACGAGGGCACGGTGAACCAGGTGATGGGCGATGGGATCATGGCGCTCTTTGGAGCTCCGCTCTCTCTCGAGGACCACGCGGTGCGCGCCTGCTACGCCGCGCTCCGGATGCAGGAGACGGTCAAGCGCTACGCCGACGGGGTCCATCGCAGCCGGGGGATTCCTCTGCAGATCCGGGTCGGCTTGAACTCGGGCGAAGTCGTGGTGCGCTCGATCGGCAGCGATCTGCGCATGGACTACACCGCGGTGGGGCAGACCACTCACCTCGCCGCGCGCATGGAGCAGATGGCGCTGCCGGGCACGATCCTGATCCCGCCCGAGACGCTGAATCTCGCCGAAGGTTATGTGCAGGTGAAGGCCTTGGGACCGCGCCCGGTCAAGGGGCTGGAAGCACCGATCGAAATCTACGAGGTTCTCGGTGCGGAAACCGTGCACTCGCGCCTGCATGCGGCCGCGGCCCACGGCCTGACGCGCTTCGTGGGCCGAGATGCCGAGATGGAGCAGCTTTACCAAGCGCAGGAGCAGGCCCTGCGCGGTCAGGGACAGGTGGTGGCGGTCGTCGGCGAGCCGGGCGTGGGCAAGTCCCGGCTCTTCTGGGAGTTCACCCACTCGCACCGCACCCAGGGCTGGCTGATCCTCGAGAGCGGTTCGGTTTCGTACGGCAAGACGACCGCCTATCTGCCCGTGATCGACCTGCTGAAGGCGTACTTCCCGATCGAGATTCGCGATGAGGCTCGCAGAATCCGCGAAAAGGTGATCGGCAAGCTCCTCTCCCTGGACCGGACACTCGAGGCCTCGCTCGCTGCCCATCTTTCGCTGCTGAACGTATCTCCCAACGATCTCCAGTGGGAGCGGCTCGATCCGTCGCAACGCCGCCAGCGCACGCTCGATGGCATCAAGCGCCTGCTGCTCAGGGAGACCCAGATTCAGCCGGTCGTGCTGATCTTCGAGGATCTCCACTGGATCGATGCCGAAACCCAGGCCCTCCTCGACAGTCTGGTCGAGAGCCTTCCCACGGCGCGCCTCCTCCTGCTCGTCAATTACCGTCCCGAGTACCAGCATGGCTGGGGTAGCAAGACCTGCTATCGGCAGATCAGGATCGATCCGCTGCAGTCGCAAGGCGCCGAAGAACTTCTCGAGGCCCTGGTCGGCAACGATCCCAGTCTGCTACCCCTCAAGCACCTCCTGATCGAGCAGACCGAGGGCAATCCTTTCTTCCTCGAGGAGAGCGTCAGGACGCTCGCCGAGACCCGGGCACTGGAGGGCGAACGCGGGGCTTATCGCCTGCTGAAACCCATCGAGAGCCTTCAGATCCCCGCCACCGCGAAGGCGATTCTCGCCGCCCGCATCGACCGCCTTGCGCCCGAGGACAAGCGTTTGCTTCAGGCGGCATCCGTTTTTGGCAAGAACGTGCCGTTCACGCTCCTTCAGGCGATTGCCGACCAGAGCGAAGACGAACTGCGTCGGCGGCTGTCCCAGCTTCAGGCCGGCGAGTTCCTGTATGAAGCGCGGCTGTTCCCCGAGCTCGAGTACACCTTCCAGCATGCTTTGACGCACGATGTGGCGTATGGCAGTTTGCTGCACGAGCGCAGGCAAGCGCTCCACGCACGGATCGTAGCGGCGATCGAAACACTCTTTCCCGACTCTCTCACCGAGCATGTCGAATGGCTGGCCCACCACGCGTACCGGGGCGAGTTGTGGGAGAAAGCGCTGACCTATCTGCGAGAGGCGGGGGCCAAAGCCTTTGCGCGCTCGGCCAATCGCCATGCGGCGACCTGCCTCGAAGAGGCGTTGGTGTGCCTGGGCCATCTTGCGAATACGCCAGACACTGCGGCACAGGCGGTCGATGTCCGCCTTGCGCTGCGCAACGCGCTTTTTCCGCTTGGCGAGTTCGAGTCCTGCATCCGCCATCTCGGCGACGCCCAACACCTCGCCGAGACGCTTGGCGATCAACGACGGCTGGCGTGGATCGCGGCGTACATGAGCGAGCATTCGCGGATGTCGGGCAAGGCGGTGGACGCGCGCAGCTTCGCGGAACGCGCCCATGCCATCGCGGAGCGGCTCGAAGACCTTCCACTGCGCATCGCGGCGCATTACTACCTCGGCACAGCCGCGTGGACATCAGGTGACTATCGGGGGGCCGGGGAGTGGTTGGGGCGCATTGTCCAGCTTCTCGAAGGCGACCTCGATCGCCAGCGCTTCGGCCTGGCAGGTTTTCCCGCCGTGATGTCCCGCGTGTTCTGGGTGTGGGCTCTGGCCGAGCGTGGCGAGTTCGAGCAAGGCTTGGTCCAGGCGCAGGATGCGCTCCGTCTGGCCGAAGCGCTCGATCACCCGTATAGCGTGACTTTCGCCTGCCGGGCGCTCGGCCACCTCTATTGCGCCCGAGGCGATTTCGGCAATGCCATCCGCCTGACCGAGCGTGCCCACACCATGGCACGCGAGTGGAATCTCGCTTTCGTGTCGCCGGTGGTGGCGGATTTGTTGGGCCACACCTATGCGCTCTCGGGCCGCGCCGCCGAGGGTCTACCGCTGCTGCAACAGGCTCTGAGCGCGATGGAATCGATCGGATCGGTCATGTTCCTGTCGCATACGCTGGTCCATGTCGGCGAGGCGTGCGTGCTCGCCAGTCGGCTGGAAGACGCTCGCGAGGTGGCCGATCGAGGTTTGAGGCTCGCCAGTGAGCGTGGCCATCGCGGCGCCGAGGCGTGGGCGCATCGCCTCTTGGGCGAGATTGCTTCGGAGCGCGATCCCGCTGACGTTACCGCCGCCAACGAGCATTACCACCAGGCGCTCGAGCTCGCTGATCAACTCGGCATGCGACCGCTGGCAGCTCACTGCCAGTTCGGCCTGCGCAAACTCGCCCGGGGACCGGGTACGCAAGCGCAGGCCGATGAACACCTTGCCTCCGCGACGGAGATGTACCGCGAGATGGGGATGACGTTCTGGCTGGAACAGGCCGAGGCTGAATTCAAGGCGCTCGCGTAAAGCATGGACGATTGCGTGATCCTTTTCACCTGGGAGCACGACGATCCGAAGGCATTTCTGCGCGAGCTCGGTATCGGCGACGCCGCTGTCAGCGAGGTCGTTGTCATCCCCTCGGCGGCTTTTCGGCTGACCTACGGCTCGGCGCTGAACAGGCGAAATTTCGACGACCAGGTAGCGCAGCGCATCAAGCAAGCAGCCAATGTTTGCGCCGCGCGGTTGCCAACGGATGCGGCTCGGATCGCGCGGTCGAGCGGGCGCGCGATCTGCGCCGATGCCGCGATCCATTGGGACGCCATTACCCGCGTCCATGCGCTCTCCGGCGAATATGCCCGGCTCGCCGAGCGGATGGACGCCACCGAGACGAAGTGCATGGCCACCGAGCGCAACAGCATCTGGCGGCGGGATTTGCAGGAGAGCTACGAGTATCTCGACCGCGAGATCGAGCGGATCGGCGATCAGCTGAAGTCTATCGCGCTATCCGGCTAGTGTTCTGGCAAAAACAGCGCCGTCAGCTCGCTCAGAAACCGCTGGCCGCGCTCCGTCGGGCGGATGCGCCTGAGATCGCGCTCGATCAAGCCCTTCGCCTCGGCGGCGTGCAGTTCTTTATCGATCATCGTGAAAGGCAGCCCGGTGCGCGCGGAGAAAAGCTCGGCGGGAAAACCATCGACCAGCCGCAGCGCGTTCAGCATGAACTCGAACGGCAGCTCGCGCGGTGGAACTTCGCGGTGCTCGACGAAGGAATTCCTTTTCAAATACTCCAAAGGCTGCCTGGCGCGCTCGTGGCGCGTGACGCGGTCCGCAAAGCTGATCTTTCCATGCGCGCCGGCGCCGATGCCGAGGTAGTCGCCGAATTCCCAGTAGTTGAGGTTGTGGCGGCAGCGGCGCCCCGGGCGCGCGAACGCGGAGATCTCGTAGTGCCCGAAGCCCGCCGCGCCGAGCGCTTCTTCCGCCGCGAGCTGCATGTCGGCGCAAGCGTCGTGCTCCGGCAGTCGCGGCGGGTGGCGGTAGAAGACCGTGTTCGGCTCGATGGTGAGCTGGTAGGCCGACACGTGCGGGGTTTGGAATCGAATCGCTTCCTCGAACTCCGACCGGGCCGCAGCGATGGATTGTCCGGGCAAGCCATACATCAGATCGAGGTTGACGTTCTCGAAGTTCGCCTGCGCCGTTTCGATCGCGTGCCGCGCCTCGTCCGCCGAGTGGATGCGCCCGAGCGCGGCGAGCATCGCGTCGTCGAAGCTCTGCACGCCCAGCGAGAGCCGGTTCACGCCCGCCTCGCGGTAGCCCCTGAAGCGCCCCGCCTCGACCGTTCCGGGATTCGCCTCGAGGGTAATTTCCGCGTCCGGCTCCACGGGCAACCGCGCCCTGACTTCCGACAGGAGCCTGTCGATCGACTCGGGCGAGAACAGGCTCGGCGTGCCGCCGCCGAGGAAGATGCTCACGATGCGCCTGCCCCAGATCGAGGGCAGCAGCCCCTCGAGGTCGGCGACCAGGGCGCCCACGTATTCGCGCTCCGGCAGCGCCCCGCCGCGCTCGTGCGAATTGAAATCGCAGTACGGG
>MEKT01000157.1 GCA_001767435.1 Acidobacteria bacterium RIFCSPLOWO2_02_FULL_65_29 | reverse complement strand
GCCGATCGACAGGTCCTTGCCAAGCGCCTGTACTTCGTCTGCATGCGCGCGCAGGTACTCGATGTATCCGGCGAGGCGATCGACGTGGCACACCCCCATGCGGTGCTTCACGCGCCTGACCAGCATGGTCCTGCGGTAGCCGCGGAAGTCGCGTTTCGTCTGTGCGCGCAGCAGGATCAGGATCTGGCTGACATCCTCCGGCGAGACGTCGGTCACCGGGGCGGACACCTCCGCCCTATGGCGCACGAGCGCTTCCGGCATCTGCTCGGGAGACAGAACGCGATCGACCACGCCAGTGGCAATGGCACTGCGCGGCATCTGATCGTGCTCGGCCGATTCCGGCGCCTGGGCGATCACCATCCCGCCGGCGGCCTTGATGTCTCTGATGCCGAGCGCGCCGTGGCTGCCGGTTCCCGACAAGATGATGCCGATCGCGTCGTCTTGCTGGTCGGTCGCCAGCGATCGCAAGAACACGTCGATGGCCGTCTGCGACCCGCGTCGCGGCGGGGGGGGCGCGACATGCAGCAGCCGGTGCTCGATGGTGAGGTCGGCGTTCGGCGGGATGACGTACACGTGGTTGGGCTCCACGCGCACGCCCTCCTGAGCCTCGCTGACCGGCATCGCGGTCTGCTTCGAGAGCAGCTCCGCCATCAAGCTTTCGTGAGTGGGGTCCAGGTGCGGGATCAGCACGAAGGCCATTCCGCTGTCAACTGGCATCGCACTGAAAAGTTTCTTGAACGCGTCGAGCCCGCCGGCGGACGCGCCGATCCCGACCACAGGAAACGCGTCGTCCTCCGCCGGCACGCGATGGGAACCTGGAGCGCGAGCATCCCGCGGGCCAGCCTCGACTGAGGCGACTGGCCGCCGATGAGCGCCGGCGGACCGCGGTGTTCTTGGCCGTGTCTTCGTCGCTGCCTTGCGCATATGCGTGGCTCATCTTATCAACTGGCTGCGAGCGAAGAGCCACATGATCGCGCCCGGGTGCGATGGACAAATGGACGGCTGGTGGGTTGTGGGGGAATCCCCGACACGACGCCGACAGGATCACCCGATTGAATCGCCGTCGCGCTCGCGACACGATACGGCGATGAGCGTGACGATGATTTCTCCAGCAGCTGGATCTCCCGCAGGGGCCGACAGGCTGCCGGCTGAAACAACCATGCCCGATTGGCTCCGGCTGATACGGGCCGAGTACCTCGAAATCCCCGGCCTGCACTTGACGAAGCCAGAAGTGGAGCGGCTCTGGGGCCTCGATTCCATGACGTCCGAGGCGCTGCTTTCGGCGCTCCTCGATATCAAATTTCTCAAACGTACCCGCCAGGGTGCCTACGTACGCGCGGATCTGGGCTGACATGGACTGGCCCTCGACCCTCGCCGATGGTGACGTTGTGATCGTTCGCGACGAGACGACGAACGGATCGCGGTATGTGGTGCACGGCCGCTGCGGCCCTCAACTGGCGTGCCGGACGTATGCCGAGGCCGAGGCGCGGAGCCTCTCGTATGCCGAGCAGTCGCGCGCCCGCGTCTGGTACGCGGATGCACGCGGTCTTCAACTCGTGGGCCACCACGTTCGCGCGGCTTCGTCGCCGATCGTGCGCCAGGCTGCCATGACGCCAGGCTCGAAGGAGCCGGGCATAGGAGAGAAGCCATGACGGACAGAGAACTGATGCAGCGAGTCGAGAATGCCCTCGAATGGGAACCCAGCATCGATCAGAGCGACGTGGGCGTGTCGGTCGACGATGGGGTCGTGACGCTGCGGGGGAATGTGCGCTCGCATGCCGAGAAGGCGACGGCCGAACGGGTGACGCTGCGGATGTACGGCGTGAAGGCCGTGGCCAACGATCTCAGCGTACGACTCGGGGTGGGCGACGAGCGCACCGACACGGATCTGGCGCAGGCCGCCGTGGCAGCGTTGACGTGGAACACGGTCATCCCGACCGATCGCGTCACGCCGACCGTCAGCCAAGGGTGGATCACGCTGAAGGGCGCCTTGGAGTGGCAGTACCAGAAGGACGCCGCAGCGCGCAGCGTTCGGGACCTCGCCGGTGTGCGAGGGATCACGAACGAGATCGTGGTCAAACCTCGCGTCAGTACCGCGGACGTGCGAGCCAAGATCGAGCAAGCCTTTACGCGAAGCGCCGGAATCGATGCACGCCGGATCAGCGTGACCACCCAGGATGGCAAGGTCCTCCTCACGGGCAACGTACGGTCGTGGGCCGAGCGCCGGGAGGCCGAGCGGGCCGCCTGGGCGGCACCAGGCGTGACGCAGGTCGACGACCGCCTGGCGATTACGCCGTAGCCATGGCGGCAGCATCGAACACTTCAGCCCACGTGCTCACAAGGAGGCCGTATGTCACTCATGCGATGGGATCCGTTCCGCGAGCTCGAAGACATGTCCACGCGCTTGAATCGGCTCTTCAGCCAGCCTCTCGCTCGCCGGACAGCCGATGACGGCGACTCCTTGTCGGCCGACTGGGCCCCGGCGGTCGACGTCCAGGAAACCGACAAGGAGTATCTCGTCAAGGCCGATCTCCCCGAGGTCAAGAAGGAAGACGTCGCCGTGGACATCCAGGACGGGATGCTGAGCGTTCGCGGCGAGCGACATCAGGAAAAAGAAGAAAAAGGCAAGAAGTTTCACCGCATCGAACGCGCCTACGGCCGGTTCGAGCGTCGCCTCGCGTTGCCGTCCGAGGTCGACGCGCAGAAAGTGGCGGCGGAATTCAAGGACGGCGTGTTGAAGGTGCACTTGCCAAAGTCGGCGACTGCACAGCCCAAGACCATCAATGTGAATGTATCGTGAGGAAGGGAACCGCGATGAGAGTCCGTGATGTGATGTCCGCCCCTGCGGAAACCTGTCGCCCGGAGACCGACCTGGCGGCCGTGGCCAAGCTGATGTGGGATCACGACTGTGGCTTCGTACCGGTCGTCGGCGCGGCGGGCGCTCTCGTCGGCGTGATCACTGACCGCGACATCTGCATCGCCACCACCACGCGGCGTCTGCTGCCCGAACACATCTCGGCGGCGCAGGCGATGTCGAGCCCGATTCACGCCTGCCTGCCGACCGACACGACGAGCGAGGCTCTGGCCACCATGAAGCAGTTCAGAATTCGTCGTCTCGCGGTCATCGACAAGGACGGGCACCTGCGGGGCGTGATCTCCCTGAACGACATCGTGCTCGCGTCGGAACGGAAGGGTGAGCCAGCCGCGAAGGACATCGTCTCGGCCCTGGCGGGCATTTGCGCGCACCGATCGATTGAGCCGATCGCCGTCTGAACAGACCCGGTCGCCTCGATCGATATCCGTCACATCGATGAGTCTCAGAAGGGGCGTCATGTACCGCACATACTCGGAGTGGGCCAGATTGGCTTGGAGTCCTGCCGAATGGTGGAGACTGAGCTGCGACCCAACCGAATGGATGCGAATGGGCTCCGACTTCATGAGCTGCGGGATGACGAGCGGCCGTCGTTTCTACGGCCGCCGGGCGGAGATCGAGGCACTGGAGGCGGTCAAGAAGCGACTCGAGGACGAGATCGCCGACATCGACGACAGGATCGACGAGTTGAAGGGCGCGGCAGCAGCCAAGAAGGACTGAGATCTCACCCAGCGTGCGCGGCCCGATTACGGCTGGGCGGCCCTATCGTGGGTTTCGAGGAATTTCGCGACCTCGAGATTTTCAGGAAAGTCGCGTGCCAGCCGTCGGGCGACGACGGTCGCGTCGGCGATGTTCTTCTCGCGCACCTGAATGTCCCACAGCGCAAACTCCGCTTCCGCGTGGACGAAGAAGTCCGACGTGATGCTCACCGCCTCGTGCAATGTCCGGATCGCGCGCTTCTTGTTGCCGCCCCCGAGCAGCCAGCCCGTGCCCCACGGCATCTTGGTGTCGACGATGTAATCGATCCAGGCGCGCGCGACGAGCGCGCGGACGTGGCCGGGATTGCGCTTCAGAACGGTGTCGAGCGACCGCCTGGCTTCCCAGTACTCGTCCCATCCGGTTCTGCGGCCGAGCGTTCCCAGATGCAGCCAGACGTGATTCAGATTGAGCTTGCCAAGAAAGAACAGGGCGTCTTCATTCCCCGGTGTCGCGCGTAGCTTCGAGCGCGCCACCTTCTGGCCCAGCGTCGTCTCGGTCTGGAACGCCGCCATCAGCTCCGGGCACGCGGCGCACGCGTTGAACGCCTTCTCCTTGTCGCGTTGACGGTCGAGAGCGGCTTTGAGCTGGAAGAGCAGCGCCGAGGTCCGGAGCTCGTACGCCGTCAGATTCTCGGAGTCCACCGAGCGCAGCCCGAGCGCGAGGTCGGCTGCCGAGCCGTATCGGCCGGTGTAGAACAGGCTCTGCGCATCCGACAGGGTGAGGCCATCGGATGCGACCGCGCGGTCCCCGACGTGCGACGGCGCGCTCTCGCTGGGCAACGTCGGCGCCGGCGGGCGTGTCTGGTCGGGCTGCTGACCGGCCGCTTGACTAGAGGTCGTCACGGTTGCAAGGCAGAGAGCCAGGAGAATGGAGCGGCGCATCAGGGTCCTTCACGATATTGTAGCCGCGCGGCCCGCGCCGTGCCTGTTCGCCGCGAGCCGCTGGCCAGGCGCCGCCAAGGACCGGCGACGCGGGATACGGCCAGCGCTGCCGGCGCGGTCCGGCGAAGGCGTCGGTCCGATCGGGAAAGGTGATAGAATCACATGGTCGGATCTAGCCACGTGCTGTGCCGCCTGAGGGCGTGACGAGCCTTTCCTGACTCGCTCCTCCTGACGTTCTGCCTAGCAACGAGACGAAATCCAACGGACGGATCCGTGGTGGACCGTCTGATGCGTGCGCCGCCCTGGCGGCGCCGCGGTCGCAATAGCGACAGAGGAGTAGGTTCATGGGTCGGAAGCTCTACGTCGGCAACCTCCCGTACGAAACAGGCGAAACGGAGCTCCACGAGCTCTTCGCCCGCGCCGGGACCGTCGAAACGGTCACCGTGATGCGCGACATGGCCACCGGGCGAGCGCGAGGATTTGCGTTTGTCGAGATGAGCACGGACGAAGAGGCGCAGAAGGCCATCACCGAGCTGAACGCGTATCAGCTTGGCGGCCGCGGGCTCACCGTCAACGAAGCGCGCCCGAAGCCGGCGCGCTCGGGCGGGTTCGGCGGCGGCGGCGGCGGCGATTCGCGTCGTCGTCGGTCCGAGCCCCGCTGGTAGCTGCTGTGGACGTCGGGGCAGGGCTCGTGCCCCGCCCCGTTCTCAACCCTATGGGCGCTGAATATTTCTACGGGGCGAGGCGTGTGGACGTGGGCAAGCGCGGCGGCAAGCCGTCGCGGCCGCACGATCCGCAGGGCAAGCCCGCAACCGGACGTGTGGCCCGGATCCTCGTCGGCCAGGGCCATGGATACATCCGACTGCGCGACGATCGCCAGGTCTACTTTCATCGCGGAGACTTGAGGCAGGGCACCCTCTTCAACGATCTCCAGGTCGGCGACACCGTCGCGTTCGAAGTGCTCGAAGACTCGGTGAGCGGCGCGCGCGCGCTTCGCGTGATGCGGCGCATGAAGTGAAGATGGGGCCGATGTGGAGGTCCGTGTGATTCAGCGTCCGCCCGGCGTCGGCGCCTTCGAATTCGTGATACTGGCCACGCTCCGGGCCGCACAGTTGATCCGCGGCTGCACGCCGAAGGTGGAAGGGGGGCACAAACCCATCATCACCGCGCAGTTCGAGGTCGCGGCAGGGAAGGTTGCGCAATTCTTTCCCGCGCGGGTGGCCGTCGGCGAGCCCGCCCCGACCAGCATCCCCGTCGCGACCCACGCCACCTGAGATTCGGTGGATACGAGACGCGCATCACCGGCCTCCGGAGGTGATGCCGCGCGGGCTTCGCTTGCGGTGGCGCGCTGAGACATAGTAGCGCGTGCTCGCGCGACGCCTCCTCCTTGCCGCGTCGACCAATGCTTGGTTGCGCGAGTACGCCGTCAAGACCGCGTTCGTCCGCCGGTCGGTGTCGGCCTTCATGCCGGGCGAGCGGCTGGAGGACGCCATGGCCGCCGCGTCCGCGCAGCAGGCCCTGGGCGTTGGGACGATCTTCACCAAGCTCGGCGAAAATCTCGTTCGGCCTGACGAGGCCGATCGGGTCACCCTTGAGTATCTCGACGCGCTCGATCGCATCCAGGCGGCCGGTCTCGGCGCGCAGATTTCCGTGAAGCCGACCCAGCTCGGGCTCGATTTCGACGCCGGGCTCTGTTTCCAGAATCTGCAGCGCCTCGTCAATCGCGCCGCCGAGCGCGACAACCTTGTGTGGATCGACATGGAGGGCTCGGCGTACGTCGATCGGACGCTCGCCCTTTTCCGGCAGACGCGGGCGTGCTCCGACCGGATAGGCATCGCCCTACAGGCGTATCTGCGTCGCACGGCGACGGATCTCGAATCCCTGCTGCCGCTGGGCGCGGCGGTCCGCCTCGTGAAAGGCGCGTACCTGGAACCGGCGTCTGTCGCGTTCTCGAGAAAAGAAGACGTCGACGAGAATTTCTACACGCTGGCTTGCCGCGTGCTTGGCCACGCGTGCTCGAAGCCGGGCGGGCTGCTGCACATCGCCACGCACGATCCACGCCTCGTGGATCGACTCGCGGCCTTCATCGGCGATCGCGGCGTGCCGGCATCCGCGTATGAATACGCCATGCTGTACGGAATTCGGCGGCCGCTCCAGCAGCGGATTGTACAGGCGGGACGACCGCTGCGCGTGCTCATCGCGTATGGCGACTACTGGTTCCCGTGGTACATGCGGCGCCTGGCCGAGCGGCCCGCCAACGTGTGGTTCGTCGTGAAGAACGTGTTCGCGCGATAGCGGGCCCCGAGCCCCGAGGCCCGAGGCCCTGTTCTGTCATCTCCTTCGCAGACTGAAACCCGAGAGCACGCTCACGCGCGTCCCCGACTTTCCCGGCACCACCGCGACATTCACCGGCACGTTCACAGCCCCCGCCCGGAACGTCATGCCCGTTGCCAGCACCAGAGCCGTGCCGGCGGGCGTGATGTTAGGACCGATCCCGAACTCGGCTCCGTCTCGCGTCCGCACGCCCACGATCCAGCTCAGGCTGGGGAGCACGACACTCTGCTCGAGCCCGCCGACGAGCGCCACCCATTCGGTGACCATCGTGACGCCGCCGTCCCGCGTGAAGAACTGCTTCTCGAACTGCCAGCCGAATTGCGAAATGTGCGGGCCGACCTCGATCTCTCTCTCCGCCAGTTTCTTGACCACGCCGTCGGCCAGGAGCGTGAGGCCGAAGCGGGGCCCGGAGAGGTTGGCCTCCTTGGCGTAGGGGGGAAGCGTCTGACCGATCGCGGATCCCGAGAGCCCCAGGACAAGAAGGACTGCGCACGTCGCCCGACCGACGGCGCCCGTGCCCGCCAACATCGGTCGACCGTGGACCGAGAGGCTCGAGCTGATGGCTGAGAGCTGACGGCTGAGAGCTGACGAGTGGTCTTTCATGACATCCTCCAAAGAGTGTGGCCGCATTCGCGCGGCGTACGAGGCGTGCGATCGTGCGCCTCGTCCCAGCCACCATCGTGCCGCGCGGTTTCGGGGAAGTCCTGTCGGGTCAGCTGAAAAGTCCTGATCTTTCGCAGAATGGCTAGGCGCGCACAGGGGGAGCGACCGAGCCGCCGCCTGCGCCGAAGGCTTCGGCGAGCCTCGCCGGAGCTCGAAGAGCGGAGGCGGGGGGTGTGGGGCGGAGCCCCGCGTTGGCCCGTTATGCTGGTCGAAACGAGAATCTTGCACTCGTTACCGCATAACGGGCGAGGCGCGCACGGCGCGCCTGCGAGGGAGCGGCGCGGGGCGTAGGGGTCCCCGCAAGCGACCGAGCCGGGGTGTGGGGCGGAGCCCCACGTCTCAGGATGCGCGATTGCGCACGCGCGCGAGGGCGCGAGCCCAGAGATCGGGGTGGGTCGACACGTGGAGGAGCGGTTCGATGGGCAACAGCCACCCGGCATTGCCGTCGGGCGCCTGCGCGAGCGCGTCATCGACGAGTCGGGCGGCGTCGGCGTGTGCGCCGGCGACGACGAGTTGCGCGGCTCGAACCAGCGCGCTGTCGACTGACAAGGCGGGCGGAGCCGCCACCTCCGCGCCGAAGGCGCGTCTCGCTGCCGCGCCGTCGGTCGCGGCATGCTCGATCGACCGGAGGCGCGGCGGAGCGGGATCGGCGCCGCCGGCGGCGGAGACGCCGACGCGCGCCAGCGGGTGTGCGGGCACGCGATCGAGGGCCTGTTGGAACGCCGCGGCAGCCTCGGCCGCGTGGCCCTGCCGGCGCCTGAGGGCGCCCAGGGCGTACCACGTGTTCGCCGAGCATTCGCGCGCGTACAAGTGGCCGGCGTGTTCAGACGCCAGCTCGCGCTCGAATTCCTCGATCGCGCGAGCCTCGTCGCCATCCTCGAGGAGGAGCAGGCCATGTAACCAGTGCAGGGCCACGGCCGCGAATTTCGTTCGGTCCTCGTCTAACTTCATGGCGAGCGCGGCGGCCAGCTCGCGCTCGGCTTCGGGCAACGCCTGCCTGGCCACGTGCACCGTCGCCGCCAGCCAATGGGCGAGCGGGAAATCGGGCAGAAGCGTCAGTGTTCGGTGAGCCGCCCTGAGGCGCTCCTCCCCCCAACTCACGTACGAGAGACGAAAATAATGCCGCCAGTTGTCGGGCTCGAGCGTGGTGGCGCGTTTCGATGCCGCGATCGCGTCGACGCGGTTGCCGGTGCGGTCGAGCACGAAGCCCAGCGTCGCCCAGGCTTCGCCAGACTGCGGATCCAGGCGGCACGCGTCACGCGCGTGATGAGCGGCCACGGCGAGCGCCGCCGCGTCTGGCGATGGGTCGGCGCGCGTCATCTCGAACTGCATCAGGCAGGCGTTGGCCAGCCCGATGTGCGACGAGGCGTGCTCGGGCGCGCTCGCGAGCGCGCCTTCGAAGACCTCGCGGGCGTGGGCCACCTTGCCGGCCTCGAGCGTTTCGAGCGCCGCACGTCCTTCGATGAACGCGCGATGCGGCGCCAGGAGATTGTCGAGCGCCGCGTCGCTTTCGCGCGCGGCCAGACGCTCGACGGCCGCGATGAAGCGGTAGCCCCGCCGCGCGACGGTCTCGACATGGCCGGGGCCGAGCATCTTGCGCAGGCTCGAGATGGCCTGTTCCAGGCTGTTATCCCCAACCGCGACGTCTTTCCATCCCGCTTGCAGCAGTTCGTCTTTGGACACGATCTGACCGGCCCGCGCGACGAGCAGCAGGAGCACGTCCAGTTGCCGGTCGGAGATGGCGACCGGCTCCTCGGACGCGGTCAGACGCCTTCTGACGGGATCGAGCTCGCACGAGCCGAAGGCGAAGCGCGCGCCACTAGACATCTTCTAAGGCCACGATCGTGACACATGAAGCAGTTTTCTGTCTGAGCGAACTTTTCCCCACCTCGCGAGAAAGTTCCCATGCTCCGAGCCCGGCGCCGAACGCGAGGCCGGTCGCGCTTCGATGCACTCGATCGCGTCGATCTTCGAAGCGATTTCAACATTGGTATGACCGTTGCTCCATGAAGGCAGCTGAGCGCATGATGTCTTGTTCTGAGAGTCTGCCGCTCGAAACCCCGAGATCTCGAAGCCGAGGAGGCCACCGTGGCAAAGACTGCCGGCAAGACCGCGATCGTTCGAAACCTGATGTCGGCTCCGACTGCCATCTGCCGTCCGGACAGCGACCTCGCAGCGGCCGCCAAGCTGATGTGGGATCACGACTGCGGGTTCCTCCCCGTTGTCAACGCGGCGGGCACCGTGGCAGGCGTCGTGACCGATCGCGACATCTGTATGGCCACGGCGACGCGGCGGCTTCTTCCGGAGCACATTTCGGCTGCGCAGGCGATGAGCAGCCATGTCCACGCCTGTTTGCCCGACGACGCGGTGACCGACGCGCTGGCCGCCATGAAGACATTCCAAGTCCGCCGCCTTCCCGTCATCGATGCCAACGGCCGACTCCAGGGCGTGATTTCGCTGAACGACATCGCCCTTGCCACCAAGGGCGTGGCCGCGACGGACGTCGTGTCGGCGCTCGCTGGCATCTGTGCGCATCGCCAGCTCGATGTTGCCGCGGAGTGACGACCGAACGACCGAGGCGAGCCGCTCGTCGCTCTTCTGCAGGGTGAAGGCCACGTCATGAAACCCACGCGAGTGACTCTGGCGGCTTGCAGCCCGTGGTGATGCGTGCAGCGTGGGAGCATTTCCCGCACGGCGCCGACGTCGGCATCCGGGGCATGGGACCGACGAAAGAAGCGGCGTTCGAGCAGGCGGCGCTGGCGTTGACCGGTGCGGTCACCGACCCGGCGGCCGTTCGTCCCGAGGTTGCCGTGCAGGTTGCGTGCGAAGCGCCCGCCGCCGACGTGCTGCTGGTCGACTGGCTGAACGCGCTCGTCTATGAAATGGCCACGCGACGCCTTGTGTTCGGCGCCTTCACCGTCGCGATCGACGGCGGTCGATTGCACGCGACCGCCTGGGGTGAGACGATCGATCAGGTGCGGCACGAACCGGCCGTCGAGATCAAGGGGGCGACCTACACGGCGCTCCGCGTCGAGGAGCGCGACGACGGATCCTGGCTGGCGCAGTGTGTGGTCGACGTGTGATCGAAGTCACAAGTCGCAAGTCGTAAGTCGCCAGTCTGAACTCTGAACTCTGAACTCTCATGGATCTGTCCCTGCTCTCTCGCAAGTCCGACGTCGAGTGGTGGATCGAACCACACGGGCGCATGCGCGTGCCGGGCATCGTGTTCGGCACCGAATCGCTCGTCAAGGAGATGGACGAGAAGGTCTACGAACAGGTGACCAACGTCGCGACCCTGCGAGGTATCGTGCGGGCTTCCTACGCCATGCCCGATGCGCATTGGGGGTACGGATTTTCGATTGGCGGCGTGGCGGCGTTCGATGCAGACCAGGGCGGCGTCATTTCGGCCGGTGGCGTCGGCTTCGACATTTCATGCGGTGTTCGTCTGCTGTCAACGGGATTGACCAGGGAGCTCGTCGAGCCGCTGAAGAAGCGGCTGGCCGACGAGCTCGCTCGCAGCGTGCCCGCCGGTGTCGGCCGCGGCGGTCGTCTGCACCTCGACGGCCCCGAAATGGACGCCATGCTCGCCGGCGGCGCGCGCTGGGCCGTGGAACAGGGGTACGGCATGGCGGCCGATCTGGAACGGATCGAGGAGCATGGCCGCATGTCGGGCGCCAAACCGGGCGAGGTGTCCGAGCATGCCAAGACGCGCCAGCGCGACCAGATGGGGACGCTTGGGTCGGGCAACCACTACCTCGAAGTGCAGCACGTCGCGAAGGTGTTCGACCCTGCGGCGGCGTCGGCCTTCGCGCTCCGCGAGGGCGACGTCGTTGTCAGCATCCACTGCGGATCGCGCGGGCTGGGCCACCAAATCGGGACGGAATTTCTCAAGCGCATGGTGCTCGCGGCGCCGGGGTACGGCATCGACGTGCCCGATCGGGAACTCGCCTGTGCCCCGATCGACTCTCCGGAGGGGGAGGCGTATCTCGGAGCGATGCGGGCGGCGACGAACTGCGCGCTGGCGAACCGGCAGATCATCACGCACCTGGTGCGCCGCGCGTTCGATTCAGTCGTGCCGCGGTCGCAGCTGACGCTGCTCTACGATGTGTCGCACAACACCTGCAAAGTGGAATCGCACCAGATGGACGGCCGCACCCAGCGGTTGTTCGTGCACCGGAAGGGCGCGACGCGCGCCTTCGGCCCCGGTCATCCCGACCTGCCGCCCGCACTGTCGGCGATCGGCCAGCCGGTTCTGATTGGCGGGACCATGGGCACCGCTTCCTACGTGCTCGTGGGAGCCGGCGGCAGCGAGGCGCGATCGTTCGGGTCGTCGTGCCACGGCGCTGGCCGGAGCATGAGCCGCCATCAGGCGCTCAGACAGTGGAATGGCCGCCAGGTGATCGAGGAGCTGGCGAGTCGAGGCATTCTCATACGAAGTCCGTCGGCGCGCGGCGTCGCCGAGGAAGCGCCAGGCGCGTACAAGGACGTGACAGCCGTCGTCGACGCTGCGGATCGAGCGGGCTTGTCTCGCAAGGTGGCGAGGCTCGAGCCGCTTGTCTGCATCAAAGGATGAGCGCCGGCCCGCGCCGACATTCCGGCGCTCGGAACACTCTGAGGGATGATGCTCAAGCCGTTGCTGATGGCGGCACTGCTCGGCGTGCCGGCCTGCTCCGACACCGCGCCGCTCCCTCAACCAGCTCGCGCGGCGGCTCAGCCGTTCTCCAACGAGGTGGCCGCCGCAATCCGGGCGAGTGTGGCCGACGCCCATGTATCGGGGGCGCCGGCAGCGAGCGAGCGCGCGGCTCTGGCGGCCCTCTATGAGCCACAGGCCTACTCGCCGCTGTGGACAGAGCCGCCCGGCCGTCCGAACGAGGACGCGCGCGATGCCCTGGCGCTCGTCGAGCGGGCAGCCGACGATGGTCTCGCCCGGGACGACTATCGCTATGGCGAGCTCGCGAGCCTGGCCTCGTTGCTTCAGCGCGAAGCGACGCCGCCAGTCCGGGACGTGGCGCGATTCGACGCGGCATTGAGCGTCAGCGTTCTCAGATTGTTCAGCGACCTGCATCTGGGCCGCGTCGACCCACGGTCGATTGGTTTCAGACTGCATGTTCCGGCCGAAGCACACGATTTTCCGGCACTCCTACTGAGCAGTCTCGCGGCTCATGGAATCCGCGAAACTGCGTCGGCGCTCCAGTCCCCGCTCGCCCAGTACCGCAGCTTGGGCAACGCTCTGCTTCGCTACCGATCGCTGGCTCAGAATCCTCCCTCGGCCATCGCTTCGCTTTCGTCCGGCGGCGTCGTACGGCCCGGGCAATCGTTCGCGAGCGTGCAGTCGCTCTTTCGCCTGCTGGTCTCCATGGGCGACCTGCCTGCGGACGCACCCGTACCCGCGGCGTCCGCGCTGTACGAAGGAGCAGTCGTGGAGGGGGTGCGGCGATTTCAGCGCCGGCACGGCCTCGACGAAGACGGCATCCTCGGCCGCAAGACTCACGCGGCCCTGGCAGTTCCCCTGGCGTGGCGCGTGCGCCAGATCGAGCTGGCGCTCGAGCGGCTGCGATGGCTGCCTGACATCGGCGAGCGACGTCTCGTCGCGATCAATATTCCGATGTTCCAGCTGTGGGGGTGGGACTCGATTCCTCCGGACGGCGCGCCGTCCTTCATGATGAGCGTCATCGTGGGCCGCGCGCTCGGCACCCAGACGCCGGTGTTCGTCGAAGACATGCGGGAGCTGATCTTCAGGCCATACTGGAACGTGCCCGTCTCGATCCTTCGCGAGGACATGCTTCCGGCGATTCGCCGGGATCCGGATTACCTGCGCCGAGAGAACATGGAGATCGTGCGCGGAGAAGGCGACGACGCCTCGCCGGTGGAGGCGACGCCGGAGAACCTCGCGCGGCTCGCACGGGGGCTCCTCAGGCTGCGTCAGCGTCCCGGACCCCAGAATGCGCTGGGGCTGGTCAAGTTCGTGTTTCCCAACGCAGAGAACGTGTACATGCACGCCACGCCGGCACAGGCGCTGTTTGCCAGGAGCCGCCGTGATTTCAGCCACGGCTGCGTGCGGGTCGAGGATCCCGTGAGGCTGGCCGAGTGGGTACTGGCCGAGCAGCCGGAATGGACCCGCGACCGCATCCTGTCGGCGATGGCGGGTCCGCAGACGCTCCACGTGGCCGTGAAGCGGCCCATTCAGGTGATCCTCTTCTACACGACGGCAGCGGTCATGCCCGATGGCGCCGTCAGGTTTGCTGAAGACATCTACGGTCACGATGCGAGACTCGACGCTCAGATGATCTCGAGCCATCAGGGCCTGTCACCGCGATGATCGCCATTGGCGTCTGCCGGACATGTCTCGGCCTCGCGACGGCGGCGTCACTTTCGCTCTCCGGGCTTGGTGGCCGGCTCCCGCTGATCGAGGACCAGCGTTCGGGCGGGGAATCCCGGCTGCAAGCCACGACTGCGGCCGGCGCCGGCGGTGGATCGCCTTCGCTGGTCGCGCAGGAGGGGCGTGGAGCGTTCGCCGTCTCGGCCGACTATCGCTACCGGATTGTCGGACGCGTACGGCTGCTGCTCTTCTGGGTGAGCAGCGACAACGTCGGTGGCGCCCGCGCGACCGTCCGCACCCGCGAGGACGGGGCGCGGGCGCTCGCCCTCCTCATCGGATCGGACCCGGCGAAGGCGCCTCGCGGCATCAACGAATGGGGCTACATCCGCGAAGAGGAGCGCGGCGAGGCCTCCGTCGCGTTTGGCGTTCGCAGCATCACGGACGCCGATTCGCTCGACGAAGCGGAGGCCAGGCTCGCATCGGGCGCCGGTCCGGCCTTGTACGGAGCCATCTGCTCGATGACGGGATTGGCGACCGCTGAGGCCTGGGTCACCTCGGTTCGGGCCGGGCGCGACGTGACCTATCGGCAGTTCGGAGGTCTCCTGGAGGTCCTGGCTACGTCCCGCCGCTGGGAGCGGCGGCAGACCGCGCGCTCGGAAGGCGCCGCGCCTGGACTGCTGACCGCGCTCGAACGAATGATTCACGCGGGCACCGAGGCCGTCCGCGGCGGCGAGCCGTGGCCGCCGCGGATCGCGCCAATCGTGTACGTCTACAAGGGCGCCGAGTACGATCTGCGGCTCCAGACGCTCGAGCGCGTCGGCCAGCTGAGGACGCGTTCGCGGACGTTCCGCGATCTCGTCAAAGGCGAGTACGCGATCCGCAACCGCGCGACCGGCCACGTCACGCGATTTTCGGTGACGCACGGTCTCACCGACGCGCTCGCGAACGTCCCCGTCCACGCGACCTTTCAACCGAACTGGTGGTTCAAGATCGAGCTGCAACTCGAGGAAGGACTCGACGTGCCGCGCGATCCGGCCGACGAGGCGGCCGTGCTGGCGCGCATCGACCAGATCTGCGCGCGCGCATCGGCCGCCGACCGGCGCCCGCCCGGCGAGCAGGCGGGCGCGCGGTGACGCCCGTCGAGGCGTACTGGACACTCGCGCGCGAGACGCTGACCGACCGCCTACAGTCGGGACCAGACGGTCTGTCGCAGGCCGAGGCCGAGACGCGCTTGCGGTCGGCCGGCCCCAATCAGTTGCGGTCCCGCTCGTCCTTTTCGCGCGCGCGCGCGATTGCCAGCGAACTGCGCAATCCTCTCCTGCTCATTCTCGTATTCGCCGCCATTGCGTCGGTCGCGACGGGCCAACTCGTCGATGCGGCCATCGTGCTCGTGATCGTGGTGGCGAGCGTCGGCATCAGCTACTCGAGGGAGTACAGCGCCCACGCCGCCGTCGCCGCGCTGCAGGCGACGGTGCGCACGCGGACCACCGCGGTGCGCGGCGGCATGAGCGTCACGGTCCCGCTCGAAGACATCGTGCCGGGCGATCTGGTGGTGCTCTCGGCCGGATCGCTCGTTCCGGGCGACGCCGTCGTCCTCGAGGCGGCCGACTTCTTCGTGAGCGAGGCGGTGCTCACCGGCGAGAGCTTTCCGGTCGAAAAGAGGCCCGGCATCGTGCCCGTGTCGGCCGCGGTTCGCGATCGCACCAACTGTGTGTTTCTCGGCACGAACGTCCGCAGCGGCATGGCCCGGTGCCTCGTAGTGCGGACCGGGCCGTCGACCGAATTCGGCGCGATTGCCCATCGCCTCACGCTCCGTCCTCCCGAGACGGATTTCGACCGCGGCATCCGCCGCTTCGGATACCTGCTCACGAGCGCGATGTTCGTACTGGTGCTCCTTGTGTTTGCCGCGCACATGATCCGTGGGCGGCCACCGGTCGAAACGCTGCTGTTCTCTGTCGCGCTCGCCGTCGGGCTCAGTCCCGAGCTGCTCCCGGCCATTCTGAGCGTGAGCCTCGCGCGTGGCGCCGAGATGATGGCGCGCCACGGCGTGATCGTCCGGCGACTGAACGCGATCGAGAACCTCGGCAGCATGGACGTCCTCTGCACCGACAAGACGGGCACGCTCACCGAAGGCGTGGTACAGCTCGAGGGCGCCTACGATCCCTCCGGCAACCGGTCGGCCGGCGTGCTGACGCTCGCCGCCATCAACGCCTCACTCGAGACCGGTCTGGGCAGCCCACTCGACGATGCCATCTCGCAGGCGTGGCAGCCCGACCTGTCGCGCGTCGTCAAGCACGCCGAGATTCCATTCGACTTCGTCCGTAAGCGCGTGAGCGTCATCGTCGACCGCGATGGACAGCGTCTGCTCGTCGCCAAAGGCGCCTTCGATCACGTCCTCGAGGCTTCCACGCGATTCTCGGACGGCGCGGACCTGGACGCGGAGGCACGCGATCGCTTGCGGGCGCGCTCGGCGGAGTGGGCGGGTCGTGGCATTCGGGTGCTCGCCATCGCCACGCGCGTGCTCGAACGGCAGCCGGCATACGGCCGTGGGGATGAGCGCGATTTGACGTTCGAAGGATTCCTGACCTTCGTCGACGGGCCGAAGGAAGGCGCCGCCGAGACGGTGGCGAATCTCGCGAGGCTCGGCGTATCGGTCAAGCTGATCACGGGCGACAGCAAGCGTGTTGCGCAGCACCTGGCCGCGCTCGTCGGGCTGCGCGCCGGGCGCGTGCTGACCGGCGCGGATCTGGCCGAGATGCACGAGGAGGCGCTCTGGCACGAGGCTGAGCGGACGGATCTGTTCGTCGAGGTCGATCCGGATCAGAAGGAACGCATCATCCTGGCCCTGAAGAAGACAGGGCACGTCGTCGGATTTCTCGGCGACGGAGTGAACGACGCGCCCGCCATGCACGCGGCCGACGCCAGCCTGTCGGTCGAGCACGCGTCCGACGTCGCGCGCGAAGCGGCCGACTTCGTGCTGCTGGCGCGAGACCTGGACGTGATCCGCCGCGGCATCGAAGAAGGGCGCCGGACGTTCGCCAACACGCTCAAATACGTGTTGACGACCACGAGCGCCAATCTCGGCAACATGCTCAGCATGGCGGTCGCGTCGCTCTTTCTGCCGTTTCTTCCGCTGCTCGCCGGGCAGATCCTGCTCAACAACTTCCTGTCGGACATTCCAGCCATCGGCCTGGCCGACGACCGCGTCGATCCGGAGCTCGTCGCGCGGCCTGAGCGGTGGGACATCCGGTTCATCGGCCGGTTCATGGTCGAGTACGGTCTGCTCAGCTCGGTCTTCGACGTGATGACGTTTCTGGTGCTGCTCGGGCCGTTTCGGGCCGCGCCGAACCTGTTCCGCACGGCGTGGTTCGTCGAATCGCTCCTGACCGAGCTCGTGATCGCGCTTGTGGTGCGGACGCGCCGGCCGTTCTTCCGAAGCCGGCCGGGCACATTGCTTGCGACGTCCACGGCGGTGCTCGTCGCGGTGGCGGTGGCGATACCGTATCTGCCGTTCGTCGGACTGCTCGGGTTCGTGCCGCTGCCGGGCTCGCTGCTCCTCACGCTCTGCGCGATCGCCTGTCTGTACGTCGTCGCGACCGAGGCGCTCAAGCGGTGGTTTTTCCGGGTCCGGCGCCTGCCCGCGGCCCGCGCTGGCAGCGCTGAAGCTGGCGCTTGACACACGCCGGCGGTGGTGTTATGTATATCGCCGAAGTGTTATATAAGTAACATGACGAAAGCCATCCACCTGACGCGACGCGAGCGGCAGATCATGGACATCTTGTACCGGCGCGGCAAGGCCACGGCGGGCGAAGTCATGGGGGACCTGCCGGGCGACCCGAGCGATTCCACCGTGCGCACCCAGTTGCGCGTGCTGGAGGAGAAGGGCCACGTTCGGCACGACGAGCAGGGACTGCGTTACGTGTACGCGCCCGCGGTGACCCGGCGCACCGCGCGCAAGTCGGCGCTCAAGCACCTGATGGAGACGTTCTTCGACGGGTCGGCCGAGCAGACGGTGGCCGCGCTCTTGGGTGGAGAACGCGCGCGATTGTCCGACGAGGAGCTCGACCGCATCGCCGAGTTGATTGCGAAAGCCCGAAAGGAAGGTGCGCGATGAGTCTGCTGCTGGAAAGCGCGATCAAGGCCTCGGTCATCATCGCCGCCGCGCTCGCAGCAGCGGCTCTTCTGCGGCGCCGGTCGGCGGCCTTGCGCCACTGGCTGCTGTCGGCGGCTGTCGTGTGCGCAGCTGTGGCGCCGTTTGTCGGACCTCTCGCGCCTCGGTGGAACGTCAGCCCGCCCGCGGCGTTGTCCCGCGCCGCGCAGCCCGCCGATCCGATCGGCGCGGCCACCTCGTCGACGGCAGCGCCGGGCTCCGCGAGCGAGCTGTTCGTGTTACCCGGCGGGGTCGACGATCCAGGCCGGTTGATCGGCTGGGTCTGGGCCTCAGGCGCCGGGCTGAGTCTGTTCGTCCTGGCCGCCGGGTTCTGGCGGCTCTCGAGAATCGCCACGCGATCGCAGCGGGTGACTGAGGGGCCGTGGGCCGAGTTGGCCGCGGATCTCTCGCGCGCGTGGGGACTCCGCCGGCCCGTGCGGCTCCTCCAGAGCGACCATCCGACGCTGCTGGTCACCTGGGGCTTCCGGCGACCGACTGTGATCCTGCCGGCCGGGGCGGGCGAATGGTCCGACGATCGCATTCGCGTGGTGCTCCTGCACGAGCTCGCGCACATCCAGCGCGGCGACTGGCTGACGCAGCTCGCGGCCGAGTGCCTGCGCGCGGTGTACTGGTTCAATCCGCTCATCTGGATGGCGTCGAAACGCCTCCGTCAGGAAAGCGAGCACGCCTGCGACGACGCCGTGCTCGGCGGGGGCGTCGAGGCTCCCGAGTACGCGACGCATCTGCTGGATCTCGCCCGATCGATCCGGGACGAGCGCCAGCCCTGGTTTCCGGTACCGGCAATGGCCCGCCCGTCGAGTCTCGAAAGGAGATTCAGCGCCATGTTGAACGGCAGCACGAATCGCAGTCCCCTCACGCGCCCGGCGCGGATCGCCACCACGATGGCCGTCGTGGCCATGACCGTACTTATCGCGGGCCTCGGCGCCGCGCAGACGTTCGTGACCTTCTCGGGATCGGTCTTCGACCCGTCGAATCGAGTTCTTCCGGGCGTCAGGCTGGTTCTCACGAACAGCCAGAGCCAGGCGAAACACGAGGTGCAGACCGACGGAACGGGCCGGTTCGAGTTCGTCGGGCTGCCACCTGGCGACTACACGTGGGAGACGGAGCTCATGGGGTTTGCCAAACTCAAGGGGACGGTCACCGTCATCGGTCGCGATGTCCAGCGGGACCTCGCCCTGCAAGTCGGATCGCTGGAAGAGACGATCACCATTACGGCAAGCGCCTCGGCCGCGTCGGCTGGGAAGCCTGTTGTGCGCGTTGTGCGCGGGGCATCCCGCGTTCCGCGCGAGGCGCCCGCGTGTGCCGGCTCGCCTGGACCCATCGGCGGCAACATCAAGGCGCCCCGGAAGCTCGTTGACGTTCGGCCGCGATACCCCGAGAACGCGCGACTCGCCGGCACCGGTGGTGTCGTCGTGCTCGACGCGCGCATCGATACCGATGGAACGGTTCGTGAGGTACAGGTCGTCAACACGCCCGATCCCGACCTCGGCGTCGAGGCGGTCGAAGCGGTTCGCGGATGGGAATTCTCGCAGACGCTGCTCAACTGCGAGCCCATCGAAGTGCGCATGAAGGTGACGGCAAATTTCGTGATCCGGCCGTGACCGCGCTCGGCGTTCTCGACGACCTCCGGCAAGACACCAGGTACGCGCTGCGGTCTCTGGCCCGGGATCCCGGCTTTGCGACGGTCGCCGTCCTGACGCTCGCGCTGGGCATCGGCGCCAACACGGCCATCTTCAGTGTCGTCAATGCCGTCCTGCTGAAGCCGCTGCCGTATAAGGACTCGCAGCGGTTCGTGCGGGTGATGGCGAACCTGACGGCGGCCGATTCGCCGACACGCGCGCCGTTGCGGGCGGCGGTCAGCCTGACGGCCGCCGAGATTGCCGACCTGCAGTCGCGGACGCGGACGCTCTCGGACATTGGCACGGCGAGCGCGTTCCTGCTTGCGCTGAACGGCGCCGAAGAGGGTGCCCGCCTGCATGGCACACGAGTATCTGCCGCGATCCTCTCGATGCTCGGCGTGCGGCCGCTCGTCGGGCGCGCGTTCAATCCGGCCGACGAGGCTATAGGCGCCGAGGCGGTCATGCTGTTGAGCCACTCGATGTGGCAGCGGCATTTCGGCGCCGACCCGCGGACGGTCGGCCGCACGCTGACCTTCGATTCGGTGCTCGGCCCACGGCGTCAGACCCGCTACTTGGTCGTTGGCGTGATGCCGCCTGCCTTCGTGTTTCCCAACCGTCAGACGCAGTTCTGGACGCCGTTTCAGGCTGTCGCAGGCGGCGCCGCGCCTCGCGCTTCGATCGTTGCCCGCCTGTCGGACGGGGTCGCGCTCGCGGCAGCCGCGGCCGAAGTCGGCCCGATCGTCCGCGCTATCAGAGGACATGCGCCGGCGACCACCTACGACCTCGTGCGCGAGCAGGACGCGTTGGTGGCGCCCGTCAGGCCCGCTTTGCTGACGCTGACGGTGGCCGTCGGCTTCGTCCTCCTCATCGCCTGCGTGAACGTGGCGAACCTGCTGTTGTCGCGAAGCGCATCGCGGCACCGCGAGATGACCATCCGCGTGGCACTCGGCGCGGGGCCCGGCCGCTTGATTCGTCATTTGCTGACCGAGAGCCTGATTCTGTCGGCGGCCGGCGGCGTCGCGGGCGCGTTTCTGGCGCTGGGCGGCATCGCGCTCCTGAAGGACCTGGGCACGACGCTGACCCGCATCGATCTTCCTGCCGGCGGCTTGCCGCGGCTCGACGAGGTTGTTCTCAACACGGACGTGCTGGCGTTCACCGCCGCCATCGCCACGGTCGCCGGAGTGATCTTCGGGCTCGCGCCTGCGCTGTACGCGGCTCGCGCCAGTCAGATGGATGTCCTCCGAGAAAGCGCCGCGACCGCCTATTCGAGCTTCGGCTCCTGGGGTCACTTGCGCGTCCGATCCGCTCTCGTCGTCGCAGAAATCGCGATGGCGATGATGCTGCTCGTCGGCGGCGGGCTTCTGGTGCGGAGCGTCGTTGCCCTCTCGCGCGTCGATCCCGGTTACAACCCGGCCGGCGTGTTGACGTTTCAGGTGAGTCTACCGCTCGATCGCTATCCGGACGCACGGCTCAGAACGTTCTCCGAGGAGCTGGTGGCGCGGTTGCGGCTCGTGCCTGGCGTCAGTTCGGCGGCCTATGCGAACCAGCTCCCGATGATCGGCCTGAGGGACACGGCCGGAGGATTGTGGAAGTGGCCCGATCCCAACAGGCGGCCGACGCCGGATGCGCCAGACGCTCGATTCGTGAGCAAAGACTATCTCGACGTGATGAGCATTCGCATCGCCGCCGGCCGCGGCTTCAACGAAACCGACGGAGCCGGGCGGCCGCGCGCGCTGCTCGTCAACGAATTGCTCGCGCGCCGAGAATTCGCTGGTGAGAATCCGCTTGGACGCCCGGTCTTCATGGGACGCGATATCGTTCCGTGGGAGATCGTCGGCGTCGTGGACGACGTGCGGCAGTTTGGCCTCGACCGGGAACCCGAGCCGCAGTTCTTCGCCGACCTCCGCCAATGGACGGGGACGGGCCCGCTGTTTCCGGGTGGCGCCTACTTCGCGGTTCGTACATCGGTGGATCCCGCGGTCGTGACTGCCAGCATCCGTGGCATCGTTCGCGATCTCGAGGCTGGGTCCGCGTTGTTCCACGTGGCCGAGATGACCGAGCTCGTGGCGAGCACGATTTCGCGGCCGCGCATGTACGCCGTTCTCCTCGCGCTCTTTGCCGGCGTCGCGACCGCGCTGTCGGCCATCGGGATCTATGGTGTGCTGGCGTATTCAGTGGCTCAGCGGACGCGCGAGATTGGAATTCGGATGGCGCTTGGCGCCAGGCGTTCACAAGTGATGAAGCTGGTCCTCGGCCAGAGCATCGCGTTGACGGCTGTTGGCATGGTTCTGGGTGCTGCCGGTGCGGCTGCGGTCACGCGGTACCTGAACGCGATGCTCTTCGGTCTGACGCCACTCGACCCGGCGACGTTTTTCGGCGTGGCCCTGCTTTTCGCTTGCGTTGCGGCATTGGCGGCGTTCATTCCGGCGCGGCGTGCGACGCGTGTCGATCCGTCGATCGCGCTGCGCTGTCAGTAGGACGTGGCCACAATGGAACAACCGGTGTCTAACCGACTGTCGCGCACATTTCTCCACGCCGCGCTGCTCGGTATCAAGTGGCCGCTGCGCTCGCGGCCATTCGTTGGCACGGAGTCATGGCTTGGTGCGAGTAGCCATAAAGCGAGGCGCCGTCGTAGGGTCCGGCTTTAGCCGGACCGCGTGTGCTCTGTTAGCGCTCGCCAGCCTTCTCGGCGCGTGCGCGCCGAAGGCGCCGGCCGTCATCGCGACCGCCGGCCCCAGTCCAACGGCGCGGCTCGAGGCGGCGAATTCGCAGATGCTGGCCGGATGTCTCGACTGCCTGCTCGACGCCTACCGCGACTTCCTCACGCTTCGAGACGATCCGATCGTGGGCGGGACGGCGACCGCGGCGGCCATTCGCAGCGGGATGCTCATCTCGGTGCGCGAGCAGGAGCTCGGCTTCCTCGACAGCGGGCACCTGAGAAGCGCGCATCAGATGCTCGACGCCGCTCCGCTGTTGGCGCCCGAACTGGCCCCGATCGCCGAGATGGCCGATGTGATCGTTGCCGGACCCGCGGGGCCGATGAGCATCGTCACGCTCGAGTCGCAGACGCTGTCGATGGTCCGGCTCTCCCAGAGTCAGAAACCGTGGACGGAGTTTTTGCGCGAGCGGATACCCGGCGATCGTGTCGGGGCGTACTTCTGGCTGTCCTTTGCTTGTGGGGTCTACGGATCCCAGGTTGCAGGCAGCGCCGATCGCGCCGCAATCGTGGGCGAGTCGGCGAGCGCGCCACTCGTGGCCTTCAAGGACACAGTCGCCTGCGCGCGCGGACGCGTGGATGTCCTGCAGCGGCTACTCGACCAGGAGCCGCGGTTTGGCGAGGTGCATTTCTATCTGGGCCTCGCGGCGCTCGCCGGGCAGCCGCGGCCGGGCGCGCCGGGCGGCACGCCGGACCTCGAGGCGGCCGACAAGGCGTTCCGCGCGGCGTACGAGTGGCGCGCGCACTGGCCCTCGGTGACGATCGCGATCGCCAATACCGCGATGACGGCCGAAGACTTCGATCGCGCGCTCGATTTCTATGGGAAGACACTGCTGCTCGTGCCTGGGCACGCCGATGCGCTTCTCGGAAGGATTCGCACGCTCACGTACCTCACGCGCCACACCGACGCCATTGCCGCGACCGACGAGTTGCTGGCCACCGGGCGGAATCCCGGCGACGCCCGCTATTGGCGCGCGCTCAATGAAGAACAGCTCGACGAGCACGACCTGGCGTGGGAAGACGTGGAGCTCGCCGAGCGTCTGATGGTGAACCCCGACGTGCCGAAGCTCGCCGGCATCATCGCGATCAATCGCCGGCAGCTCGACGTCGCGCGGCAGCGCCTCGAGGTCTCGTTGAAGCGGCGAGCAGACTGCGACACGGGGCACTACCTGCAGATCGTCCTGTCCGAGCAGCGCGAGTGGGATCTGTCGGCGCAGGTGGCCGGCGACTCGGCCCGGTGCTTCGACAAGGAAGAAGCGGCGCTGCGCGGCGAGATCGCGCGGTTCCAAACGGCGGCGAATCTCACGCCCGAGCGGCGCGACCGCCAGATCGCGAAGCGCGAGCAGCAAATCGCCGCCAACGCCCGCATGCGCGCCAACTGCTGGTTCAACGCCGCCGCGGCGAGCTTCAACCTGGGACGCCGGGACGACGCGCGCGGCTTCGCCGAGCAGATCGCCGACGATGGGCAGTTCGGCGTTCGAGCGCGGGAATTGCTTGGGCGAATCCCTCGCTGACGGGACTCGGGGCTCGGGATTCGGGGCTCGGGACTAACGACTAACGACTATCGACTATCGAGGCGTTGAAGGCTCTGGCGACGGGCGCCGGCCACAGTTCGGCCGGTAGTGCATGTGGCACGTCGTGCACGACCGATACAGGGAATTTCAGATTTCAGATTGGATTTCAGATTGCAGACTCCGGGCTCCCAGATTCAATCGTTCGATCAAATCTGAAATCTGAAATCTACAATCTGAAATATCGCGCCGCCGGCTCTATCGTCCCGGAGGTGGCAGCTCGGTCGGGTCGCGGCCGTCGCGCGGCGCGCCCGTGCCCGACGATCCCATGAACAGCTTCTTGCCGTCGGGGAACGTGATGTCGCGGCCGTTGGCCCGGTTCGACCGGTCCTTGCTCTGATAGCCGTCGACGATGATCTCCGTGTCCTTGAGCAGCGAATTCCTGTTGATCCCGCGGCGGAGGAGCGTATTCGGCGTTCCGCCTTCGACCATCCAGTCTTCCGTCGTGCCGTCGGGCTTCGTCACGGCCAGGTGAATCCACGCGTGGGGGTTGACCCACTCGACCTTGGTGACCTTCCCCTTGAGCAGGACAGGCCGATTCGGGTCGAACTCCGCACCGAACGCGTGATGCGCCACGAGTGGCACCGCCGCCGCCATCAAGACGGCCGCGCCGGCCAGCACTGCGATAACCGTACTTCTCGTTGTTCTCATGTCTCCCTCGCCCTGCTTTCTGAGCTACACCGACTCCCGTTCGACCTCTACTTCTTCTGGACCGCCGCCGCTTCGGCTTCGAGCAACCGTTCGCCGCGCAGGATGTCGCCGAGCGCGTAGTTGCCTTCGTGGCACGCGTACTCGTAGAGCCGGTCGTCGGCCTCGGCCGCCACCCACGGATACTCTCCCGTCCACGGCGTCGCCCACGTGGTCGGATCCTCGACCGTGAACCGGTACATGATCGTTTTCTCGTCGGCGCGCCAGAACCGCTCGGTGACCTTCAGGTTGTCCGAGGCGCCGCGGAACCGCGTCTTGTTGGTGAAGTTGGTCGTTTCGATGACGAGCGCGTCACCCTCGTAGCGCGCCACCGAGTCGCCGATCCACTTGCGGATGCTGGCGGGCGCGTGAGGCTTGTTGAGCGGAATGATGCGCGCGTCGTGATTCATCTCCACGAGGATCATCACGTGATCCTTCGTCTGCACGATCTGCTTGAAGTTGTTGTAGAGCACCGGCAGCGAGGGCGGCCCCGACGTCGATCCGAATCCCAGGATGCACCGCTCGCCGAGCGGCCGCTGCTCCGGGTTGTCGTACGCGCCGCGTGCGGTTGTCTCGAGGTTTTCCGGAGCGTCGGAGGTCGGTGCCGCACGAACCGCGGCCGCGTTTCTTCGCATGGCCTCGGCCCTCACCTGGGGCACGCGCCCGCTGGGCGGGTCGACCACGAGCGAGGTCCGGCGCTGGCCGTCAACCGTGATGACCGACGTGCCCCGGTCGATCCAGAAGTTGTTGTAGCCGCCGACGTTGCCGGCCGCGCCGGTCGATCCGTCGCCGCCGACGGGCGGCGCATCGCGCCCGCCGTCGCTTGGCCGGGCCGCGCGCTCGATGCGCGTCGCCTCGGTCCGCTCGATGGCCGCCGCTTCGGCGTCGGTCATCACCAGCTTGGCGGGATCGGCCCGCTCGAGCGGCGTCAGCGTCGCGGTGTTGTACAGCCCCTGCAAGTCCGGATAACCTTCAGGCGTCCGGAACTTCGCCGCGGCGGGCTTGGCCGTTTTCGCCGCAGCGGCCGGCGTCTGGCCGGCGACCGATACGGTCAGCAGCGACGCCCCCGCCGCCGCGACCACCAGGGCGCCAAAAACGGCCAGGACTCGAGCACGCATCAGACCCTCCAAGGCCCCCTATTTTACCGGGGAAGCGGGTTCTTTCGCCACTGGCCGTACATCAGCTCCTCGACGAACTCGACGCACTTGAACTCCATCAGCTGCGCGTTCCGCTCGACCCGCCGGTAGAGCGGCATGCTGATCTTCCACGGCCGCGTGAACACGTCGGGATCTTCAATGGTCGCCTCGTAGAGGAGGTGGTCAGGCGCGGTCCGCGTAAACCGTTCGACGACATGGAGCTTGTCGCTGTGGAAGTTGCCGGCGCGGTCGAACCAGGACTGGTCGTTGAAGCCGGTGCTGTCGATGACGAGCGTCTCGCCTTCCCATCTGCCCACCGCTTGTCCCATCCACGAATCGACGGGCGCCGGCCCGGGATCCTTCAAGTAGATGTTGCGGACGGCGCCCGCGTACTCGTACGCGAAGAAAATCGCCTTGGAGCTGTGGAAGATCTGAAACGGAAACGGCATGTAGGTCGCGCGCGGGATGCCCGGCAGATAGCACTTGATCTCCGGATCGCGCTCGAGCCATTTCTCCTGGTTCTCTTTCTTCTTGGCGAGCATCTCCGGCTTGTACGGAATCTCGCCGCCATCGACGATGCCCAGACCGCCGGGCACCGCGCCGACCGCGCCGAGCGCGAGCACCGGCGCCGCCGGCAGCGGTCCATACGGGCCTGGCCTGAGCGCCATGGCCGGTCTGGCGACGTGCGCTTCGAGATCGTAGTTCGCGGTGTTCAACGCCTGCCAGATCCCATTCAAGTCGGGATGACCGTCCTGCCCGCGGGGCGCGCGATAGGCGGCCGGCGCTTGTCCGGCCGTTGGCACCGCATTCAGAGCAAAGGTTGCGCCGACGGCGGTCGCCGCCATCGCGACCAGGACGCCGCTAAGCCTTTTTCGCATTTTGACAAACCCCTCCAACCGATGGTCGAATATACGGGAATTGAATCCAATGTCAAGGAGAAGGACGGGATGAAGGCCAGGCGCACGACGCTCCAGCTTGTGACGATCGCCATCCTCGCGGGCGCTGCCTGCACCGGGGGGCCAGAACCGCCCCCGTTCAAACCGGTGGCCGACGTCAAACAGCTCATGAACGCCGTGATCGATCCCGCCGCCGACGAGATCTGGGACGCCACGGGGTGGATCGTGACGGCTCAGGGCGAGGAGGAACGCAAGCCCAAGAACGACGAAGAATGGGCGGCCGTGCGCAATGACGCGATCGCCCTCACCGAAGCGGGCAACCTGCTGATGATGGCGCCTCGCGCGAAGGACGGAGGCGAGTGGATGCAGCGTTCTCGAGAGCTCGTCGACACGGGAACCGCCGCGTGGCGTGCCGCCGATGCGAAAGACGTCCAGAAGCTCTTCGACGCGGGAGGGGAGGTCTACGTCGCCTGCACGAACTGCCACCAGAAGTACATCGACGAAATCGTCAACGCCAAGTAACGAAGCTTCTTCGACCCAGAGACTTCGTTTTTTTCGTCGGTTTGAGACTAAGCTTCGTTTACCAAGGAGGTGAAGGACATGCGAGTCTTTACGGTTGTGTGCGCGCTGTTTGTCTTGACGATCGCGTCCGCCGCGCAGGCCCCCACCCAGAAGCCGGTCGGGAGCCTCGCGCAGGTGATGCGCGGGATCCTCTTCCCCAACTCCAACATCCTGTTCGACGTCCAGTCGAAGGATCCCGACACGTTTGGGAAGAAGGAAGAGGGCAGCGGCGCGAGCGCGAGCTTCTCCGGGATCTACACGGGTTGGCAGGTGGTCGAGAACGCCGCCATTGCGCTCAATGAGTCGGCGCGCCTGCTCATGGTGCCCGGACGCACTTGCGAGAACGGCCGTCCGGTCCCGGTGAATCAAAAGGATTGGGCGCCGTTTGTCGAGGACCTCCGCAAGGCCTCGCAGGCCATGCTCAAGGCCGCGCAGGCCAAGAACCGCGACCTCGCGAGCGAAACCACCAACGATGTCGCGGGCGCATGCGAGAACTGCCACACGAAGTACCGCGACGCGCCGCCGCGCTGCACGCCTTAGCAGGTTGCCAAGAAAGCCGGCCACCTGAAGTTAGAAGTTGGCCCGTTATGCTGGTCGAAACGAGAATGTTGTCCTCGTACCGCATAGCGGGCGAGGCGCGCACGGCGCGCCTGCGAGGGAGCGGCGCGGGGCGTAGGGGTCCCCGCCCCTCGACGATGCTCGGGGCGCCCTGAGCCAGTCGAAGGGCGCAAGCGACCGAGCCGGGGTGTGGGGCGGAGCCCCACGTTAATAAGAAGCGAGGCGAGCGCCTAGTGTCGCTGCGTAGCTGGTTCGAGTGGGTCAACGAGTTCCCCTCGAGCGTCGCCATCCGTGAGTCGATCTACGGTTATCCCTACCTGCTGACGTTTCACGCGGTGAGCATGGCGCTGTTCGCCGGGCTGATCGTCATGATGGACCTGCGTCTGCTGGGGATCGCCTACAGGCGGACGGCGCTGTCTCAGGTCCAGAAACAGCTGTTCCCCTGGCAGATGTTCACCATGGGGCTCGCCTCCGTCAGCGGATTCGTGCTGCTGTACGGCCAGCCGACGCGGTACTACGGCAAGGTCTTCTTCTGGCTGAAGATGGCCTTGATGGTTGCGGCCGGCGTGAACGCCCTCGTGTTTCACCTGACCACGTATCGGACCGTCGCCGCGTGGGATTCGAGTCAAAGGGTGCCCCTGGGCGCCAGACTGGCTGGCGCCCTCTCTCTCGTCCTCTGGGCGGGCGTCGTGGTGTTCGGACGAATCACCGCCTACAACTGGATGACGTTCGAGTAGGTCGCCCCATGCTGCTTCCGTTTTTCCAGTGGCTCGAGAGCCTCCGGTTCGGCGTCGCGGTCGACGAGTCCGGGTATTTCGTGGCGGCGGTCAACGTCGCGCACCTCCTCTCGCTGACCGTGTTCCTGGGCGCGGTGCTGATGGTCGACCTGCGTCTGCTCGGACGCGGGATCAGGGAGCAGCCGCTTGCCCAGGTGGCGCTCGACGCCCAGCCGTGGCTCATCGGCGGATTCCTGGCGATGCTCGCCACGGGACTCCTTCAGCTCCTGGCCACCCCGATGAAGGCGTATTACAGCGACCAGTTCTGGCTCAAGATGTACCTCGTCCTGTTCGCATTGGCCTTCACGCTCACCGTGCGTCGCAAGGTCACGCAAGCGGACGAAACACGGCTGGGCCCGGTCTGGGGCAAGGTCGTGGGACTGATCTCGATCGCCGTCTGGGTGATGATCGCCGTGCAGGGACGGCTCATCGGCATGCTCCAGTAGAGGACGATCTCAAATTCCGCCGCACTCGTCTCCAGCCAATCAGCACGCCGATCGCGCTGAGCATTGCGCCTCCCGAAAGCAGCGCGATCATGCCGACGTCCCACGCGCGGCTGTAGTACCAGAACGAGAAGTCGAGGCTGTGCAGGCCGTGGTAGAGCCACCGCTCGACGCGCTGCCGCCGCGTGAGCCGCGCGACAACCTCGTTCATCCGCGGATCGAGGTACGCCCATGTCCGGTCGGGATCGTCGAACCGGATTCGAAGCGCGGGCAGCGGCGCCCGCCGGTCGCGATCGTAGTAGTACGCGTCGTACGACGAGATCACGTCGGCGTCGACGATCGCCCAGTCACGGTTTGCCGCGGCGACGCTGTCCACGATGCCTCGCGTGTTGAACGGCTCGCCGCGGATCTCGAGTGGCTGCGCCCGGACGAGCAGCGGCTCGGCCGCGGCGCCCCGCGCGACGAACCACGGCGCGCCTCGGATCCACCTGAAGTCGATTTCCTTGGCGCGGCGCCCGGCGAGCGCCCTCGTCCAGGCGGTCGCGTCGATGGGTGGGAACGACGACACGTCCAGCGCGCCGCCGCCGAGCGCGGGGGCGATCGATGGCCCGGGCCGTTCGCTCGCCGCCCAGTTCAACGGCTCCATCGACAAGAGCCCGCTGAACACCCACGTCAGCGTCAACACACCGAACGCGACGCCCGACACGTAATGCCAGCGCATCAACCTGGCGTAGGCCACCCTGAACTGCGTGACCGCGAGGACGAGGCCGATGGCGACCGACATCGCGCCGAGACCCGACGTCCACAGGATCACCTGCCGCCACACGGCGTCGTTCAGGCGCAGCGGCGCGAAATACAGCCAGTGGGGAATGGCCGCCACCCACGCGAGCGCGCGGCTCGCACGCGTCGTCTGGACCACGACCTCGCCGAGCCCGGCCGACACGTACAGCTCCGTTCGCGCCGCGTCGTCGACGGCGATCTTGTGCAGCGGGAGCCGCCGGCGCTCGGCGATCGTCCACTGGTCGGCTCGGTCCAGTTGGCGGACGTACCGAAGCGCTGGAGGCGATACGCCCATGAACCGAGTGGCGATCGCCACGCTGTCTCGCTCGCTGGCCGGGGACATCAGCTCGCCGGTGTCTGCGAACACCGTCGTCGGCTGCACGCCACCGAAACGATACGCGGGACGATCCTGGACCGTCAGGAGCATCACGCGCACCGGACTCCTGGCGAGCCCCGCGCGCTCGGCGGCCTGCCAGGCGGAGACCCGCACACGCAACAGATCGAGGGCTGGCAGGCGCGCGAGCCGCGTCTCCGGCGTCAGCCGGGGCATGTCGCGCGCGTAGATCATCGCGATGCCCGATACGAACCACATCAGGAACAGCAACGCGAGCGCGATGCCGAGCCAGCGGTGCCCGAGGATCAGCCACTTGCGGAACCACGCCATCACGGGAAACTCAGCCCTGGACGCGGTCGACGATGGAGGGTCATTGCAATTATTCTAGCCCCCTCGATGTCGCGACTCTTCACCCGTGCGCTTGCGTGCGGCGCGCTCTGTCTCATCGCCGCCGCCTACGCGTGCGACGCCGGCCACGGGTTCGTCAAAGACGACTTCGGCTGGATTCTGGCGTCGCGCGATTGGTCGACACTGCTCGAGGCCCCGACGGGGTTCTTCAGGCCGGTCGTGTCGGTGAGCTTTGCGCTCAATTACGCGGTGTTCGGCCTCGAGCCGCTCGGCTACGGGCTCACCAATCTGGCGATGCTCTATGCCTGCCTGGGCGCGCTCGTCTTACTGTTGCGCGCGCTCGGGCTGGCATCATTTCCTGCCACGGCCTCGGCGCTCCTCTGGGCCCTGAATTTCCAGGGCATCAACATGGCGGTGCTGTGGACGAGCGGGCGCACCGCGCTCCTTCTGACGCTGTGGGGTGTGGCCGCCGCGTCGGCGTTCACCCTCCGGCACCGCGTCGCCGCAGCGCTTTTCGCGGCGCTGGCGATGGGGTCCAAAGAGGAAGCGTTCATGCTTCCGGCGGTCCTCACGGTCTGGGCGTTCATCGACGCCCGCCAACGCGGCGGCAATCACCGTGATTCGGCCCGGACCGTCGCGCGCGAGACGTGGCTGCTGTGGATGGCGTTCGCCGTGATGCTGGTCTTGCGCAGCGACTCAGGCGCTTTCACCCCGGCGTCGGCGCCGCCGTTGTACAGATACGTGTTCGATCTGGCGACGCTCGCGGGGAATCTCTCGGGGTATGCCGACCGCGTCGGGACGACGCCGCTTCTCGCGCTGCTCGTCTTCTGGCTGGCCGCGGGCATGCCGCGTCCCGGCGTCGATGCCGATCACAGGCGCCTGGTCGCCAAGGGCGTCGTGTGGATCGCCCTCGGGTTCGCGCCGACGATTCTCCTGCCGCTTCGCTCGAGTCTCTACGGCGTCATGCCCGGCGTGGGCATGGCCATCATCGTCGCGGCGCTCGCGGAGCGCGTGGCGGCGTCCGTTGCGCCCCGCGTCTTGGCGCGAGCGGCCCTTGTCCTGCTGGTTGCGTTTGCGGCGCTTCTGCCCGTGTATCGACTGCGCAACGCACGCTACGTGCGGGAAGCGGAGCTCTCGGCGGTCATCGTCGCGGAGCTTTCGCGCATTTCCGCCTCGTCTCCCTCCGGCGGTCTCGTCGTCATCCGCGATGTCCGAACTTCTCGGCCGACAGCGGAGCAAGCGTTCGGGCCGCTTGCCGATCGCGCGGCGCTCCTGATGACCGATGGCAAGCTGCAGGTGTGGATCGAGCCGCCGCCGGTGGAACTGGCTGGTGTCACGCCGCCCGATCTCTCGCAGGCGATCGCGACGCTCGTCGTCGAGCAGGGCGTTGTGAAGAGAAATCCGTAGGGCTCATGTCACTCACTGTCCCTGTTCGGCCCGACTGGCTCGACATGATCTCCTTGCGGGTGGTCACGAAGCACTGGAACGACATGCCGCTTGCAGCACTCGGGCATCTCGCCGCGCAAGATCTCGACTGCGCGAGCAGCTTTATCGAGGAAGTCGGATGACGGCTCGACGACAAACCGTCGAGGGTGCCGCTCCCATGCCTGCGCGATACGTACGTCGACGTTCGCCGCCTCGGCCGCGGATTCAGTCCGCAGCGGATTCTGATGGTTGTACCCCTGCTGCAGCGGAGGGGTTCGCAAGTGAATGACGGCGTCGTATCGGCGGAGCTGCTCGTCGAGGGTTG
>MEKT01000156.1:4301-8672 GCA_001767435.1 Acidobacteria bacterium RIFCSPLOWO2_02_FULL_65_29 | reverse complement strand
GTCCGTGAGGCCCACCTTGACCTCGCCTCGCACGACCAGATCACGAACCGTAGAGTTGCTGTTGACGAAGCGCACCTCGTTCGCCTTGAGTCGTCGAAACAACTCGTCGGCCTTCGTGTCGCCGAGCAGGACGTAGAGCGCGGCCACATGGAACGACGTCGAGCCGAAGCGCGGGTCGGCGATGGCGACCTGGCCCTTCCATTTCGGATCGGCCAGATCGAAGACCGATCGTGGCGCTTCGTCTTGTTCGACCAGTTTGGTGTTGTAGGCAATCACGCGGATCCGCGCCGAAAAGCCGGTCCAGTATCCGTCCGGATCGACGAGCGACGCCGGTATGCCGACGGCGCTCGGCGACCGGTACGATGCCAGCACGTCGCGCGACTTCAGCACGAGCGTGCGAACGGGCTCGTTCGACCAGAACACATCCGCCTGCGGACGGTTCTTCTCCGCGAGGAGCCGGTTTGCCAGCCCCGTCGATTTCGTTTCCTCGGTGTCGTACGCGACGCTGACCCGGACGCCGGACCGCCGCTCGTACTCGCGCAGCACGGGCTCGGAAAAGACACGATCGGTCGAGACGTAGATCGTCACCGTACGCTCGGCGGTCCGAGTCGGCTCTGGTGACCGGCAGGCCCCGGAGACGGCCACGACCGACGCCGCGCCGAGCAGGCTGAGCCTTCCGATGGCCGTGGTGGTTCGACTCGGCATCACCAATTCCTCGTTCCTAATTCCTCATTGCCGACGCTCCCCCAGTTACCATCGTCAAGTCATCGAAACAGGTGACGGAGTCGGCCTTGGTCCACACGCCGACCTTGCCAGCCTGGGTGAACGTGGGTGACTGACGGACGGTGTCTTGTGTGAAATCGACCTTGCGCGTTGGGACCGCAACTTTTATTTGAACGGCAACTCGCTGACAACGTGGCATGTCCCACAGGCGGCCGTGTAAGGAATAGGCATCGCCCGGCCCGGTGACACTCCGTCGACTGCCACGTTTGTTTTCAACGGCACATCGAACACATGGGACTTCAGAGGGCCTTGCCAGTAAGCGTTGTTCTCTTCTTCCTGCGCACTGGCATACGGAGGCGTCCTGAGCATCCTGCCAAAATCGCCGGCAATGCCCCCGGTATTGGCAGTCCCTGGCATATGACAGTCGATACAGCGTGTCAGCTGGCCCTTCATCTTTGCGTTCAGCTTTGTTTCCATGTGAGACAGCACGTCCACGGTGTGACATCGCTGACACAACGGGGAGGTAGGGTCATCAGCGTCGTGAATGAGCCAGCGTGGGTACGGTGTGCCGCCGTGCAGGTCGTGGCAGTCCGAACAGGTCACCAGCAATCGGTCGTTCCTGTACATCTTTGACTTCAGGAAATCCGAATACTGCTGATGGGGCTTGTTCGAGTGGACGTCGTCGGCCCAGATATTGTCCTCCCGTCCGGGTCCTCGCACCGTCGGCCCCTTCTTGATTGGGTCGGTATGCTTCGTAATCAGTTCGTGGCGGCTGATTCCGGGCCGCGCGAGCTCTCCTGCCTCGCTGATCGCTTGCGTGTAACCAATGGTCGGTCCGCCGTACCCCTGCCTTCGGTCGTGGCACCGGCCGCAGACCGCGCTGGACCGCTCTGCCGAGAGATACCTGGGGTTGACGATGAAACGGGATCGGCCGGCGTTGGCCACGTGCTCCGATCCCGGGCCGTGACAGCTTTCGCAGCCGATATTGATCTCGTCTAGCTCAGGATCATCGTCGATGTTCATGTCGCCGCCGGGGTCGTTGACGGCACGTACGAGAAACTGGCCTGTCGCCTTGTCTTGATAGCGCTCCCAGCCCGTCAAATGACAGCCGGCGCACATGGTTTGTACGGTATTCGTGTTGACCGGCGGAGCCGCCAGGACATCGTCGGACGTTCCGTATCGGGCGTCTCCGCCAGCCGACCACCACATGTAGAACTTGTAGTCGTGCCACACGCGCCGCTCTCTGTGCAACCGGTTGTCGCGCCCGGTCATGTTGTACCGCAGCACGGTGTACCACCCCTGACGAGCGCCCAGCCCCGGCGGAACCGAGACGATGTATCGCTGGTCGTGGACCGCGCCGCCGTAGAGAAGCTTGATCTCCAAGTGCGCCGGGCTGTTGGGGTCCTGCGCGTTCAGCCGGTTCACCATCGTGATGAAGTACTTGTTGTCGCGCGCGTTCCTCCACAGATAGACATCGGCATAGGTCACCTCGATGGGCAGCCGGGAATCTCCGACTGCCCGCAGCTTGAACTTGTCGTCGCCCCTGCCAGCGTCGTAGTCCGCCAGCTCGAAGCGCGTTCCACGCGCGTAGTCGTCGACCGAGGGAAACGATTCGAGCGCGTCGAAGTAATCCGGGTGCCTCGAAAAGTCCTGCATCCGGCCTGGGGCTCCCGGTACGGTCCATCCGAGCTTGTGCGCCGTCTGCTGCCAGTGCCCCTTGTTTCGATGGCAGCCAAGGCAGGTCGAGCTGCCGGCATACCGGGCAGCCGCAGAAGGACTGCTCGAGACCTTGATCGTCATCGATCGGCCGCGCAGCTGCTCGGCCGAATAGCTTCCCCGGCTCTGGTCCCCGCCGGGCAGGTGTTCGGTATCTTTCGGGCCGGGTGTCACATGAATGAAGAACCTGCCATCGGGTATGTTGGCGACGACGAAGTTGCCTCGCGCATCCGTCGTGGACTGCGGGAATTCCGCCCCCCGTAATCGAATCGCATCTTCGAGCGGTTCATCGTAGGCTTCTGCGGGGTACGGCGGAGCGTAGATGGCACTGGCGGTCATTCGCGTCGTGACGTCGATCGCCGTGACGGGAACGAGATGGATCGTTGCGCCGGCGACCGGATGGCCGGGATTGGCGGCCGTGCCGCCAACAACCACAGCGCCAGACGCGCTCAACACCTGGCCCGTGAACTGACCGCGTTGACTCGTTGCTTGATCGGCCTGATTGCTTGCTGCCGTAGCGCGCAGCATCAGAGCCATCAGGATCACGGTGAGCAGTGATGCTGCGAGCCAGAAACGTCTTGTCGCGGTGTTCTGCTTCATGTCAGCTTCGCCTTCTGGCCGCGGCCACCCGAGTGCATCCTGGGATGCCGCACGTATTGAGACGCCCGGCTCGCGACGGTAGCCCGCCCAGACCGCGTCTTCATGTTACCGCGTCCTCAGGCAATTTTCAGGCAATGCCGACATGCTCCTGTCCGGTCCGCGTCGAGTTGGGCCAGGCACGGTTACGACCGAGCGCTACGGTGTGCCGAGTCCATGCACGTCATGCCACAATGACAAGACGAGTGAATGGGCGCTCGACGAACTCACGTGGGGCTCCGCCCCACACCCCGGCTCGGTCGCTTGCGACCCGCATAACGCCTAAACAAGTGGCCGGGCCTGATGCCGTTTCGGGTTTCTCAATGACGAGACCGATCGCTGTCGCCGTGTTGTCGCTGTTGGCCGTGGCTGCGCCCGTTCACGCGCAGAATGAACGCTGCCGCGTGCTGTGCGCGCCTGAGCTGAAGATCGAGCCGACATTCACCATCGAGAATCTGTTCCGCGCGGCGATCGTCGAGACGCTCGAGCACGGGACGGTGGTCGAATCCGCCCGTGAACGGCGCGAACGCGTCTTCGAGCTGATCTTCGCGCTCGACGTTCCCACGGCGGCGCCGCGAATCGGTCTGACGCTCGAAGCGATCTTCATTCCGTTCGGGGCGACAGACGTCCACCCGTTCACGGGTGCGTCGGCCGCGGATCTCGGCCGCAGCCACATTCGCGATAACGGCATCGAGATCGAAGCCGAGCTCAACTTCCAGCTGCTCGAGGAGGAGCAGAGCGGCGGATGGGTCTCGTCCCACTTCGACGTCGTCGATCAGTTCAGCCCCGCCCATCGACCGGATGCCGGCACTGTGTTCACCCACAAGCTGGATCTCGAGTGGGATACCGCCTTCCACGTATTCAACCGCCTGCCGGAAGGCCACTGGTTGAGAAACGTCGAAGCCGAAGTCTCGCTGGACTACCTGGCGACGGGACTGCCAAGAGCGGGTGAGGTGCTCGGCGACGAACGGTTCCTTCAGCGGGCGAGCCCCTGGTCGTTGTCGTTCGTGATGGTGGTGCCCCTGGCGCCGCTGGTGCCCTAGTCCAGCACGGCCTTCCTATGCCATCTTCCCGAGAATCTTGCCCATCTCGTCGGCGTTGAACGCGCGCAGGCACTGCGTGCGGACGTTGCCGAGGCCGCCAGTGCTCAAAAGCACCGCCGTCATCGCGACATCGTCTGGCGCCTCGACGACGGTCACCACGTCGTACTGGCCGAGCGTCCAGTAGACATCCTTGATGGTCCCACCCGCCTTCTTCGCCAGCGCCTTCAGCGCCTCAGCGCGTTTCGGCGAGTCC
>MEKT01000156.1:0-4283 GCA_001767435.1 Acidobacteria bacterium RIFCSPLOWO2_02_FULL_65_29 | reverse complement strand
TTCAGCGCCTCAGCGCGTTTCGGCGAGTCCTTCACGTTTCGAATGCCCTGGTCGGTGAACTGTCCGAGAACGATGTATGTCGGCATGCCCCCTCCTTGTTACTTCTAACTTCTAACTTCTAACTTCTGACGTCCAAGGTCGTCACCGGACGTTCGGTGACGAGCTGGCCACGAGCCCCGGCGCCGGTACTTTACATCAGCCGTCCGTGGTGCGAGTCGCCGAACAGGGGACGGGAGTCCGTCCCCGTTATTCACGGGGAGGGCTTCCACCCTCGGCGTTCCCCAAGTCCCCGATTGCCGCGACGCGATCGGCGCTGATCGCCACATCCGCCGCGCGTCCCGGCGCACCCGTGCCGTCGTAGACGGTTCCGTTCCTGATGACAATGTCGTAGTGCGGGCCGGCCGAGCAGGAGACGAGGCAGCCCGTGAGGGCCAGGCTGGCAAACACCGACCGTTTGTCGCGCATACCTAATTGACCACGTTCCAGAACGAAACATCGGTCATGCCGTCAAGAAACCTAGAGATTTCAGGCACTGCCCAATCTCCAAATATCGCATGGGTGGATCCATCTTCTCGCGTATCCAGCGAGCTCCTGACGAGTCGTCTTGCAACTGAACGCGCCGAATCGAGAGCGTTTCTGGCAGTAATCCTCCTGGCGTCCCGATGTTGGTTACGCGCGAGGACCAGGGCAAAACGATCCGCCAAACGGCGAATCTTCACCCGTTACGCGCCGACATTGGCGCGTACCCGCTCGGCACCGGCGAGGACTCCTGTCCTATCTTTCCTGCGCCCGCGCGCCCTTGAGAATGTTCGCGATCGCGTAGTTCCCTTCGTGGCACGCGTACTCGTACAACGGACCTTCGGTGACACCGCGCGCCGCTTGATTGGTCGTCAGCGGGAAGGCGGCCGTCCACGGCCTGGTGAACATCGTCGGATCGTCCATTGTGAACTGGTAGTCGATCGTCTCCGCGTCGACGCGCGTGAACCGCTCGACCAGACGTAACGTTGGGCGCGGCGACCGCCACGCTGTCGCCCACCAGTAGCGCGACTTGTCCGCGAAATCAGTGGTCTCGACCACGAGCGTGGCGCCATCCCATCGGCCAACCGGGTTGCCCTGCCACTGTGGAAGCCCGTTCCGCCGCCCGCCGATAGGGATGACCCGGAACTCGCTGTACAACTCGTGATGGACAAGGACGTACCCAGGGCTCTGAACGATCTGGTAGTTGTTGTTGTAGCCCGAAAACCAGACCGGGGGACCATCTGTGAGGCATCGTTCCCCTGTGTCCAGGTCCACGTACGATTCGTACGGGCCCACGCCGTATCGAGCCGACGAAACCGTCGTGTGCCGCCGGCCTTCCGGTGTAAACGGAATTCTCCCGTCTGGCGGATCCACGATGAGCGACGTTCGTCTGGTCGGCACGACCGTTGAGGCGGGATCGAACCAGATCTGATTGTAGGTGCCTGGATCACCCGCCGCAGGCGCCGTCTCGACGAGACGGCGCTCGGTGGCGCGCCTCTGCATGGCTGCTGCTTCGGCCTCGGTCAAAAACTCTTTCCCGGCAAGCGCAGCTGGCCGCTCGAGGGGCGTCAGCGTCGAGCCCGTCCAGACGCCCTGCAAGTCCGGTTCGCCCCACGGGGTGAGTAGCGGGGCATTCGTCGCCGCTCGGGCACCAGCGGCCTCGGCCACAGTCGATGAGGTGCGTGCTCTGGTCGAGGCCGGCGTCGTCGGCTGGGCTTCGGCCAATCCCAGCAGACTGAAGACCGAGGCCACGGCAAGAACCGTCGTGCGCATGTGGACCCTCCTCACGCTCTCCGCGAGTTGTCCCGGCATCGACAGATCCGAACACTCGGCCGAGCTCGGCGCGCCCGCGCGGGTTAGCGTGAAGCCGGCGAGGCCGGCGGCGCCTTGCAAACGAAGTTCGCCGCTTCATCCGTGCTCCCCGATCCCTTGTACGTCGCCATCTGCGGGTACGGGCAGAGCGGTCGCGTGCGATCGACGACGCGGTTGGTCGAGTGCGAGGCGATGATCTCGTCTGGTGCCTTGCCACTCTCCACCCACTGCTCCAGCGCGCTGACCATGTCGAACGTGTTCGGACCGTCGCCGCCGCTGCAGTGTCCCATCCCTGGGGCCATGAATAGACGATACGACGCGTGAACCTTGCCGGCCCCGCCGAGCGCCTCCATGACCCGCCGGTAGTACTGCACGCTGTTCCCGGGCGAGATCTGAGGATCGCTCCAGCCGTGATACTGGATCAACTTGCCTCCCCGGTCGATGAACGGCCGGAGGTTCGGATCGAGCGCATTGATCGTGTTGTCGTCGGCTTCTTCCGCTCGCGCGAGATCGGTGGCGACGTTGAATCTGTCGATGTCCCAGCGCGGATCCTTGAACACGAGGAACCGGAACTGGTCGAGTCCGGTCGCCCGAGCCGAGGCCGACCATCCCAAGTCGGTCCATCCGAGCTCGCTGCCAGGCAGGAGGCCGGCGACTTCACGCTTCGTCGTGGAATTCACTTGCGGCGCATACAACAGCCTGGCGGTCGTCACTTGCGCCGGCGTCAGGCACGACGCATCGGCGGTACCCTTGCATTGAAGCAGCGCCGGATCGAACCGGCAGCGCGTCGGATCATCGACCACGCGGTCCTTCACGCCGTCCAACGCGTCGCAGGCTTCGAGCACGGCGCCGTGCAGCAGCTGCGTGTTGGCCGGCGACAAGCGCGCGCCTTCGTTCTTCTGCAGTGTCTGGGCCACGTGCACCGCCTGTGAGGCCCGGCCGGTCCAATCGAGACCGGGCGCCCCGGCGATGATGCCGTTGAAATCCGCGGGGAACCGCTGCGCCTCCTTGAGCGCCTGGCGTCCGCCGGCCGAACAACCGTTCCAGTAGGAAAGCCGCGGACCTGCTTCGTAATGGGCGGCGATGATCGTTTTCGAGGTCACGGTCATCTCGTGGACCGCGCGCCATCCGAAATCGACCACCTTCTCTGGATGCCCAAGGGCGAAGCTGGCGCCGCCGCCGACGTGCCCGGTATCGGTCGACGCCGCCGCGTAACCGCGTCCGAGCGCGGTCGCCAACGCGGGATAGCCGATCGCGCCGTTGAACGCGCCATTGCCGACCGCCTGGAACTTTCCATTCCAGTTGGCGGCCGGCATCCAGACTTCAATCTTGATGTCGGAATCGCTCGATGGCCTGAGCGTGGCGGCCACGCGGCAGAAGGCGGGCAAGGCGCGAAATGCCTGCGAACCGGCCCCGGCGGGAGCCGCACCGCCTCCGGGCCCAGGCGGCGCGAACGCGCCGGCCTCAACCACCTGCGCGGCCGTGATCGTCGCGTTGGGCAGCGTCAGCGACGCCAGGCCTTCGCATGACGTAGCGGCCCGAAGGGGCCGATCGATCAGCAGCGCCGCGACAAGCAGCGCACACAAGCCGCCGGCGAGGACTCTCATGACAGCTCCTTCAAAGGCTGACAACGGCTGAAAAGACGACCTTGTGCTTCCCGCCTATTCTACCGACTTGTCCGGGCCGGCGGCGCCTTGAACATCGACAAGTCGATGGCCTCCGCCATCGCACGATATCCGGCGTCATTCGGGTGCAGGTGGTCGCCGCTGTCATACAGTGGCAGGAACCTGCCAGGCTGATTGGGGTCGCGAGTCGCGGCCTCGAAGTCGATCACGCCGTCGTATGCGCCGCTCGTGCGAATCCATCGGTTGACCGCCTGACGCTTCATTTCGCCGACCTTCGTGAAATACGCCGCTCCTTCGAACGGCGTCAGCGTGGCGCCGTACGTCTTGAGCCCTCGTGCGTGCGCCCGCTCGATGAGCTGTTGGTGCCCCGCGATGATATCGGCGGCCGTCGGTGTCGGATTCTCGCGCGCGTTGCCGATGTCGTTGATGCCCTCGAGGACGATGATGTGAGTCGCGCCGGTTACGGTCAACGCATCACGGTCGAATCGGGCGAGGGCATTCATGCCCTGTTGGAATCCGCCTTCGCTCAGCACGCGATTCCCGCCAATTCCAGCGTTGACCACGCCGATGGCCGTCGAATCGGCGAGAAGCCGCCTGGCCAGGTGATTCGGCCAGCGGTTGTTGGTGTCGGGGGTCGATCGTGATCCATCGGTAATGGAGTCGCCGAACGCCACGATGGCGCCAGGGGATGCCGGCGCGGCGACTTCGACGCGCGACAAGGCGACCCAGTTCTGCACGGTCGCCACGACGGGCAGCGCTCCGCTGCCCGAGTGATTGCCGGTCTCCGACACGTAGCTCGTCTGCAGCGCGCCGTTGTGGATGGCGAGC
>MEKT01000155.1:695-5414 GCA_001767435.1 Acidobacteria bacterium RIFCSPLOWO2_02_FULL_65_29 | reverse complement strand
AGCAACCGAAGTGCTGCGATCGTCGGCATTGGCGATGACCGTGAGAGCGGGCGTGAAGTAGAGGACGTCGAACGGCTCCTTCTGGCTCACACGGAGATAGAGGTAATTGCGGCCGGGGTTGGGCCGGCCGTAGCCGCTGCGTGCGAGATTCGCCGCACGGCTCAGCGCGGCGTTGTTGCCGTTCGCCGTGAACTGCATGTAAGCATTGTCGACAAAGTGCGAGAAGGCCTGCACTTCGGGTTCGGTGAAGCCGGACCCATTGCGGTAATACTCGACGATCCAGGTCGTATCGCGTTCCGTGAGGTAACGCAGCCCCAGCAGAAAGCTCGTCGCCGCGGCGCGGCGCACCGCGATCACCTTGCCGGTCGCATCGGTGACCTGACGTTGGGTGTCCTCGATCCGCGCCCACTCGCCGTGGATTTCGACGTTGCTGCCGAGATTGCGCGAGAAATCGACGCCGAAGCGCCGGCTGCGGCTGCCGTTGTTCAGGAACAGGAAGTCGATGTCGCTGTCGTGATAGAGGAGGTAGAGCTTCGCCCCGACGTTGATGTGATCGTGGATGCCGAAGTCATTGTTCATGTCCGAGCTCACGGGCAGCACGACCGGCGTGAACGCGACGGTGCGCAGCGCGCCATCGAAGTTGCGGATCACGTCCGCCGTGAGCATCGTGAAGCCCTCGCGCGCGAGGTCGGGATCGTTGGGATCCTTGGTGCGTTCGACGAAGCCGACCGGATTCCACGCGTAGCCTTTGCCCCATTTGAGGGGGATCTTGCCGGCATCCAGTGTGAGCCCCGGGCTGGGCTTGTACGAGAGGTAAAACTCGTCGAAACGAACCGTGCGGTCGAAGGCGCGGGTTTCCCAGTCGCCTTCGAGGTGGGCGCGGACGTTGAGGCTGGCGGCGCCCGCGCGTACCTTGCCCTCGGGCTTCAAGGTGAGCGTGGACTGGTCAAGCCGCGCGCGCGGCTGCTGATGGAAATTGAGGAGGTAGATCGAGCCGTCCTGGTTGAGCGTGAAGTGCTGTTGCTTGAACTCGACATAGCCGCCGAGTTCGAACGGCTTCCTCTGGAATTCGGACGCATCGAAAGTGAACTCCTGCGCGCCCCACGCGCCGCCCACCGCGAGCAGCGCGAGACCGGCTGTGAGCGCGCGCGCGAGTATCACTTGCGCAGGTCTTCGACCCGCGACAGGTAATTTAGCGTAAATACCTCGTCGGGGAACTCGCGCTTCTTCAACTGCGAATAGAGCATCACCGACCTGTGCCCCTTGTAGAGCGGGCTGTCGGTTTCGACCACGGCCGGCCGGCGGATGCCGCCGCCGAAATCCTTGATGTCCTTGAAGTACAGCGTCTTGATCAGCAGACCACTCGTGGCATACGCCTCGATCCTGGTCGGCAACAGGAGCTTGCGATCCACCCACATCTTCAGCCGATCGTAGGCGACCTCCCCGGTGCGCGCCTTGAGCGCCAGGATGTAGCTGTCCTTCTCCTCCGCGATACCCTCCGCGTTGTACTCGACGGCATAGTCGACGCGCAGGATGTCGGCGTTGTTGAATACGCCGCCGACGACCGACTGCAAGCTGGTGATGCGCACCGGTTTGCCGACGTTCGGGATGTAGAGCCACATGTTTTCGGCGAGCCGCAGCGTGGCGCGCCCCTTGTCGCTCGGCGGGTCGAGGAACAGGGCGACCACCTTGTCGCGTCCCTTCTTCACGGAATAGAGAACGAACTCCTTCTTTCTGCCGTCGGGCTCGATATTGATCAACTTGCGGTACATCTCGTACGACTCGGGTTCGAGGTTGCGGTCGACTTTCCTGAGAATCTCGTTCCCGTCGGCGGCGCCGGCAGGCAGCGCGGCTGCGAGAAGAAGCGTGGCAAGCAGGACTCGAAACATGGTTTTATCCCGTCGGATCGAAAGGTGGATTCAGACGTGGCGCAGCGCGGCAATGGGGTCCATGCGCGACGCCTTCCACGCCGGTTGCAGGCTCGCGAGGATGGCGACCGCGACCACCATGATGGCGGTGGTGATCACGTCCTGGAGGGTGATGGACGGCGCGAGCAGCAGGCCCTGCTGCTGGCCGAAGGAGAACGTGATCTTCCACACGTTGAGCGCGTAGATGATGCCGAGGCTCAATACGACGCCGACGACGGTGCCGACAATGCCGAGCATCAGGCCCTCGGACAGGAAGAGAGCGAGGATGCGCCGCGGCGGCGTGCCGATCGCCGCAATGGCGCCGATCTCACGGATGCGTTCGTAGACGGCCATCACCATGACGTTCATGACCGACACCAGCACGATGGACACGAGCATGATCTTGATTGCGAGCGTGAGCACGTCGATCATGCGGGCGATGTTGGCGAACGGGCTCAAGCGCTCCCAGGAGTGCAATTCCACGGCGCTGCGCCCCTCCTTGTTCTTCATGTCCGAGAGCGCGGCTTCGAGGTTTGCGCTCACCCGGTCCACCTGGGCCGGGTCCTTGAGCCGCATCGCGATCTCGCTCACTTCGGGCTGTGACATCCGCAGCAGCTCGCGCGCGTCCTCGATGTGGATGTAACCATCGCGTCCGCCGGGCCCGGTCGCGCTCTCCAGCGCGGCACGGATGACGAAGGTCTTGCCGTTCACCGATCCGTCCTTGTTGGTCGCGACCAGCACCACGGTATCGCCTGCCTTGACCTTGAGACCGCGGCTCACCAGTACCGGCACTAGGATTTCACCGCGCTTCAGCAGCGGGCCGCCGCGCGCGCCGTCGAGCTGGCGTCCCGCAAGAAGGGGCAGGACGGCGGCCTCCGCTGCGGGTTCGATGCCGTTGACACGCAGGCTCGTGGTCTCGGTGAAGTTGCTGAACATGGCGCCGAACTTCACACGAGGCGCCGTGGCGGCAATCGCCGGTTCGTGGTCCAGAGCCTGCTTGATACGGCCAACCAGGGATGGCGGCATGTTCAAGTTGAGCGGCAGGCTTTCGATCGAGGCGACGTAGCCGCGACGGTGCACCTGCATGTGCCCCAGCATGGAATCCGTGATCTGGCCGATCATCATCTGCTTGAAGGAACCGCTGATGGCGACGAACAGCAGCACTGCCGCGACGCCCATGATGATCAGCAGCGAGGTGAGCAGCGTGCGCCGCCGGTAGCGCATGAGATTCCGCGCGGCGAGTTGAACGAGTTTAGCCATGTGCGGCTTCCCCATGGTTGATGAGGCGGCCGTCCTCGAGGGTGAACGTGACCTCCGCCTCGCGCATGATCTTGGGATCGTGCGTGGAGAACACGAATGTCGTGCCGAGTTCGTCGCGCATCTTTCTCATCAGTTCGATGATCCGGTAGGCGGTATCGTGGTCGAGGTTGGCGGTGGGTTCGTCGGCGAGTACGAGCTTGGAGTGGGCAACGAGCGCGCGCGCCACGGCGACGCGTTGCTTCTGTCCGCCGGAGAGCTGATCCGGACGCTTGTCGGCCTGATCGGTCATGCCGACAGCCTGCAGCAGGGCGCGCACCTGGTCGCGCCGTTTCGCCGGCGGCCAGTTCTGCACCATGATCAGGGGATACTCGATGTTCTCGTAAGCCGTGAACACCGGGATCAGGTTGAAGTCCTGGAAGATGAAGCCGATGTTTTTTCCGCGGAACGCCGCACTCGCGCTTCGGTCCAGCGCGGCGACATCGGTATCGAGCACGGAGACCGCGCCGCTCGTCGGGTGATCGAGGCAGCCGATCATGTTGAGCACCGTGCTCTTGCCGCTGCCCGACGGCCCCACAAAGGCGACGAACGAAGCGGGCTCGATCGTGAAGTCCACGCCGCGCACGGCGGGCACATCGACATCGCCGACGCGATAGGTCTTGGTCAGGTTGGTAGCGCGGATGAGGCTCATCTCAGTCACCTGATGTTTCAGTAGACGGTGGGGATTCTCATTGGATCGGAACCCTTATCAGTTGATTTGGATCAATTCCCACAGGACTTTCCGGTCCGAGTTTGTATCTCAATTTGTCAGCTCGACGTGTTGTTACGCGGCGTTACAAAACTGTCTGGCGCAAATTGGTTGCGCTGACCCGGATTACTCCGTGCCGATCTGGTGGCAGTGAAGAGGAAGCAGTAAGGCATTGATGTGGATCAACATCACAGCGATCGAAACGGTTCATGGTTGACTTGTTGTTATCGGTCGAGAACGTGATCTATATGGAGCACGAATCCCCGGTCGAATTTCTCGTCAGCGCCGAGCGCGTCGACGCTCACGGAGGTATTGCCGACTGCAAATCCGCCAAGATTGCGCTTGATACGGATCTCGCAGGGCGCGCCGACGCGTTCAATCCGGCGGAACTCTTTCTCGCCGCGATCGCCGCTTGCATGCTGAAGGGCATCGAGCGGGTCATGCCCATGCTCAAGTTTCAACTGCGGAGCGTCGCCGTGCGGTTGACGGGCCGGCGCCAGGATGCGCCTCCGAAGATGATCGGCGTCGAATACGAACTCTGGGTCGAGACTGAGGAGCCGGAACGGCGCCTCGATCTTCTGCACCGAAACGTGCGCAATTTCGGCACCATCTTCAATACCGTCCTCGCGGCCTGCCCGCTCGAGGGGACGATTCACCGGGGTATCCCGCCATGGCGGCGTGAGGCGACCCGCGGCGCGGATTCGCTTGAAGGTCGGCGATAGCGCCCATGTGCGAACTCCTTGGACTGTCGAGCGACATCCCGGCAACGGTGAATCTTTCGCTGATGAAGCTGGCCGAGCACGGCGG
>MEKT01000155.1:0-675 GCA_001767435.1 Acidobacteria bacterium RIFCSPLOWO2_02_FULL_65_29 | reverse complement strand
CACGGTGAATCTTTCGCTGATGAAGCTGGCCGAGCACGGCGGGCATTCGGGACCCCACCGTGACGGGTGGGGCGTCGCCTACTACGAAGGCCCGGACCTTCGCCTCATCAAGGAGGCCGCGGCGGCCGCGGACAGCGACTGGGTTCGCTTCGTGCGGGATCGTGACCTGCGAAGCCACATCGTCATGGCTCATGTGCGCCGTGCGACCATGGGTGAACGGTCTTATCGCAATTCGCAACCATTCGCGCGCGAGCTTGCGGGACGCATGCATGGCTTTGCGCACAACGGCTGGCTCGCGGGCATTTTCGATGCACCGGGGTTCCAGCCAAGGCGTTTTGTGCCGGTCGGGGAGACGGATTCGGAGCGGGCGTTTTGCGTGCTGCTCGACCGGATGTCGGAATTATGGACGCGCCCCGGGGAGGTTCCGCCGTTCGACGCGCGGTTTGACGTCGTCTGTGCTTTCGCGCAGGAGCTGCGCGCGCTCGGGCCGGCGAACTTCCTGTACTCAGACGGGGACGCGCTGTTCGCGCACGGTCACCGGCGGATGCAGGCAGCGACGTCCCGGGTCGAGCCGCCGGGCCTGGTCTGGCTCCAGCGGCGCTGCCGTCTCGGCGAAGCCGGGTTTGCGGCGAGCGGACTGTCGATCGAGGGCGCGCGTCAGACCGTCGTTCTTCT
>MEKT01000154.1:1316-56409 GCA_001767435.1 Acidobacteria bacterium RIFCSPLOWO2_02_FULL_65_29 | reverse complement strand
CGCCGCCGACGACACGGCCGCCCCCGCCGCAATCACCCCTTTGATGAAATTCCGTCGCGACACGTTGTTCGGTGTCTCTTCCGTCATGTTCGTGTTCATGTCTTCCATCGCTGGATCACCTCTCAGGATACGCTGCGACCGTCACGTCAAATCCTTCCCCAACCGCTAGAACTCGTGGCTCGCGTGGCACCGGACACCGCACCGGGCGCTCCGCACCGACGTGGCCCTGCGATATTGGAGAAAGGATCCCCGCAATAGTGAAAGGCGGCTGGGCAGTTGTCAACGAAATAGCGTCTGAACTCACGTGGGGCTCCGCCCCACACCCCGGCTCGGTCGCTTGCGGGGACCCCTACGCCCCGCGCCGCTCCCTCGCAGGCGCGCCGTGCGCGCCTAGTTAAAGTTAGGGCCCTTACACCGGCTCGGCTTCGTCCGCCAAATCCACTCCCTGATAGATTTCGGCGTCGAGGATGCTGACGATCGAGGGGGCGACGGCCCTCCGGGCCTTGACAGCCGCCGCCTCCCGGTAAATCCGCCCGGGCACTCTCTGAAGGTCCCAAGCCAGCCCGACGGCGGCCATCAGCCGGATCACATACCAGGTTGGGTCGAACTCCCACCAGTAGAACCCATTGCGCGCCGCGCGCTGATAGCGGTGGTGGTTGTTGTGCCATCCCTCGCCGACCGCAAAAAACGCCGTGAACGCGTTGTTGCGCGACTGGTCGATCGTGTCGAACCGCCGTGAGCCCCACAAATGGTTCACGGTGTTGATGGCGAAGGTCGCATGCGACAGCGTCATGGTCGGCAGGCAGAATCCCCAAATGAGCCACGGCATGCCGCCAACCAGATACATCACGGCTGCGAGGATGAGCGGCGGCACGGCGAAATATTGGTCGAGCAGGACAATTTCCGGCGCCTTCGAGAAATCGCGCATGACGGGGTTGGTGGCTGCAAGGCGTTCGTGTCGTGCGTCGTTGAGGAACCAGCCGATGTGCGCGTAGTAGAAGCCGCTCACCATCGGGCTGTGTGGATCGCCGTCGCGATCGGAGTAGCGATGGTGGTTGACGTGGTGGCCCGCCCACCAGAGGGGCCCTTTCTGCATCGCGGCCGTACCGATGAGGGTCCAGGCGAAGCGGGCCACGCGGTTCATCTGAAAGGCGCGGTGCGCGAAGTATCGGTGGTACGCGAGCGTCAGCCCGATCGCGCGCAGAAAGTGCGACACCGCCCACAGCAACACGAGCCCCCACGCGAACGGGACGAAAAAAATCAGAACGGCCGAAGCCTGGACGACCCAGAAGATGGAAAAGGTGAGCAGCTTGGTCAACAGTCCGGTCTCTCGACAGGCACGAGCTCAGGGAATCCGCGCCGCGCAGTGCGCCGGCAGCTGGCCGCCGGCTGCGCCCATCAGCACGGCGAAGAAAGAGTGACTAAATCATACACCGGGACTCGGGCCCGGAACCGTTACAGTTCCCTTAACGCCGATGGAATAGGCAGCCGCGCCGCACGAATCGCCGGAAAGAGTCCGCCGATGAAGCCCATCGCCAGCGCATAGAAGAGCCCCATGCCGAGGAGCTGAGGCGTCACGCGGAACGCGAACGCCACCTGGCTGAACGTCTGGAAGTTCATCGTCGAGGTCTGGTAGCCGTTGAAGGCGAGGTACGCGAGGACACCGCCGATGAGGCCGCCAATCCCGCCGAGCGCGAGCGACTCGCCGACTACCGAGAATAGGACGGCACTGGTCGTGAACCCGAGCGCCCGCAAGGTCGCGATCTCGCGCGCACGCGACGCCACGGCCGTGTACATGGTCAGGATGGCGCCGAACACGGCACCGACGCCCATCAGGCCGGCAATGCCGAAGCCGATGGTCTGAATCAGCCGCGTCATCGCCTGCGACTGGCCCGCGTAGTACTCGTTCTCGCGGCGAATCATGACGTTCAATTGCGGATTGGACGTCAGCGAGTCGCGGAACATCGTGAGCGAATCGGGCGACTCGAGGCGCACGAGCACCGACTGATAGGAGTTCCCGCGTCGGTACGCGCCCTGCAGCGCGCGCGCGTCGCACCAGATCTCGGTTTCCGCCACCGCGCCGTCGGCTTCGAACAGGCCGACGACCTGCCAGCGGTTCTGGCCCGACACAATCGTGTCGCCGACGTTCATGCCCAGAAACTGCCCGTTGGCGCCGCGGCCGACGATGACCTCGTTGGTGCCGAACTCGAACATCCGCCCCTCGACGAGCGAGACCTCGTCGCGCGCCTCCATGCCCGCCGGTTCGATGCCGCGCATGGGCACGTTGGCGGGTTTGTCGGGCGTGGCCTTCTTCGGCAGATCGATGATGACGTAGAGCTCGGCCGACGCCAGGGCGATCTGACCCTTGCGTTGAATGCCGGGCGCCTGCTTGATGAGATCGGCGTTCGGTCCGCTGATCCCGCTCGTCAGCTCGCTGTCGGCGCCGCTGCGCATCACGAGCGCGCGACCCGCGGAACCGGACCCACGCATGGCTGCGGAGAACCCGGCCGCGATCGACAGCACCGACACGAACACCACCACCACGCCCGCGATGCCGACGATGGCCACTGCCGACGAGCTCAACCGCGCCGGAATCGTGCGCAGGTTCAGCGCGAGTACCGCCATCGCTTGTCTGAGCCACCTCATCGCGTCAGTTCCTCATTCTCAGGTTCGCCTCAGCGCGTCGGGAATACGCAGACGCATCGCCGCCACCGCCGGCACGACGCCCGCGAGCACACCCATCGACACCATCAGCGCGACGCCAATCACCAGGTCGCGCGCCGGGAGCACGAAAATCGCCAGCAACCCGCCCGTCGGATCGCCGCGCTGCACGAACAGCCAGGCCGCCAGCAGCCCGAGGCTTCCGCCGGCGAGTGCGACAAACAGCGACTCGGCGAGGACGAGCACAAGGATCGCGGCGTCGGTGAAGCCAAGTGTCTTCAACACGGCCAGCTCGCTCGTGCGCTCGCGGACCGACTGCGCCATCGTGCTTGCGGCCACGAGGCCGAACATGAAGAGCACGGTCGACGCGATCGCAATCATGATGGCGCCGATGTCGCCGATCTGGCTCGCAAAGCTCTCCACGAACCCTTTCTCGGTCGTCGTCTTGGTTTCGGCCGAGGAGTTGGCGAACATCTCGTCGAACCGGCGGGCCAGATCGACTGACGTCGACGGATCGGCAACCTTGATCACGTACCAACCCACGAGGCCCGCGCCGCCGGCGCGGTTCTCGTCCAGGTAATCGTACCTGAAGAAAAACTGCGTCTTGTCGACGCCGTCGGCGGCGTCGTAGATACCCGAGATGTTGAACTCCCAGGCGCTGCCCTGTTTCGGCTGCCAGATCGTGCCCGTGAGCGGAATCCGGTCGCCGATCTTCCACTGGAAGCGCTCGGCGAGGTCTTTGCCCACAATCGCGCCCTGCCGATCGGCGAGCCAGGCCTTCACCTGATCGGGCGGCACGACGAATTCCGAATAGACTTTCAGGAACGGCTCGGGCTCGACGACGATGTTGGCGAAGAAGTTGGCCGGATCCTGGTAGATGCCGTTGAACCAGGTTTGATGCGTGGCCACTTCGACGCCCGGCACCTGCTGCAGCTGCACCTGGTACGACAACGGCAGCGGGATGATCAGGCTCACCTTGTTGATCAGGACGAGGCGATCGATCCCGGCGATCTCCACACCGAGGGCGAACGCCGTACGAATCGTCATCAGGATGCCGAAGAGCAGGAACGCGATGAAGATCGACAGGAGCGTGAACGTCGTGCGGAATTTTCGCCGCCAGACGTTCTTCCACACGAGGGGCAGGAACTTCATGACGAGGCGCCTCCTGTCAGCACGCCCTTGTCGAGGTGGAGCGTGCGCCGCGCCCGCTCGGCTGCATGCGGGTCGTGGGTGACCATCACAATGGTTTTCCCGTGATCCCGGTTGAGCGTCTGCAGCAGGTCGAGAATCTCGTCGCCCGCCTTGCGATCGAGATCGCCCGTCGGCTCGTCGCACAAGAGCAGCGTCGGGTCGGTGACAATCGCCCGCGCGATGCCCACGCGCTGCTCCTGCCCGCCCGACAGTTGCCGCGGGTAATGTCTCGCGCGGTCGGCCAGCCCGACCACTTTCAGCGCGATCGCGACCCGCTTGCTCCGCTCGGTCTTCGACAAGCGCGTCAGCAGGAGCGGCAGCTCCACGTTCTTCTCGGCCGTGAGCACCGGCAGCAGGTTGTACAGCTGAAACACGAAACCGACGTGCTCGGAACGCCACCGCGAGAGGCGGCTGCCTCCAAGCGAACCGATTGGCACGCCGGCCACGTCGATGCTCCCTCCCGTCGGCGCGTCGAGCCCGCCCATCAGATTGAGCAGGGTGGTCTTCCCGGAGCCCGACGGCCCCATGAGCCCAAGAAAGTCGCCCCGCGGAATCTCGAGGTTGACGCCTTTCAACACGTCAATGCGCTCGCTCCCGCGCGTGAAGTGCTTGTGCACGTCCCTGACTCGAACCAGCATCTCGCTCACTCGCTCAATCCTCTTCGTTCTTGGGTCACGGTTTCACTATCACCCTCGTGCCGCTCGCGAGTGTCGGCGGAGGCGAGACGACCACACGCTCGCCGGCGCTCAGACCGGCGACGACCTCGAGCCGATCCCCGTCGACGCCGCCCGTTTTCACGGCGCGTCGATCGACCACGCCGTTGACGTCGACGACGTACGCGTAGGTCTGCTCGCCCTCGACCCTGAGCGCCGCTTTCGGCGCGAGCGTGACGGGCCGGGCCGCGACGGGCGCGTCGCCGGCAGCCTCGCGCAGAAACGTGACCTTCACGCCCATGTCCGGCAGGATCCGTGGATCGAGCTTCTCGAAGCCGATGCGCACCAGCACCGTTGCCTTCTGCCGGTCGGCGGCCGGCACGGTCGTGATGACGTGCGCCGCAATCTCCCAGTCCGGATACGCGTTCAGCACCGCCGTGACCTGCTGGCCGTCTTTGACGCGGTTGATGTAGTTCTCGTTCACGTCGACTTCGACCTCGAGCGACCGCATGTCGACGATGGTCGAGATCCCGGTTCGCGTGAAGCCGCCGCCCGCCGACACCGGCGACACCATCTCGCCTGGCTGCGCGTCCTTGGAAATCGCCACGCCGCTGAACGGCGCGCGGATGATCGTGTTGTCGAGGTTGGTCCGCTCGAGCTCGACTTGACGCTCGGCGACGCGAACCTGCTCGCCGGCCAAACTGATGCGCGCGGCCAGCGAGTCGACCTCCGCCTGCGCCTTGTCGACCTCGGCGGCGGTGGCGAGCTGGTCCTTGACGAGCTGCATCACGCGCCCGAGCGACAAGCGCGCTTCGGACGCCCGGACTTCACTCTCCTTGACGCCCCGCCGCGCCGCTTCGGCCTGGGCTTCGGCCAGCGCCAGCGCCGCCTTCGGCGTCACATCGTCGAGTCGCGCGAGGACCTGGCCCTCGCGCACCGCCATCCCCTCCTCGACGTTGACTTCGACGACTTTGCCCGTGATCTTGGACGAGACGGTGGCACGCCGACGTGCAGTGACGTACCCCGACGCGTTCAGGACGGCGGCCTGTGTCCCAACAGCGCGCTCGGAGATCGTCTGGACCTCCACCTCGATCGGACGCTCGCGGGTGACAACGCGCCAAAGCGCGAAGCCGCCGCCGCCGAGGACGACCACGACCAGCAGCCAACCCACCGCGCGTGCGGCGCCACGACGGTCGGGCTCACGATCGATGCGCAGCGCCGCCAGTTCGTCTTTGAGATCGGGCATGAAGAACAGCTCAGGGCCTCTGAACGAGTCTGAGTCTAGTGGAGCCCCTGCCGCCTCGCCCCATCTAATCGGCGAGCGGCCGCAGAATCCCGACAAGCGGCGACCAGATCTCGACGAATCGGTAAAAAAAACGCGGGGTCGCAGAACCCCGCGTGACTATCTCGACTCACGACCAACGACTAACGACTAATTCTCTTCCTCGAACTCTCCCTCTTCGGGGGGCCCGAGCCGGGTCGATGGCCGCAGCGCCTCGCGGAAGTCGAAGAGCGGGAGATGGCTGACGTGAAGAGCAATCGTGCACGCCGGCGACTTCTCGTCCACCACGACCGTCACCGGACTGCCCTCGACACCGGCGCGAAAGACAATCCGGCAGCCACAGGCGAGTCGCGCGTGCGTGAATCCCTTCAACATGGTCCTGTCATCATATTACAGGTAGCGAAGCTTCGCCTCAAACCGCCGAGTCACGGTAGTGGTCAAGTTCAAACTTGACCACTACCCGAGTCACGGACCCGTGGGTAGAACGGCGAATCTTCGCTACTAGGCGGCCGCTTTGCGGCCGCGCCAAGATGTCTAGAGGAGTGCTCTAATTGCGTTCTCGAAGCCTTCCTTCGACCCCATCCCGACATGTTTCTGGCAGATCAGGCCTTGGCGCGAGATGAGCACTGTCGTGGGCAGGGCCAGCATCGGTCCGTAAGCATCGAGCATGCCGTCTTGTCCAAGCCCCTGCAGCACCGGATACGTCATCTTCATCTCGGCGACATACGGCGTCAGCTTGGCGAGCGTGTCGTCGACCGACACGCCGAGCACCTGGAGGCCGTCTTTCCCGTACTTTTGCTGGAATTCGATGAACCAGGGAATCTCCACCTTGCAGGGCCCACACCAGGTCGCCCAGAAATCGAGGAGGATGACCTTCCCTTTGTAGGCATCCAGCCGGACACTCTGGTTGCTCACGTTCTTGAGCGAGTAGTTGAGCTGAGCGGCTTTGGCGTCGGCCGGACAGGCGGCGCCGGCGTGCGGCGTGACCTGCGCCTCGGCGTTGCCCAGCCACGGCATCTCGCTGTGGATCGTCGTCCAGGCGAGGGCTGCGGCGGCGAGGGTGGCAATGGTCCATCGGAATCGCATCGGGTCTCCTAGCGGATCATTCTAGTCCAGTTGACAGTTCACAGTTAACAGTTCGGAAAACACGAAACCGCGACGGCTATCGGCTATCAGCGGGCTTTACTGTTAACTGTGAACTGTCAACTGTCGACTAACTGTGAACTGTCGACGCTTCGTTTCGTTATCGAAGTGACGCATGGAGGAACGACGCCATGCGCTCGGCTTCTTCGATCGGCTCGCGCGCCACGAGCACGAATGTGCGGCGACCCACCGACCAGACGACCGCCTGATGACCGAGCACGCTCAGCGCTTCGTTTCTGCGGGAGACATCGGGCAGCATGAACACGGACACGGTCCGGCCCTTGTGGCGATACATCACGTGCGCGATGGATCCCTGGCCGTACAAGCAGGTGCGCTCGCCGACGAGCTCGAGGCCGGCGCGTTCCGGGTCATCGGGCAGCTGCGCCGGCCAGCCGAAGTCGGCCGCCAGCGATCCCTCGACGAGCGCGGGCGTGTGCCGCGTGCCCAACACGTTGTTGAGGAGCGCGCACTTCATGTGATCCATCGCGAGCTCGGCGGCCATGATCCGCGAGGAGCGCGCGGTGAGAGGATAGGCGAACGCCGCGGCGACCACGAGGACGAGCGTGGCGGCGAGGGCGAACGGCACGAGCCGCGCGCGCCAGGCGGGTACATCATGGCCCACCGCAGCCGCGTGGTGGCACGCCGCGGCGCACCGTGCGTGAAGTGCCGAGGGCGCACCGCCCGAGGTGAGCTCGGTCTTGCGCGCGGCGACCAGGTCGCGGACCGCTCGTTCGCGCTCGACGCGAGTCCTGCACGGCCAGCAGGCCGACAGGTGCTGTTCGAACGCGCTGCGCTCGCCCCCCGGGAGCTCACCGTCGACATAGGGTGTGACGAGCGGGTCAACCGACGCGCAGTCAGGCATGGGCAGCTTTCAGGTGGCGCAACCGTTCGTAAAGCATCCGGCGGCCGCGCGAAATGCGCGACATCACGGTGCCGACCGGTACGTTCAGCATCTCGGCAATTTCCGCGTACGAAAACCCTTCCACGTCGCGTAACCACACGGCCTGACGAAACGCATCGGACAACTCGTCGATCGCCGCCTGCAGCTCGGGCGCCAGCGTGTCGCGCAACAGAATCGATTCCGGCGTCTCGACGGCGCCCGAGGGCGGCACGTCGCCCGCGCGCTCGACCGCTTCGCTGTCGATCGTGACCGGCTGCCGTGCGCGATCGCGCGCGCGGTTACGGGCCGTGTTGTGGAGGATCGTGAACAGCCACGCCCTCGAGTTCGTGCCCGGCTCGAAGCGGTCCGCCGCGCGGAACGCCTTGAGCAGCGTGTCCTGCACAAGGTCCTCGGCATCGGCGGGCACCCGGGTGAGCCTGAGCGCCGTCCGGTAGAGGCTGTCGACCGACGCCAGTACCTCGGCCTCGAACGCAGCCGCCCGGGCCCCTCGCCCGCCGGCCGCTGCTCGCTTCACCGGTCGCATGCGCATGTCGGTCGACGAGCGCGCCGAAATTCGTAAACCCCGACGCGTCCTTCATTATTCCCGCAGGTGCGGGGGTGCAAGGGTGCTGGCGTGCTAGGGTGCCGCACCGTTGCACCCATGCACCCTAGCACCTTTTGCACCTGATCCCATCTGTCGCCCCCAGGGGTCAGCCATTGCGGCCGGCCGAGGACAACGTGGGGATGGATCGGGCGTGAAGGGCCGCAAACCGGCGAGCACATGGTTTGCAGGCGCGTTCCACGACACGGTAAGATCGCGACTTCAGGTCGCGTCGTTTCCCGTGAGGTTCGAGGTAACTGCTTATGCGCATGCGCGTACCCCTCTTTGCGGCCCTTGCCCTGGTCGGACTCTCCGGCTTCGCCGCGGCGCAGACGCCGTTCTACCCGTACTACAACAAGAACAACATCCACTACGACCGGTTCGACTGGCACATCTACGCAACAGACCATTTCGAGATCTATTATTACCCGGAGCTCGAGCACCACCTCGAGCGCGTGACGGGCTACGCCGAAAGCGCCTACCAGAAAGTCAGCTCCGACCTGAAGCACGACCTGTCATTCAAGGTGCCGCTCATCCTCTTCAAGACGCACAGCGAGTTCGAGCAGCAGAACGTGGCGCCGGGCGCCGGGCAGGAAGGCGTTGGCGCGTTCGCCGAGCCGTTCCGCGACCGGATGCTGCTGCCGATCGACGATCCCCCGGACCGTTTGTTCGGGCTCATCACGCACGAGCTCACGCACATCTTCGAGTTCGACATCATCCCGCAGTCGCTCATTCGCCGGAGCGTGCCGCTGTGGGTCAACGAGGGACTGTCGGAGTACGAACGCGCCGACTGGACGCCGTTCGACCTGATGCAGGTGCGCGACGGCGCAGTGGCCGACATCATCCCGAAGATGACGACGGAGGAAGGCTACGGGTCTGGCGGCGCGCGGTTCCTCGCCTATAACCTCGGCCATGCGGTGTTCGAGTTCATCGAGGCGAAGTTCGGGCAGGAAGGCATCCGGCAGTTCCTGTTCTCGCTCAGAAAGAGCGTGATCGGCGGCGGCGAAGACGCGTACCAGGAAGCGTTCAAGATGTCGCCCGAGGAATTCGACCAGGCGTTCGACCGCTACCTGAAGGAGCGGTTCAAACCGTTCCGCGACAAGGAGCGGCCGGCCGACTACGGGCGCGACCTGTCGCCCAATCCGGAGAAGACGCGCTTCTCGCAGGCCTGGTCGATCGCGCCGTCTCCGTCGGGAGATCTCCTGGCGATCATCACGATCAACCGTAAGGACGGCGAGCTCGACATCGTGCTCGTCTCGTCCAAGGACGGCACGGTCGTCAGGAACCTGACGGACGGCTTCGACAAGGACTACGGGTTCACGAACCTGACACAGATGGGCGTGGACGGCTTCGCGATGCCGTGGATGTCGTGGTCGCCGAAGGGCGATCGCCTGGCGTATTTCGTGCGCACCGAGAAGGAGCGTTCGCTCATCGTGCAGAACGTGCTCACGAGGAAGATCGAAGTACGCGTGCCGATGAAGTCGGTCGACGAGCCCGAGTCGCCGTCCTTCTCGCCCGACGGCCGTCTGGTGGCGTTCTCGGCGATGCGCGGCGGCACGCGCGACATCTACACCGTCGACCTCGAGAGCCAGGACGTCGTGAATCTGACGCTCGACGACTTTTTCGACTTCGGCCCGGCCTACGCCCCCAACGGGCGGTTCATTCTGTACAACGCGCGCGTGAGCGGCAACCAGAAGCTCTTCCGGCTCGACCTCGACACCAAGCGGAAAACGCAGGTCACGTTCGGGACGCACGACGAAGCGGGAGCGCAGTTTGTCGACGACCACACCATCGTGTTCGCCTCCACGGCCACCGATCCGGCCGTGGCGATCGAGCCCGAGGTGGCGCGGAACGGGAACATCTTCAATATCTGGACGCTGGACATGAACACGGGCGAGCTGCGCCAGTTCACCGACGCGCTCGGCGGCAACACGTCGCCCGTGGTGCTGCGCGACGGCAGCTCGCACCGCATCGCGTTCGTGAGCTACTACAAGGGCGAGCACTCCATCCGCACGCTCGAACGCACCGAGCCGATCCATTCCGTGGCGTCGGCGGACTTCGGTGCGCCCGGCCCGATCATCGATTTCCAGCCGCCGCTCACCCACGCGCTGGTGTCGTCCAACGCGCGGCGCAAGGGCGCGTGGGAGAAGATGTTCCTCGAAGGCCGGCCGCCCGTGAACCTGGGCGTCACCAACAACGGCGATGTGTTCGGCGGCACCCAGATCAGCTTCGGCGACGTGCTCGGCGACAAGCAGTTCAATGTGTTCGCGGCATCGATCGCGCAGTACCGCACGCTGTCGGTGGCCTATGTCAACCTGGGCAGCCGGTTCCAGTACGCGCTCACGGGCTTCAACTCGACACAGTTCTTCTACGGCGCGCTGGAGGGCGTGTTCTACGATCCGTCGCTCGCGCCGCTCATCGGCCGCGATCAGGCCATTGCCACGCGCACGGTGCGCGGCGGATCGGCCATCGGCCTCTACCCGTTCAACCGCTACCGCCGCCTCGAGGTGTCGGGGGGCCTCGTCAACCTGACCGAGGGTTACAACGATCCGTACCTGCAGGCCTACTCCGAGGCCTACCAGCAGGAGCTGACCGGCGGCCAGTCGCTGCTCAGGAGCGGCACGTTGGTGCCCCTCGGCGTTGCGTTCGTGTCGGAAACGACGGTGTTCAGGGAATTCGGGCCGCTCGCCGGCAGCACCATGCGCCTGGCCTATGACATCGCGCCCAAGATCGGCAGCACGTTGTCGCGCCAGAGCTTCGACGGCGACGTCCGCTACTACCAGCGGCTCGCGAGCACGGGCGTCCTGGCGCTGCGGCTCCGCGGGTTCAAGAGCATCGGCGACTACCCCGACTACATCTACTTCGGCGGGAACTCCGAGATGCGCGGGTACGATTACCTCCAGTTCCTCGGCCAGAACGTGGTGTTCACCAACGCGGAGCTCCGGTTCCCGATCATCGAGGCGGCGCTCACGCCCATCGGCGTGATCGGCGGCATCCGCGGCGTGTTCTTCGCCAACATGGGCGCCGGCTGGTTCAACAGCCAGGACTTCAAGTTCTGGACGTCGGACCGCGAATCGGCGAGCGTGACGACCGGCTACACGCGCGCGGCCTCCGGCGAGATCGTGCCCGTGATCGAGCAGCGCACCATCGACGGGTTCCGTCTACGCGATGCCCGAGCGTCCTACGGCATCGGTCTCGAAACCTTCGCGCTCGGCTTCCCGATTCACTTCGACTGGGCGTGGCGCACGCTGTTCAACACGCAGTGGGAGGACGCGCTCTTCGTCGACCAAGGCGGCAGCACCGATTTCCGCAAGCCGCGCTTCTCAATCTGGATCGGCTACGATTTCTGACCTGACGATTAGCCCGTTATCCTTGGTGTTCTCTGCGCGCTCTGCGTTCACGTCGTGACGGATGAGAGCTGATCGCTGATCTAGATCGCCTTGAGCCTGAGCACGCTCTCCTCGAGGTCGATCCCGACCCGGTACTTGCTCAGGAAGCGGTGGCCGACGATCCCGCCAAGCTGGAACCCGAGCAGGGCGCTCGGTGTGTTCAGGTTGAGCACGACGACCGGGAAATTCGTGTACTTGATCGCGTCAAACGCCAGATCCACCCCCGGCAGCAGGAACGCGTCGCGATCCCAGCCGGACGATCCGAACACCTTCAGCGCGATCTTCCGGTCCGGCGACGGTCGGCCCAGGGCCGACAGCGCCGAGGCCGTCGCCGTGCTGATGGAAATCACTTCGCCGCCAGTGTCCACCACGAAGTTCGCTGGGTGCTTGCCGTCGATCATCCCGCGCACCGTCGCCAGGCGATGCAGCCGCAGCGGAAGCTCGAAGTCGAACGGCTCCTCCGGCAGGTGCTTGCCGAATGTGATCTTCCGCGTCCGGTAGTCGATGATCATCGAGAAGCCGAGCACGAGCGGCGACAGGCTCTCGGCTTCCTTCACCGGCAGGTTGCGCAGCGGCGGATCCTTGATGAGACACGGCACGTTGCGCAGCTTCAGGGTGCCGAGCTCGAGCGAGTTCATGCGCGCCAGTTGCAGCCCCCGCAGCCCGACGTCGCCGACGCCCGCGCTGAGCGTATACGTGATGGGGGTCACGCCGAGCCGCTGCGCGGTCGGCTTCGAGATGATGGTGTTCTCGGCGCCCGTGTCGACGACGAAATCCTGGAAGGAGCCGTCGTTGACTTTCGCCCGAATCACCACCTTGTCGTTGACCAGCCGGAAATCGACCGTCCACGAGTCGCCGACGGTCGTCGGATCCATCTCGAAGGGCACGCGTTGACCGAAGGATCGCAGGAACTTGATCTCAGACCGCGACCAGTCGGCCTTCTCGCTGTTGTCTTTGTTCGGCAGCAGGTTGACGTAGTTGCCGAACGCGCCGGCCGCTTCTTCGTAGCGGTGCATGCGCTCGTAGATCGCGCCGACCGTGTGGTGAATCTCCAGGTCGCGCGGCGAGAGCTTCAGCGCGAGCTGGGCTTCGTTCATGGCCTCGTCGAGCTGGCTCCGCGCCGCCAGCGCGCGCGCCAGGCCATGGTGGCCTCGAGCGAGAGCGGGCACGCCCGACAGCGCATCCTTGTATCGGGACTCGGCCTCGTCGAACAAGCCCGACGCCCAGAGCGCGTCCGCGCTCAAAGACAGCGCGGCGGGGTCGAGGGGCGTCGACTTCACGAGCGCGTCTGCCTCGACCCGGGCGAGATCGAAGGCCGCCACCCTGAGCGCCGACTGGATGACGCCCTGGCGCGCGGCGCGCGGATCGGCCGGCGCCGGCGCCGCCAGCGCCTTCTGGTAGGCGTCGAGCGCATCCTGATAGCGTCCGTCGGCGAAGAACTCGTGAGCCAGCAGCAGCTGGATCTCGCCCGACTGGGACTGCGGCGTCTGATCGGCGCCGATCGCAAGGGTCGTGGCTGCGACGATGGCCACCAGTGCTGCCGCTCGGATACCGCGTTGCATGGGCCCTCCAGACACACCTGTTGTTGGGAACTGGACGCGCGCCTTCAAGAACCGGGCCGCAAACCGTTGTCGCGCACGGAAGGATAGCGTACAACGCGCCGTTTTCGGAAACCGAAATTCCCGCCGCCGCGTGAAATGTACACCTTAATTCTTCCGGCCGCCTTTAGTGTGTGTACTGCTCGATCGGCACGCCGTCGTACATCTGATCGACGCGCAGAATCTGCGTCTCGCGGCTGTAGCTCCCGAGCTCGTAGTCCTCGCTCATGATGAGCGCCTTGATGGGCTTGGTCGGACACACCTCGGCGCAGAGGCCGCAAAAGCTGCAGCGCGAAAGATTGAAGTCGAAATAGTCGAGGACCTTGATCTTCGTGCCGGCCTCCCGGTGCCCGCCGAGCGCAATCAGGTCATCGGGACACGCCTTCGCGCACTGGTCGCAGACAATGCAGGTCTGCGCGCCCGTACCGGGCTCGGTTTGCAGCCGCAGCACGCCGCGAAACCGTGGCGACGTCGGCCGGCGCTCCGCCGGATACTGGAACGTGAAGGCCGGCCGCGGCGTGTACTTCAGCGTGACCCACATCCCCTTCAGCAGGTCGATGAGGAAGATATTCTTGATGAACCGGACGAAGGTTTGCATGTTTGTCTGCTTGAATCGGGTAATTGAGTAATCGGGTCATTGATAGAAATATTGACCGTCAATCCCCGTCCATTTCTTACTCAATTGCTCGATTACCCGATTATCCAATTACCCGATTCCTAGGCCCGCTCCCCAATCAGTGTCGGCTCGCTCTGGCCCGACATGATCACACGCTCCTTGCGGAGCACCGTGCCCTCCTTGCGAATCTTGTCCTGCAGCCGCATCAATCCGTACAGCAGCGCTTCGGGACGCGGCGGACACCCCGACACGTACACATCCACCGGGACCACTTTATCGACGCCCTGCAGCACGCTGTAGGTGGGGAACGGGCCGCCGGCGTTCGAGCAGCTGCCCATGGAAATCACCCACTTGGGCTCCGGCATCTGGTCGTACAGCCGCCGCAGCACGGGCGCCATCTTCTTGGTCACCGTCCCGGCGACAATCATCAGGTCCGACTGGCGGGGCGATGCACGGAACACCTCGGCGCCAAACCGCGCGATGTCGTAACGCGAGGCCCCCGCGGCCATCATCTCGATCGCGCAGCACGCCAGGCCAAATCCCATCGGCCAGATCGACGACTCACGCGCCCAGTTGGCCACGCGATCGATGCTCGTCGTGATGAAGTTGTCTTCAAACCGATGATCGATCAGTCCCATCGCCGGTCCTTAATCCCGAATCCCGAATCCCCGCCTCCGCTCGCGCGCTCGTCGGGCGAGCTACGGCGTGGCTCGCCGAAGCGGCGAGCCCCTAACCAGAATAGTACTCCGCGTTCCTCGCGATATACCCGTCCCACTTCGACGGCGTTTCATCCAGCGTGAAGATCGCCTCGACAGGACACGCCGGCACGCAGGCACCGCAGTCGATGCACTCGTCTGGATGAATATAGAGCATTTCGGCCGAGGCAAAACTCGGTTCGTCCTTCCGCGGATGAATGCAATCGACCGGACAGACGTCGACGCACGCCGTATCCTTGGTGCCAACACATGGTTCACAAATAACGTAGGCCAACGGCTGCTAAGACCTTCAGAAGACTCGACTTCGAGAACGACTGTACTTGGCCCCGCGCGGCACTGTCAAACAAGGGTTCGCCGTATAATTTGCTGACAGTGAGAACCTCTCCGCGTTGCGGCTGGGCCAACGCTCGGCTCGTCGCGGGCCTCGTCCTGCTCGGTGGCCTGCCCGCCGGCGCGCAGTCGCTGCCGTCCGATCCCATCAGTTTCGGCGGGGGTCGAGTGACGATTGGCGGAGACGTCTGGGCCACGTTCAGCTGCACCGACGCGGCCACGACGTCGAGCCGCGTCTGTGCCGACGACACAGGCTTTTTCAACTACACCGACTACGAGCATTCGACGCTGAGGATGTTGCGCGTCGACCTGACCGCCTCGGTGAAGGCCACCGACCGGTTGTCATTTCTCGGCGAAGTGCGGAGCGAGGACGCCGGCCAGCCGCAGCCCTACGCGCTGTACGCGCGCATCCGCCCATGGATTGCGCGCCCCGTCGACGTTCAGATCGGCCGCGTGCCGCCGACCTTCGGAGCCTTCGCCCGGCGGACCTACGCGGCCGACAACCTGCTCATCGGCTACCCGCTCGCGTACCAGTACCTGACGTCGATTCGGGCCGACGCGCTCCCGGCCCACGCAGACGAGCTGATTCGGATGCGCGGCCGCGGATGGCTGTCGAATTTCTCGATCGGCAACACGGCGCCCGATCGCGGGCTGCCGCTCGTGAGCGCGTTCCGCTGGGATACCGGCGTCCAGCTGCACGCCACGGGCCGCCTCGTCGACGCGACCGTCGCAGTGACCACGGGCAGCCTGGCCAACCCGTTGGTCGGCGACGACAACGCGGGCAAACAGGTAGCCGCTCGGATCGCGCTGCGCCCGGCGCCGGGGCTGATCGTCGGAGTGTCCGGCGCGCAGGCGCCCTACGTCGCCCGCGCGGCGGCGGAAGGCGCCGGCGCGCTCCACGACAATTCGAGCTTCACGCAGGCGGCGTTCGGCGCCGATCTCGAGTACTCGCGCGGTTATTATTTGATTCGCGTCGAAACCATCGTCAGCAGCTGGCGCCTGCCCGTCGTGAGCACGCCGGTCATCGCGCTGCCGCTGACCGCCGCCTCGACGTTCGTCGAGGGACGCTACAAGATCCGTCCAGGACTGTACGTCGCTGCCCGGTTCGACCACCTCGGCTTCAGCGAGATCACCGGGACGTCGAGGACCACTGAGTGGGAGGCGCCCGTCACGCGCGTGGAAGTCGGGGGCGGCTACGCGCTTACCCGCAATCTTCTGGTCAAGCTGTCGTTCCAGCGCAACACGCGCCAGGCCGGCCGGACGACGGCGCTCGCACTCGGCGCGGCGCAGGCCGTGTTCTGGTTCTGATGACTGTAGCGAAGCTTCGCGTCAAATCGCCGAGCAAGGAGCCCGTGGGTTACCACCGCGAATCTTCGCGACTAATCTTAGGGCCGCAACCGATCGTGCTCTTGGCCTGTGTGGCGGCCGTGTCTGTCGTGTCCGCCGGGGCAGCGGGAGCGCCCGCGCACGACAACGGAGCAGCCAACGGCGGGATACGCGGCCGCGTGGCGCTCGGCCGCGTCGCAGCCTCGGGCGCGCGGAGGCCGACCGTGTCGGATCTCGGGACGCCCCGCGAACGCGATGTCTCGGACCGCCAGAAGTCGGTCGTGTATCTGGAAACCGCGCCGCGCGGGGCGTTCGAGCGGACCGAGCCGGACCGCGCCGTGATGAACCAGCGCAACGAGGCGTTCGTGCCGCACCTGCTCGCGGTCACGACAGGCACGATCGTGGACTTTCCAAACAGCGATCCGTTCTATCACAATGTGTTCTCGCTCTCGAGGGCCCACAGGTTCGATCTGGGCCGCTACGCCACGGGGAAGTCCAAGTCGGTGCCGTTCGCCCAGCCCGGCATCGTGCGGGTCTTCTGCGAGATTCATTCACACATGAACGCGTACATCCTGGTCTTCAGCCATCCCTTCTTCACGGTCACCGACGCTGTGGGCCGCTACCAGATCGACAACGTGCCGGCGGGCGATTACAGGGCGATCGCGTGGAACGAAGGGGTCGCCTCCGCGCCCCAGCCGATCACGGTGCCCGACGGCCGTACGACCGAGCTGGACTTTGCGCTCCGATGAACCTGCTGTCTTCGCTGAGGAGCCGCATTTTTCTGACGAGCGCGCTCCTGGCCGTGCTGTCGATCGGCGTGGCCATTTACGTCGTGAACGTCACGGTCACGCGCGAAGCCGAGAGCGCGCTCACACGCGAGATCGAGGCGACCGGCGCGCTCGTGGAACAGCTGCGCACGACGCGGACCCAGACCTTCACGCTGATGGCCCGGCTGATCGCGGACACGCCGAAGCTCAAGGCCGCGGTCGACACCAACGACGCGCCGACGGTGCAGGCTCCGCTCGAGGACATCGCCAGCCAGAACCAGCTCGGCGCCAACCTGCTGCTCGTGACGAACAAGGCGGGGAACGTGCTGGCCTCGGTCGGCCTGCCCGCGCGGGCGGGCGTCGTCGTCGCCAACCAGCCGTCGATTCGTGAGGCGCTGGCGGGCCGCGAACGCGTCAGCCTCATCCCGCAGCCGGGCGGCATGCTGCAGCTGGTCTCCGTGCCCATCCTCATTCAACCGGAGATCGTCGGCACGCTCAGCGTGGGCTTTCTCCTCGACGACGCGCTGGCGGCGCAGCTCAAGGAGATCACGGGAAGCGAGATCGCGTTCGGCGTCGACGGCCAGATCCTGGCGACCACGCTCGCGGCCGAGCACCGGGGATCGCTCGGCGGCCTCCTCCGGCGCGTCAACGCGCCGGTCACTGTCACGATGGGGTCGGAAGAGTACGCGGCGCTGCCGCTGCCGCTTTCGGCGGGCACCCAGGTCGATGTGCCGGGCGCCGATCCGATGGCGCTGATCCTGCGGTCGCGGACCGAGCACCTGCGCTTCTTGCGCACGATTCACAGCGAGCTCTACCTCACCGCCGTCGTGGCGGTGCTTTTGGCCACGCTGTTGAGCTTCGCCGTGGCTCGGACGATTACGCGGCCGCTCGCCGCGATCACGGACGTGATGCGCGACGTAGCCGCCACCGGCGATCTGACGCGCAAGATCGTGCTGCGCCGAGGGGACGAAGACGCGCGGCTCCTGGCGACGACCTTCAACACGCTCACCGAGTCGATTGGGCGTTTTCAGCGCGAGATCGCTCAGCGCGAGCGGCTGTCGTCGCTCGGCCGGCTGTCGACCGTAATCGCGCACGAGGTGCGCAATCCGCTGATGATCATCAAGGCCGCGCTGCACACGTTGCGGCACACCGGGGTGGGGTCGTCGGCTGTACGGGAGGCCGCTGCGGACATCGACGAAGAAGTGGCGCGGCTCAACCGGATCGTGAACGACGTGCTCGACTTCGCGCGGCCGATCCGGTTCGAGAAGGCGGCTGTCGACTTGAACGCCGTGTGCCGCGAGTCGGCCCAGGCGGCTGAAGCGTCACCGGGCGCGCCGGTCGAGCTCGATCTCGACGCGGCCGTGCCGGCGCTCTCGACCGACGCCGAGCGGCTGCGCGTGGCCCTGGTGAACCTGATCGTGAACGCGCGCCAGGCGGTCGAGGCGCACGTCGACGCGCTGGCCGGCCCGCTCGCGTCCACCGATAAGGACCTCCCTCTGCCCGGTCCGCCATCCGGGCGGGTCACCGTGTCCACGCGCGCCAGTGCCGGCGGCATCACGATTGTCGTCGCAGACGCCGGCGTGGGCATCGACGGCGCCGATGTGTCGCGGGTGTTCGATCCGTACTTCACGACGAAGCGCGGCGGCACGGGGCTCGGCCTGCCAATCGCCAAGAACATCATCGAAGGGCTGGGCGGCATGCTCAGCGTCTCGAGCTCGGCCGGCCGCGGCACCGAGATGCGCATCGAGTTCCCCACACGCTGATGCGACACCGTGGGTCCATTCTTCTCGTCGACGACGAGGAGAAAATTCTCAAAGCGCTCGGGCGCGCGCTCCGCGACGCCGGCCACGAAGTGCTGGAGACGACGAGCGCGCGCGAGGGCCAGCGCCTGCTGGCGGAGCGCACCTTCGACCTGTTCATCGTCGACAATGTGATGCCCGAGAAAAGCGGGCTCGATCTCATCCGCGATTACGTGGCGGCCACACCCGAGGGCGAGCGCGCGCAGGCGCTGATGATGACGGCGCACGCGACCATCGAGAGCGCGATCGAAGCCATGAAGCTCGGGGCCCTCGACTATCTGCAGAAGCCGTTCGAGATCGACGAGCTGCTCATGGTGGTTCGCCGCGCGCTCGACCACCAGCGCCTCCGCACCGAGTACCGGTACTTGCGCAGCGAGCGCGACGAGCAGTTCGACCACTACGGCATCATCGGCAGAAGCCGCGTCATGGAGGAGCTCATCCGGCGCGCCGAGCGCGTCGCCGCCACCAAGAGCACCGTCCTCATCACGGGCGAGACCGGCACGGGCAAGGAGCTCGTCGCCCGGGCGATCCACAACCGAAGCGCGCAGCGCGACATGCCGCTCATCAAAGTCAATTGCGCGGCCATCCCCGAGTCGCTGCTCGAGTCGGAGCTCTTCGGCCACGTCCGAGGCGCGTTCACCGGCGCGATGGCCACCAAGAAAGGCAAGTTCGCGCTGGCCGACGGGGGCACGATCTTTCTCGATGAGATCGGCACGATGAGCCCGGCGCTCCAGTCGAAGCTCCTGCGCGTGCTTCAGGAGCGCGAGTTCGAGCCGCTCGGCGCCGAGCGCACCGAGCGCGTCGACGTCCGTGTGATCGCCGCCAGCAACCGCGACCTGCGGCAAATGGTGGCCGAGGGCAAGTTTCAGGAAGACCTCTTCTACCGGCTCAACGTGATTCCGATCGAGCTGCCGCCCCTGCGCGAGCGGCGCGAGGACATTCCGGCGCTCGTCGATCACTTCGTGCGGAAACACGCGCAGCGGACGGGCCGGCGCATCGACCGCGTGGACGATGGCGTGCGGGCGGCGCTGCAGCAGTACGACTGGCCGGGCAACGTCCGCGAGCTCGAGAACACGATCGAGCGCGCGGTGGTGCTGGCCGAAGGCCCTGTCATCACCGCGCGCGCCGTGTCGGTCGTCGGCGTCGCGGCGCCGCAGACGACAGGCCTGCCGTCGTTGAGGCTGCGCCAGAACATCGAGTGGGTCGAGCGCGAAACGATTCGCCGCGCCCTCGAGAGCGCCCGCGGCGTGAAGAAAGACGCGGCCGAGCTCATGGGCATCAGCCAGCGCGCGCTGTCATACTACCTGGCGAAATATCGAATTGACTGACGCGCGCGAGTCGATAGTCGATAGTCGTTAGTTCCAGCTCCTGACTAATGACTATCGACTAGCGACTCACGACTCGCGACTAGCGTTACGAGGACGGTAACGCGTTACGGCCCGAGTAAGGGCGGAGGCGGCCGCAAGCGCAAAATGGCCGAGGACCGTTGAAATTCCGGCCGATCGCGCCTCAGCGGCCCTGTACCCCGACCTGGCCCGCCGGTCGTGTCGGCATTGCCCTTGCGTATCCGATCCGTAAAGGAGCGCCCGTGATCTGTCTACCGACCCGCCTCGCTCGCAGGCTCGTGTTCTCGGCGGCTTCAACCGCCGCCCTCGTACTCACGCTCGGCGGCGCGCCTGCCTTCGCGCAGGGCGGAGACGACGACGCAGTGCTGAAGCTGGCTGAGCCAGACTTCACGTTGATCGCGCTGCCGACCTCGCTCCGGCTGCCGCAGTTTGGGAGCGCATTCCGCGTCACGCACCGCTTCGTGCGTCCGCTCGAGTGCAGCGTGTGCGCCGACAGCCTGATCGAGGATCTCTTCGGCATCGACAACGGCGCCCTGATCGGCCTGGAGTACCGCGTCGGCCTCGTGCCGAGCGGCCAGTTCACCTTCTATCGGACGCGCGAACGCAAGACGATTCAGCTATCGGGCCAGTACGGCATCATGCGGCAGGGTGACACACCGCTCGAAGTCTCCGTCCTCGGAAGCGTCGAAGGCACCGATAACTTCAGGGACGAATACTCGGGCGCCGTTGGGGTGATGCTCTCGCGGATGTTCGGGGAGTACGGCGCGATTCACGTGGATCCCATGTTTGTCGGCAACACCAATCTCGATCAGCCGTTTGTCCACGAGGACAGCACGTTCATGATCGGGCTCGGCGCGCGCGTTCGCGTGCGCCCGACGGTGTACCTCGCCGCCGAGTTCGTGCCGCGTGCGTCGGGGTACAAACCCGGCGTCAACCAGGCGAGCTTCGCGATCGAAAAACGATCCGGCGGTCACCTGTTCCAGCTCAACTTCTCGAACTCCCAGGCGACAACGCCGGGATCGCTTGCCCGGGGAGGGGCCACCAACGACAACTGGTATATGGGGTTTAATATCAGCAGGAAGTTCTTCTGATTACTTGTAGCGCAGGACTTCAGTCCTGCCAGGAGTCGGTACCTGTAGCGCAGGATTTAGTCCTGCCCGGAGCAAAGATGACGGTTCGGACAATCACCTGGGGTCTCGTGGCGGTAGCGGCGCTGGCGCTCGCGGCGGCGTGCGGCTCGGATAGCCCGTCGAGCGTCAATCCGGGCTCGCCATCGACAGGAGGCGGCACGCCGACGGCCACGACGACCATCACCATCACGAGCGCCGGCGTGAGCCCGAAGAGCATCACCGTGCCGCGAGGCAGCCAGGTGACGTTCGTCAACAGCAGCTCGCTCTCGCACGAGATGGCCAGCGATCCACACCCGACCCACGGCAGCTGCCCGGAAATCGAGAGCGGTGTCGGCTTCATGAGCGCGGGCCAGACGAAGCTCACGGGCAATCTGAACACGCCGAGAACCTGCGGCTATCACGACCACAACCGCGACTTCGACACGACGCTTCAGGGGACGATTGTGGTCCAGTAAGAACGTCAGAACCTCACGTTGTAGAGCAACTTGAAGTTGCGGCCCATTTCCGGGACCAGTCTCTTGATGAACGAGAGGTGATTCCGGTACAACTCATCGGTGGCGTTGTCCAGGCGCGCAGTAATAGTGCTGACCGCGCCTCCGGTCTGGAACGAATACGCCCCGAACAGCTTTAGCAATTGGTAGCCATCGGTGGTTTCCTCGTCGCCGAACACGCGGTCCTGCTTCGCGGCGGTGGTGACCTCGCCACCGACCTGAAACGCGTTGTAGTGGTACCGAAGGCCGCCACGGAACCTGAGCGGTGGCATGCGCGGCAGCGGATCGTCGGTCGACTGCAGCGTCCCGCGCACGTAGTCGAACCCGACCTCGGCTGCCAGCGTTGGCGTGAGCTGAAAGTCGGCATGCGCCTCGATGCCCTGCAGGAGACTGTCGGCCGCCACGTACTCGACGATCGGGAACTCCTCTTCGTGGTGGCCTTCCCCTTCCTCTTCGTGCTCGCCGATGCCGCGGCCGGGGAAGCGATCCGCAAACTCGTCTTCACGCTCCTCGAATTCCTCGGCCGTCAGCGGGCTTCGGAAGAGATAGTTGGAGATGTCGTTGCGGAAGTAAACGATCTCGCCCGACGCCCGCGCAGACCGCCACCGCAGCGCGAGGTCGAGTCCAACGGCGTGCTCGGGCTCGATGTCGGGATTCCCGATCTCGAACGTGAAGTTCCCCGGGTGCGGCCCGAAGTAGAAGAGCTCTTCGACCGCCGGATAGCGGGCCGCGCGGGCGACGCTGAAGGCGACCGTCACGGCGTCGTTGGCCGCCGCCGGGCGCAGCAGGAGGCCGGCGGAACCGGACCCCGTCGTGAAGCCCCGCTCCCCTTCTCCGTTCGGCGTGTAGCGCGCGTTGTCGACACGTCCGCCGACCTGCAGCGTGACGTGCGGCCAGGTGAGCTCCTCGTACAGAAAACCCGCAAACGATCGCTGGTCGACGGCGGGCGACAGCGCCTCGGCCCCCACGGCGTCAAACGCCCGATCCAGCACCCAGGCGCCGAGGCTGCCCTTCAACCGCTCGATCGCACGGTGGGATCCCATGAATTCGAGCTCGTTGGTGTCGTTCTTGAAAGCCGTTCCGACCTCGTCGCCCACGAGCTCCTCGTGCTTGTAGCGGCGAACCGACAGCGTCGCCCGAAACCCATCGAACGCGCCGGCCAGATCATGGGCGCCCGCGCGCATGCTGAAGCTGTGCTTCCTCGGCGTCGACTGGAGGATGCCCTCCTCGACGACTGGAATGCCGAGCTTGGTGTCGTCGTAGCCGTAGCTGCCGCCGAAGTAGCCGTTCGGCCCGGTCCACGAGAGGCCGACGTTGCCAAAGCCGCTGCGCGCCTGCGAGTTGTCGACCTCGCCTTCCGGCGTGTCGACGTCGCCGGACCGCCGGCCGCCTCCGCCCGCGTGCAGAACAAACGGGCCATTGCCGACGCGAACGTCGGCGGCCGCGCCGGCTTCCTTTGCCGCCGTTCCCACATCAAAGATCACGTGGCCCGAAGTGCCCTGCAGAGGCGCCACAGGAATGTCATCCGTGATGACGTTCACCAGGCCCCCGATGGCGTTGGCCCCGTACAGCAGCGTTGCCGGGCCGCGCACGACCTCGATGCGCTGCGCCGACGCGGGATTCACCGTGACGGCATGGTCGGCGGACTGGCTCGACAGGTCGGCCATGCGCTGGCCGTCCTGGAGGATCAAGACGCGGTCACCATCGAGACCGCGGATGACCGGCCGCGCCGTGGCAGGTCCAAATGCACGAGTGGCCACACCGGGCTGGCTCTCGAGCGTCCCGCCAAGGGACATCTCGATCTGCTTCCCGAGCTCCTGTCCGGCGAGCACTGACGTCGGTTGATAGGCTTCGAACTGGCTTCGTGGCTCCGCGCTGACAGACACGACCTCGTGGAATCGAAGGTCGGGATCCACGCTGACCTCGAGGGGCAAGGCACTCGTTCCCGAGGCCACGACTTCGGTGCGCCTGGACGAGTACCCGTCTGCGCGGACCGACACGTGATACGTGCCGGCCGGAACGTTGTCGAACCTGAAGGCGCCGTCGGCGCCCGAGGTGGCTTCGCGGCGCAGCTCTTCAATCACGACGGTGACACCCGCGATCGGCTCGCCGGATACCGAATTCACCAATCGGCCCGAAAGGGCGCCGCCCTGGGCCGCCGCATCGACGGAACCGGCCGCGAGCACAGTGGCCGTGACCAATCCGAGCAGAGTGGCGCGAAGAAACGCGCTCACGTCAAACGTGCCTGTGTCGGAAGAGCGGCGCGTGAACATAACACCTCGTTTCGGACCAGGCCAGCATGAGCGAACCACGGATGGCGCTGTAAATCGTTGCGGGATTGAGCCTAGTTCGGCGGCGCGAGCCTGTCGCGGCTTCTCCCACGAGTGGTTGAGAATGAACCGTCCGTCGGTCGAAATCGACCGGTGGACGGCTTGGCCTAGCCGCCGAAACACGGAGCGGCGTAAAGTCAGTCGGCAAGTCAGACAAAGGCCAGGTCGAGTCGACAGGCACGTCGCAGGACGAAGTGGGATACCGAGACGTTGAACGAAGTACAGAGAAGCACGATGAACGCAGTACGACGAACGTGAGCACGCCGAACGCCGCACCGAGAACGTAGAACGGTCCTGTGAGCGAGCTCCTCAATTTGATCGGCATGACGGCGGGCACCGCGCTCTACGCGATGCTGCTCGTCATGGTCGTCCGCGCCGGCCGAACGCCTGGCGTTACGGCCCATTTCGATCCGCTGCTTCTGGCGACGGCTCTCCTCGGGCTCGTCTGGAACCTGTGCGCGCTGCCCGCCTACGAGCTCCCAAAGCTGGGCATTCCGGGACCGTTCCCGATCCTCACCGCCATCGGCTTCGGCGCGCTGGGGCTCCTACCGGCGGTCGTCGTCCACTCGGTGTTGCGCGGCGAACGCGACGAGGTTCGCGGCTGGCCGCGCTGGACGCTCGTGGTGAGCGCGTATGGCGTGAGCGCGACGGCCGGGGCGTTTCAGGCGCAGTCGATGTGGGTCGATGGTCCGCTGCCGTCGGTGTTCGCCATGCGGCTCCTCACGTACAGCTACGCGGCCCTCGCGGTGCCGCTTGCGGTGCTGACGCGCGGCCAGGCCGGGTCGCGCCGCGCGCTCTGGGTGGCGGCGTTGTCCATCTTCGCCGTGTCCGCGCTGCACCTCAGCCAGTTTCATCAGGGCGATCCGTCCTGGCCGGTGGAGCTGCTGGGCCATCACGCGTCGCTGCCGCTCGCGCTGGCGATTCTTTATCAGGATTTCCCGTTCGCGCTGGCCGATCTGTTTCTCAAGCGCGCGCTGACGCTGCTCGTCCTTGTCACCGCGGCCTTTGTCTCGGTCGCGACGTTCCGCGCGCGATCGAACGCACCAGAGGCGCCGCTCACCGGAGCGCTGGACGTGGCCGTGCTCGTGACGCTCTGGGTCGCCACGGCGCTTCTGTATCCGAAGCTGCAAGCGGCGGCCGCCTGGTTTGTCGACGCCGTCGTGCTCAAACGGCCCGACTACGCGTCGCTCGGCGCCGAGATCGGGCGGCGGGCACAACGGCAGAGCGACATTCCGGCGCTCCTCGATGAGGCGTGCGCCGAGCTCGCGCCTGCGCTGAGCGCGCGCGTCGTCCGGTGGCGTGACGCGCTCCACGAAACACGGCCCGACGATCTGGCGGTCTCCGTGGAGATCCCCGTAGCAGAGCCGCCGCGCTTCGCGCTCGACGTCGCCGGACTGACCGGCGGCCGGCGTGTGCTGTCGGACGACCGCGCGGCCCTCGACGCGATCGCAGCGGTGCTTGGACGGCGCATCGACGCGCTCCGCATCTCGCGCGAGCGCTACGAGCGTGAGTTGCGCGAGCAGGAAATGGGCAAGCTCGCCACCGAGGCCGAGCTGCGCGCGCTGCGCGCGCAGATCAATCCGCACTTTCTGTTCAACGCGCTCACTACGATTGGCTACCTCATTCAGACCTCTCCGACACGCGCCGTCGAGACGCTGATGCGGCTGACGTCGCTCCTGCGCGGCGTGCTCAGGTCCGAGAGCGAGCTCACGACCCTCGGCCGCGAGATCGAGATGATCGAGGCGTACCTGGACATCGAGCGCGCGCGCTTCGATGATCGGCTCCGAGTCCGGATCGACGTGCCGGCCTCGCTCAAGGCGGTCCGCGTGCCGCCGCTCGTCCTGCAGCCGATCGTGGAAAACGCGGTCAAACACGGCATCGCGCCCGAGCGCCGCGGCGGCGATGTCACCGTGACCGCTCGTTTGGAGCACTCGGCGGCGTCGGGCCCGATGCTCGCCGTCGTCGTACACGACAGCGGCGCGGGCGCCACCGACCGCGAGTTGATCCGGGGACGGAGCGACGGCGTCGGCTTGAGGAACATCGAACGGCGCCTCGCGGTCCAGTACGGCGACAGGGCAGCGCTCGCGATTCGCAGCGCTCCGGGCGTGGGCACCACCGTGGAAGTGCGGCTGCCCGTGGAGCTCGCGGTCTCGGCCGACGCGGTCGCCGCGCGAGATGTGTCGTGAGCGCCCGCCTTCGCATCGTCATCGCCGACGACGAGCGTCCGGCTCGATCATTCCTGGCGGCGCTCCTTCGATCGTTCGAGGATGTGGTGATCGTCGCCGAAGCGGAATCGGGGGCCGAGGCCGTCGCGGCCATCGAGCGCGAGCGGCCTGATCTGGCATTGCTCGACCTGCAGATGCCCGAGCTCGACGGCATTGACGTCGTGCGGATGCTCAAAAAGGGCGACGTGCCGCTCATCGCATTCGTGACGGCCTACGACGAGTACGCCGTGCGGGCGTTCGAACTGAACGCCGTGGACTACCTGCTGAAGCCGGTCGAGAAGACGCGGCTGCGCGAGGCGCTCAACCGCGCGCAGGAGCGCGTCGAGCACGCCGAGATCGTCGCCGAGCAGGGCGTCCGCGTGAACGAGGCGATTGCCGCGCTCGAATCGTCCACGCGGCCGCCGCTGCTCCAGCGGATCCCGGTCAGGCGGCGCGACGAGATCGTGATCGTCCCGGTCCACCAGATCGCATCAATCGTCGCGGAAGGCGAGCTGCTCTACCTGACGACCGCGAAGGGCGAGCGGCACACGATCACGTACCGGCTGAAAGATCTCCAAGGGAGGCTCGACCCGGCGCAGTTCATTCGCCTCGGCCGCGGGACGCTGGCGAACGTTGACGCCATCGTGAAGGTGAACGTGATGCCCGGCGGGACGCATCAGGCGCTGCTGAGCAATGGCCAGAAGCTGCAGGTGAGCCGGCTGCAGTCGCGTATCCTGCGCGAGCGATTTCTTCGGCTGTAGTGGTTGGTTGCGCCCCGCGAGGGCCGCTCGCGGCAACCGAGCGTCCACTCACCGTCGTGGAACAGCCGCCTTTCGTCGTCATCCCCTGGATGGCGAGCCAAGGGCGCTCATCGGGAGAGCGAGTCCTAGGCCGTCGCTCGGCCTTCCTGGCGCTCACTCGCCAGCCCGACCATCTGAAGCGCCCGGAAGTACCAATACCCCGGGTCGAGCTCGCCGCTCCTCGTCGCGAAACGCGGAGAGTTCTGCACGTGGTGATGGTTGTTGTGCAGCGCCTCGCCGCAGGTGAGGATCGACCAGTACCGGCCGGGCAGATTCTTCGAGTGATCCGGCGTGTCGAAATTGCGGTACCCCCACCAGTGGCCCAGCCCGTTGATCACGCCCGCGGCGAAAAATGGAATCCAGGCCATCTCGACGAGCCACATGGCCAGGCCCCACGTCCCGAAGACGAGCGCGTTGGTGACGAGCGTCAGCGTTGGGCCGAGCAGGCTGAGCGGCGCATACACCCGCCGCTCGAGCGCGTCATCGGGCGTGCCCTTGCCGTACTGCTCGAGCACCGCGGCGTTGTGGGCGGCGTGGTGGTAGAGCGAGGTGCCCATGAACACGACCCGCCAGATGCCGTAGACGATGGGACTGTGCGGATCCTCTGGCGTGTCCACGTGCGCGTGATGGCAGCGGTGGACCGCCACCCATTCCTTCGTCGGCATCGCCGTGCGCACCCACAGCCAGAAGCGCATGAAGTGCTCGACGAGCGGGTGGAACGAGATGCTCCGGTGCGTTTGTGCACGGTGCAGATACAGCGTGACCGACGCCGTGGTGATGTGGGTGTCCAGGAACGCGAGCAGCGCGTAACTCCAGACGGGCAGGTCGGGCCAGAGCGCGTGCGCGTTGATCCACGCGCCTAGATTGGTCAGCAGCGACAGCAAGGACATCAGCGCGCTTCAGACCTTGCCGCCGGCGGCGGCCGGCGGCGTGGCTCTCTGGCCGAGCTCGCGATCCAGATCGAGCAGGGACCCCGGGTCGTCGCCGACCAGCCGGAACCGCGCCACCCATTCGCGCGCCGATTTTTCTTCCTCCACCTGTTCGGTCAGGAACCACTGGAGCTCGGTCATCTCGATGAACCCCTTGGATTTGAACGCGAGCTCGTAGAGCGAATTGATCTGCTCGGTCACCGCCTGCTCCTGACGCAGCGCCGACTCGAAGACCTCGCCGAATGATTCGAACTCCCGCTCGGGCTGCTGGATGGCGGTCAACTCGACGACCCCGTTTCGCGCGAGCACGAAATCGAACAGCTTCATCCCGTGCTGGTATTCCTCCACGCTTTGCGCTTTGAGCCATCGCGCCGCGCCCGTGAATTTTTCCCGCTCGCAAAAAGCCGCCATCGCCAGGTACTGATACCAGGCGCTGAACTCGGAGTTGATCTGCACGTTGATCGCCCGAAGCACGTCGGAATGCATCGCTCCCTGGTCCCTCCTCGAAAGATTGTCACGCGTCGCCGACCTAGGGCAGGCCGGCCATCGTCTGACCCGCCGGGCCGCCGAGCTCGCCCGTGTGGGCGAAAATTTCACTGAACAGCATATCCGACTGTGGGGTCGGAGTGGGGTCAGAGTGGGGTCGGACCCCACTAGGGCTGTGCGAGCTCGGTCAGCACCGACGTCGCCAGGACGATGGCCACACCCAGAAGCGCTTCGAGTATCGGCAGGCGCACCGACCCCTCCGCCGTCGGCTCGGTCGGCGAGGCGGACCAGCGGCGCCAGTTGAGATATCCGCAGCAGAGGACGGCCGCGACGATGGCGAGTTTCACGCCCAGCGCGCGGCCGTACGCCGTCGCCCACAGGTTGGCGGGCGAGCCGAGGTACTGCACGGCCGAAATCGCTCCGGCCGCGGCCGCGATGCTCGCCCCCGTGAGCGCAATCGGCGCGAAGTGCCGCAGCAACTCGCCTGCGGCCTCGCGGCGAATCAGCAGAACGCACCCGAGGGTCCCGAGCCAGAGACCGGCGCCCAGGACGTGCGCCGTGTGCAGCACCGGGCCGAGGGGATTGGACGCCGCGTGCCCGAGTAGGGGCATCGACGCGGCGCACGTCACCGCGCCGGTTGCACTCAGCACCCAGCCGGTGGATCGATGAAGGTGGACGACACTCGTGGCAACAAGCAAAAAGGCGGCTGCCCCGACCTGCAGGCGCCACCCACCTCCCCACCGGCTTTGGAAGGCGATGACCGAAAGTTGATCCCACGCCAGCGCGTCGCGCCACCCGAACGCCGCCGCCGTGTGCGTCACCGCGCGCACCGACTGCGCAGCCAGCATCGCGGCTGCCGCGTAACCGGCGAGCGCGGCCAGCGCGGGCTCGAGCCGTCGCGCATCCTCGCCGGCGAGCGCCCGCGGCGCCACGAGCCAGCGTGTGGCGCTCGCGCCGATCGCCAGCAGCACTGCGGCGTAGACCACCGCTTTTGCCGCGGCTTCCGGCGCGAGCTCCATCACATCAGAGGTAACTGTTGACCGGGTCGACCGGCGCGTACCGGTCAACAGTTACTAGTAATTGTTTACCGCTCATGGATCGAAGGCGGTAGACAATTACCATCAGAAAGTGCCGGGTTCGAAGACGAGGAACATCTGACGCGGCAGGAACACGTGCTGGGTAACCAGCCGGAATCCGGCTGATCCGAGCTCGGCCGCGATCTCCTCCGCGGTGAAGCGGAACTCCACTGGAGGTCCCTCGGGGGCGTCCTTCTTGAAGTCGATGATGGCGAGGCGGGCGCCCGGTTTCATCGATTTTCGCAGCTCGCGGAAATACGCCGGCCGGTTCGCGATATGGTGGTACGTGTCGACGATCAACACGACATCGACGGCGCGAGGCAGGTTGGCAACGCTTGCCCCGGCGAGGACGGGCACGACGTTGGTCAAGCCTTCCTTCATCGCGCGTTTCGCCAGATAGTCGACCATCGACGGCTCGACGTCGGCCGCGTAGACGATCGGCGCGGCCTTGGACTTCGCCAGACGCACGCTGAAGTATCCCGTGCCCGCGCCGATGTCGGCCACCGACTGGCCGCGCGAGAGGGCCAGCGCCTCGATCACGCGGTCGGGCATCTGCCACGCGTCCCGCGCCGGGTCGTCGAACGACTTCGCATAGCGCTCGGCATCATCGAAGCGGTGCTCCATATGCTGGCCCGGCGCGGCCGCTCCAACCTGCGGCGGGTGATCCTGCGCCAGCGACGTGCCCGCCAGGCACAGACCGGCGATGGCCCAGAGCAGCGCGACGCTCCTCTTGACCACAACGGACGTCTCGCTTCGCGGCTGCATCGTCGGGATCATCCGCCTATTCCCCTTTCTTGAGCGTGAGAGTAAACGTGAACGCGCCTTTCTGCACGTGGCCATCGTCGCCGGCCGTCTGCCAGTCGACGGCATACTTGCCGTCCACCATCGTGCCCGTGATGGCCGCCATGATGGTCTTCTCGCCCATGGCGTGGGCCGGCCCAAGCTCCACTTTGCCCGAGGGTCCCGACAGCCCAACCTTGGTCACGGCCAGGTCTGGCTTCTCGGTGACAAACAGCTGGATGCTCGTTGGTGCGGCCGAAACCGTCGTGCCGTCGGCCGGCTGCGTCTTCTCGATCTTCATGTGGGCCTGCACGAAGGTGGCCAGCGGCCACAACAACGCCAGAATCGCGAGACCGACGAAGAATGTCTTCCGGTTCATGAACAGCTCCTCCTTCACTTGACCAATTCAACTCGAACAACCGACGTGGCCGGAACTCCAGTTGTCCACGCCACGAGGAAACCTTCGGGCGCTCGCGCGATCGCCGGATAGGTGCCGATCCGTGCGCCGCTCGTCGCGAGCCGATCGAAACCGACGCGGCCGTCCGCATTCACCACGCCGCGGGCGAGCGCGAGACGCCGCGAGCCACCGCCCGATTCGTCCCACGCCACCGCGAGATGTCGGTGACGCCACCCTCTGTCCCTGCCCACACGACGACAACAAACGATCCGTCGGAGGCCGTCGAAACGTGGGCATTGGCACGGCCAGGCACTCCGAGCGTCATGGGTCCGGCCGCTCGAAGCGCCATCGTCACGCTCGCTGTCGCCAGAACGACGGCGATCGCCAATGCGCCGAGCAGATCCCTCATGGAGTGCTCCAAACTCAACACCAGCACACGACGCGCGTTCATGATTTTCGCGCCGGGCGCGCTTCACATCATTATCTCACTCTGGTCTCGGGTGCGGATATCCCCTTTCTTCGCTGATCGGCGCACTCAGCGCTCGAGCTCTCACCCGAATCCCGGGCCCGAGTCCCCAATTGCGCTCGCCAGATCGCTGGGCGAGCTACGGCGGGCAGGCCGAGCCACGAATCCCGAGCCTCCTTGGCCCGCCGAAGCGCAAGAGCGCGAAGGCGGCTATTGGTTCAGGTCCACCCACACGCTCTTCACCTGTGTGTAGTGCTCGAGCGCGTGCACGCTCAGCTCGCGGCCGAAGCCGCTCTGCTTGTAGCCGCCGAACGGCGCCGCCGTGTCGTAGACGTTGTAGGTGTTGATCCAGCAGATCACACCGTGGTTCGGTCTTCTTCGTGTTTTCGCGTTTTCGTGGCGGTGGGCGCTCGGAGTTGAACTTGAACGTTCGTTCAACTAACGTTAGAGCTGTGTCAGCGAGCAAGTCGACCGCGTCAGAGCCGGCGGGCCGAGCACGGCCGGGCCGCCGTCGCCGGCGCACGATGGCCTCGCGCGAGACGATCGGCCCGCATCCGACGCGCATCGAGATCCTGAAGAGCGCCGCGGCGGCGTTCCGCCGGCTCGGCTACCACGGCGCGACGGTCGAGCAGATTGCGGCCGCGCTCCACATGAAGAAGGGGAATCTCTACTACTACTTTCACAACAAGGAAGAGATCCTCTTCGCGTGTCATCAGTATTCGCTCGAGCGCCTGATGGGCCTCCTCCATGAAGTCGAGCAGAGCGGCCTCGCGCCCGACGTGAAGGTCCGGCGTCTGATCGTCGCGGGCGTTCACACCATTCTCGATGAGCTGCACGGCACGGCGCTGTTTCTCGATCTCGAGGCGCTGTCGCCGGCGCACCTCAAGACCATCATCGCCGGCCGCGACCAGTTCGATCAGGGGCTGCGCCGTCTGCTCGAGGAGGGCGTGAAGGCGGGGGTCTTCGATCGGGGCGACATCAAGCTCCGATCCTTCGCGATGCTCGGCGCGCTCAACTGGATTCCACGCTGGTACGACCCCGACGGTCCGGCCACGTCGCAGGAGATCGCCGACCGCTTTGCGGATTACCTGATCGCGGGGCTGAGAGTGCATGAAGCCTGAATTTGAGGATTTGAGGATTTGAGGATTTGAGGATTTGAGGATTTGAGGATTTGAGGATTTGAGGATTTGAGGATTTGAGGATTTGAGGGACTTGCCCAGAGCCTCCGCGAGCTCTGCGTTCTGCGGCGATCGTCGTCGTGGCTTCGCGCGTCAGGATCGCAGTTTGAACCGCTGAACCTTCCCCGTCGGCGTCTTCGGCAGGTCCGCCACGAACTCCACCCACCTCGGGCGCTTGTAGTCGGCCAGCCGCTCGCGCACGAATCGCTGCAGTTCCGCGGCGAGATCGGGCGACGCGGCATCGCGTTCGCGTAGCACGATATAGGCCGCGGGCTTGACGAGGGTGTCGTGATCCTCCCGGCCCACGACGCCGCATTCGCGCACGGCGGGGTGCTCGACGAGCACGTTCTCGATCTCGACGGGACTGACCCAGAGCCCGCCCACCTTGAGCATGTCGTCGGTTCGCCCCGCGTACCAAAAGTAGCCGTCCCCATCCTGCGAGTATTTGTCGCCCGTGCGCAGCCATCCGTCGACGATCGTGGCGGCGGATTTCCCGGGCTGGTTCCAGTAGCCCGCGCACGTCGAGTCACCGGCAACCCACAAGTGGCCAATGTCGCCGGTGGCGACCGGCGTGCCGCGATCGTCGAGGATCCGCGCGTCGTACCCCGGCACCAGCCGCCCGCTCGAGCCCGGCCTGATCGCGCCGGGCCGGTTCGAGATGAACGTCTGCAGCGCTTCGGTCGAGCCGATGCCGTCGAGCACCTCGATGCCGAATCTCCGTTTGAAGCGCTCGTACAGCGCCGGCGGCAGCGCCTCGCCCGCCGACACGGCCACGCGAATCGACGACAGGTCGTGGTCGCTCCGGTGGGCGAGCAGCATCCCGTAGCCGGTCGGCACCGAATAGAAGATCGTCGGACGATGGCGCTCGATGACGCGGTAGACGTTCGACGGAGTGGGCGGCCCCCCCCAGAGAATGCTCGTGGCGCCGACGGCCAGGGGAAAGTACAGCGCGTTGCCGAGGCCGTATGCGAAGAACAGTTTGGCGACGCTGAAGCAGCGGTCGGACTCCCTGATGCCGAGCACGCCCTTGGCGAACAGTTCCGCCGAGACGACCATGTCGTGCTGCAGGTGCACGCAGCCCTTCGGCGTGCCGGTGCTACCCGAGGAATACAGCCAGAACGCGGGCGCGTCACGGCCGGTCGGCGCCGGCTCGAGATCCGGCGAGCCCTCCGCGAGGAACCGCTCGAACGCCATCGATCCTGGCAGCGTGGGCCTTCCGACAACGACGACGTGCTCGAGCGCCCGCAGCCGATCGCGCGGAATGCGGCTCAGCTCGGGGATGAGCTCTTCGCTGATCACGAGCACGCGTGCCGCCGAGTCGTTCAGCAGGTACTCGTAGTCGGCGGCCTTCCACAGCGTATTGGTGGGAATCGGCACGGCGCCGATCTTGATTGAGCCAAAAAAGCCGTAGGCGAACGCCGGCCCGTCGACGAGCATCAGCGCCACGCGCGCTCCAGCGCCGACACCGCACCGCGCGCGAAGCGCCGAGCCGAAACGATTGACGCGCTCGTGCAGCTGGGCGTAGGTCACGGCCTCGTCGCCGCACTCGATGGCCACTTTGCCAGCGCGGCCCTCGCGGAGATGCCGGTCGACAAAGTGCGCCGCGGCATTGAAGATCTCCGGCACGCCGAGCGCCGCCGCCGTGGTCATGTCTCCCTCTCGAACCGCATGATGGTGCCGTCGATATAATAGATGGATGGCGCGCGTGATACCGCTGGCGCCGCAGTTCCGGACGCCCAAGCCCGAGTGGCTGAAGGTCCGCGCCCCGGGTTCGCCGAGCTACCTCCGCCTCAAGGGCCTCATGCGGGAGCTGAGCCTCCACACGGTGTGCGAGGAAGCGCGCTGCCCCAACATCGGCGAGTGCTGGAATCATGGCACCGCCACGTTCATGATCCTGGGCGACGTCTGCACGCGCGCATGCTCGTACTGCGCGGTCGCGCACGGGCGTCCCGCACCGGTCGATCGGACCGAGCCGGTCCGCGTCGCCCACGCCATTCAGACGCTCGACCTGAGCTATGTGGTCGTCACGTCGGTCGATCGGGACGATCTTGCCGACGGCGGCGCCTCGACCTTCGCCGGCACCATTCGAGAGACGCGCGCGCGGCTGCCGCATTGCCGCATCGAAGTGCTGATCCCGGACTTTCAGGGCAGCCATGACGCGCTCAAAGCCGTGCTCGACGCCGGCCCGGACGTGCTCAATCACAACACCGAAACGGTGCCGCGGCTCTACCGCATGGCCCGGTCGGGCGGGCGGTACGAGCGCACGCTGGAACTGCTCGACCGCTCTCGCCGCTACGCGCCCCGGATCCCGACCAAGACAGGCGTCATGGTGGGCCTCGGCGAAGAACGCGACGAGCTGGTCGAGACGTTCAGTCACCTTCGCGGCGTCGGCTGCGGCATCCTGACCATCGGCCAGTACCTGCGGCCAACCGACGCGCACGCACCGATGGCCCGTTACTACCATCCCGACGAGTTCCGCGATCTCAAACGAATCGCGCTCGACCTGGGATTCGTCCACGTCGAATCCGGGCCGCTCGTGCGCAGTTCCTATCACGCGCACGAAACCGCCGACGCCTACGAGCGCGCCGCGCTCGCCTGACATTTCTGCCGGGCGAAGACCCGAGATCCTCAACTGAGCGCTTCGCGCCGGCGTGTCGCGCAGGACTTCGTCCTGCCTGCGGCGGCGCGCGTGCAGGTTTGACCAGCCTCCGCGAAGGCTACAGTGGTCCGCCGGAGCTTCAGCGAAGGCGGACGACCGGCGCGACACTGTGGTGAAGACGCTCGAGAGCATCAGCTCGCGAGCGCGCGCGCGGCCAGTCCTCGGGCATCTCGAAACGGCACGCCCGAGTCGCCGAGCAACCGCACGAGGCACAGCGCTCTGTCGAGGCGATCGGCAGCGGCGCGCACGCCCGCGATGCGCGCCAGCCGCTCGTGCACGTCGGCGATCGCCGCGGCCTCAACCGGCCGTCCGCTCGCCAGCACGGATCCGATATAACACGCCTGCCCGGCCATCCAGACGTGATCGACCGGATGCTCGCGCGGCGCGATCCGATAGCGCTCGAGGTACTCGAGCACATCAGCACGGGTCACCTTCAGCTCGTGCGAGAGCTCGGCAAACGCCCAGCGCTCGCGTGACGAGCCGTCAGACGAACCGGCGGCGACGGGCGAGGCCACTCTGCCCGCCATGAGCGCATCGCTCCAGCAGACGAAACCGTGCTCGGCCAGGCTGACGTCGATCCGCTGATCGAGCCTCGCGTCCGCAAAAGGGATCACGGGGTCCCACTCGCATTCGAGCTCGCCGTCCTCCTCGATCCGATACGTGCTGCGCAGCCGGGCCGTCCCCCCGGTCGGCGACGGATGGATTTGTAGCGCGGATTGAGACGTGAGCCGCACACGCGCGCCAGGTCCGACCGAGATGTGCTGCGCCAGGTCGTCGCCACCGAACACCCCCGGCCCAGACGAAGCGAGAATCATGCGCGCGGCATCGCCATCGGGAAACGTCCGCCCGACCCGGAACGGCGGCTCGGCGTACGCGTGAACCAGCACCGTCCGGCCGTCGCGACGCGCGAAGACCAGCTCCAGCCGGGCGCGGCGTCCGACGCTCGCCGTGTCGCGGGTGTCGGCTACCGGTCGAACAGCAGTTCCCGCTGAATCCACGAGACGATCTCCTCGAGTCCGGCGCCGGTTTTGAGATTGGTGAAGAGAAACGGGCGCTCGCCGCGCATCAGCTTCGAGTCGCGCGCCATCACGTCGAGGCTGGCGCCCACCTGGGCCGCGAGGTCGATCTTGTTGATCACGAGCAGATCCGAGCGCGTCACCCCCGGACCTCCTTTGCGCGGAATCTTGTCGCCGCCCGAGACGTCGATCACGTAGATCGCGGCGTCGACGAGCTCCGGGCTGAAGCTGGCGGCCAGGTTGTCGCCCCCGCTTTCGAGAAAAATCAGATCGAGACCCGGATGGCGGCGCGCGAGCTCGTCGAGGGCGTCGAAGTTCATCGACGCATCCTCGCGAATCGCGGTGTGCGGGCAGCCGCCTGTCTGCACGCCGATGATGTGGTCGGGCGCCAGCGCCTCGCTGCGCACGAGAAACTCCATGTCCTCGCGCGTGAAGATGTCGTTGGTGACGACCCCGAGCGCGTACTCGCCTCGCATCCGCTTGCACAGCGCATCGACGAGTGCCGTCTTGCCGGATCCCACCGGCCCGCCAATCCCGATGCGTACGGCGCTCATTGGGGCGAGCGCGAGCCGGAGCGGGACGCGCGGCCCACGCGACGAGTGGCCTGTCCTCGCTGAACAACGACCAGATTCCGGAGCGCGGCGCCCGGATGGCAAGGCGCGACGACCGAGCATGCCGGGAGTATGTGAGGGAGGAGCAACGCAGCCAGCCGGGATGCCCCGCCCGGAAGCTGGTCATTGATCAGCGAGGACCGGCCACAGATCATGTCAGGAACAGCCTCGACCGCAAGTGTTGCTGGGCCATGGTGGCGATGTCGAATGCTGGCGCGAAAGCGCCCGGACGATCGCCTCGCGCAACCCGTTCCTCGATTGCGTCGAGCGTGGCGGGCACGCGCGCGAGCGTCCGCGCGAGAAGCGCATGGGCCTCGGTCTGGCCGATGGGCATCAGGCGCATGGCCGACGACACCGTGGCCGCGAGGCGTGTGTAGATGTAACCCCCGGCCGCCGCTCGCGCGTCGATGCCGGCCGAGGCGCAGACGCCGCCGAAGGCGACCGGCAGGGTGACCCGCACCGCGGCCGCGCCAGGTCCGCTCGACCCGCCCGCCGGCCGCAGCCCGGGGGGCGACTTGGTGACGAGCTCCGGGTGAATCGCCCACCACGTTTTCAGCAGGCGCGCGCCCATCGCGCGGCTCGCCGCGCGTGCGGTCGACGAGGGGCGCAGCGCATACACCTCCCTGTCGAGCCTCTCGAGACTGTCGAGCGCCTCGAGATCGACGGTCCGGTCGTCGATGCACGCGCGCCAGGCGAGCACCACGGCGAGGGCTTCGCTTCGCCCCAGGCTGTCGTCGAGCAGGACGTCCATCCATTGTTGCAGCGCGTCGGCCGATGCCACGGTCCCGTCGGCCGTTGCGACCTCCAAGCCGTCGGAATGCGCGAACCCGCCTGTGGGAAACAGGCTGTCGCACAAGTGCAGCAAAGCGAGCAGCGAGATTTCACCCATGGCGATGGTCGGCCAGCATGGCGACCGGCGTGAACGGCCGGCTCGCGCGCGCGAACTGGATGCCACACTGCTCGAGCAGTTGCTCGAGACCGGGCACGGCCGGACACACGATCTCGTCGCCCGCAATCATCAGCGGCTGATGGTTGTTGCCGATCTGGTACGCGTACAGGCCCCATTCGGCCCGCGAACGAGGCGTGATGACGAACACTGGCTCGTCACACTCGACGACCGACACCACGACGGCCCGGTCGTCGATCACCAAGCAGTCGCCGCCGCGCAGCACGGTCCCACGCTCGAGCGCCGTGCCGAACTCCACCCCACCATTCGACGTGCGCCGTGCGCGGGCCCTCACCCGCTCTTCCCAGCCGAGCGCGATCGTGTCGCGCACGTATCCCAGCGCGCGAGCCGGTAAGGCGTCGGCGCGATGCACCTCGCGGGCCAGGGGAAGGGACTTGAACAGTTCGAGCATGTTTGTCAGAACAGAAAATACCGCTGCGCCAGCGGCAGCACGTCGGCCGGCTCCGAGGTGAGCAGCTCGCCGTCGGCGCGGACTTCGTACGTGTCGGCGTTCACCTCGATGCGGGGCAGCGCGGCATTCAGGACCAGATCGCGCTTGCCGATCGACCGGCAGCCGCGAACCGCGACGCCCCGGCGCGCGAGCCCGTCGAGCGCGCCTGATTCGAACCCGCTCCGGCTCACGAAATGTACGGCACACGAGTCGAGGGCTGCACCGAAGCCGCCGAACATCAGCCGTGTCACAACCGGCTGCGGCGTCGGAATCGACGCATTGCCGTCGCCCATCATGGCGCCGGCGATGAAGCCGCCCTTGATGATCAGCTCGGGCTTCACGCCGAAAAATGCCGGCTTCCACAGCACCAGGTCGGCCATTTTCCCAACCGCGATCGACCCCACCTCGGAGGCCATGCCGTGCGCGATCGCCGGGTTGATGGTGTACTTGGCGATGTAGCGCCGCACTCGGTAATTGTCGTCGGACGAGCCATCCTGTGGGAGCGCGCCTCGCTGCTGCTTCATCTTGTCGGCGGTTTGCCAGGTGCGCATGATCACTTCGCCGATCCGACCCATCGCCTGCGAGTCGGACGACATCATGCTGATCGCGCCGAGATCGTGCAGCACGTCTTCGGCCGCGATCGTCTCGGGCCGGATCCGCGAATCGGCAAACGCGACGTCCTCCGGCACCTTGGGTGAGAGGTGATGACACACCATCAGCATGTCGAGATGCTCGTCCAGCGTGTTCCTCGTAAAGGGCATCGTCGGATTGGTCGAGGAAGGCAGGACGTTGGGCTCGCCGCAGAGGCGAATGATGTCGGGTGCGTGGCCGCCACCGGCGCCCTCGGTGTGATAGGTATGGATCGTCCTGCCGCCGATCGCGGCAATCGTGTCTTCGACGAAGCCGCACTCGTTGAGCGTATCGGTGTGAATCGCCACCTGCACGTCGAGCTGGTCGGCCACCGACAGCGCGCGATCGATGGCCGAGGGCGTGGTGCCCCAGTCTTCGTGCAGCTTCAAGCCGATCGCGCCGGCGCTGATCTGCTCGCGCAGTGGCTCCTCGGTCGACGCGTTGCCCTTGCCGAGAAACCCGAAGTTGAGCGGAAAGGCCTGCACCGCTTCGTACATCCGCCGGATGTTCCACGCGCCGGGCGTGCACGTGGTGGCGTTGGTACCCGTCGCCGGCCCGGTGCCGCCACCGACGAGCGTCGTGATGCCGGAGTGGAACGCGTCCGGGATCTGGTTCGGCGAGATGAAGTGCACGTGCGAGTCGATGCCGCCGGCCGTCAACATGCGGCCTTCGCCCGCAAGGATTTCCGTCGACGCGCCAATCTCGAGCCCTGGCGTCACGCCGTCCATCACGTCCGGATTGCCGGCCTTGCCGATCGCCGAGATGCGACCGTCACGCACGCCGACGTCGGCCTTGTAGATCCCACTGCTGTCGACGATGACCGCGTTCGTGATCACGAGATCCGGCGCGCCTGCCTGGCGCGTCGCCGACGGCGACTGCCCCATGCCGTCGCGAATGACTTTGCCGCCGCCAAATTTCGCTTCGTCTCCGTATGTCGTGAAATCGCGCTCGACACGAACGATGAGCGACGTGTCGGCGAGCCGGATGCGGTCTCCCGTCGTCGGGCCGTAGTGGTCGGCGTACGTGCGGCGATCGATCTTCATGGATGTACTTGCGGATGACAATTCCCACGACAGACGCAGAGCACGCAGAGTCGGTACGCGTTGGTTACTGATCCAATGGAATTCTCTGCGCGCTCCGCGATCTCTACCCTTCGACCCTTCGACGACCTCAGAGTCGTCCCGAGCACAGTCGAGGGACGACGAGCTCAGGGCATCCCGAGCTTGTCGAGGGATGCGTTGATCGTCTGGTGTTATCGGACAAATGTGTGCACACGCTCGAGCGCACGCCTCCTCACGTCGTCATCATCCAAGGGGCCCTCGACGAGCCGGTTCAGGCCCACGATGCGGCGCGCGCCGCCAATGGTCACGAGCTCGACCGCGCGCGTGTCGCCGGGCTCGAAGCGGACCGCGGTGCCCGCGGCGACGTTGAGCCGCATGCCGTACGCCCGCTCGCGGTCGAACGCCAGGCAACGATTGACTTCGAAGAAATGACAATGCGAGCCGATCTGCACCGGCCGATCGCCGCGGTTGGTTACTTCGAGACGAACGGTTGGACGACCCGCGTTGATCTCGATCGGATCGGCGGATAGCAAGTACTCGCCGGGTATGATCTTTTCTTTCTCCACGGTCCCTTTGCCCTTTGCCCTTTGCCCCTCTGCCCTCTGCCCTTTGCCCTTGCCCTTGCCCTTTGCCCTTGCCGTCCCCCGAGCGCCTAGCGTATCGGCTGATGCACCGTCACGAGCTTCGTGCCATCCGGGAACGTGCCCTCGATCTGAATCTCCGCAATCATGTCGGCCACGCCGTCCATCACGGCATCGGCCGGCAGGATGGCCGCGCCGAGGCTCATGATTTCGGCGACCGACCGGCCGTCGCGAATCAGCTCGAGGATGTCCGACGTGATGAGCGCGACCGCTTCCGGATGGTTCAGCTTCAGTCCGCGGGCGCGGCGCTTGCGCGCCAGCTCGCCGGCGGAAAAGATGAGCAGCTTGTCGATTTCTCGCGGCGTGAGGTGCATCGCGTCCAGGGTGTCGCGCCGGCTGTTATGCCTCAAGAGCCGGGAAAATGTAAAGCCTGAGCGCCCATACATTCTTGTATGGCTCATTGGCTCACCGGACGTTTCTGTCCTTCACGGGTCCACAGCGGGCGTTTGCCAGGGCGACCTTCACTCCGGCCCCCGTTCCTGGAGATTGAGGCCGAATCCTACGCTCACGTCGCGCTCCGCCGAAGTTTCTACGTTTTTGTAAGATGTGCCGGTGCCATGCGGACGCCGACCGGACGCGTATTCCGCGAAAAAGACGCCGAAATACGCCCGATCGGCGCGGCACGGAGGTCGGACCCGAGTGGTCCGCGTCTTGCTCCCGCTGGTTTCACGACCGGCGCGTCCTGTCCGAGGCCGGCCGGGCGGGTTGTGAAACCGCTTCTCATCCTGGCGGAGGGAGTGTCCAGATGAACGTCGACGCCGTAGCCCGACGCGTGCTGGCGGAGTTCGAGGAAATGCCCGGTCTGTCCCTGACCCCGCGTCAAGCCTCGCGCCTCTTCGGCCTCGATCACGACGTGTGCAAAATCGTGCTCGATACGCTCGTGGACCTGGCCTACCTGCGCCAGACCCATGCCGGAACCGTCACGCTCGGTGACCGCGTCGCGGCCTAATCATAATTCCTACTCACGACGATTGCCGCATCCCTCGACAGGGATCGGGGATGCCCTGAGCATGTCGCCCCTCGACCGAGCTCGGGACGACCCCGAGCCAGTCGAGGGGTCGAAGGGCGGAACTCGCAGAGACCGCAGAACAATGCCTGGGTGAGGCGTTTTCTTCTTCGTGTCTACGTGCCTTCGTGGCTCGCTCGATGGTCTTCTTCGTGTTTTCGTGTTTTCGTGGCTACCCCTGTAACGCCAGCAGAAACGGCTGCTCGAGCGCCTCGACCACCCAGCGCAGGAAGCGCGCGCCGTCGGCGCCATCGATGACGCGGTGGTCGTAGGACAGCGACAACGGCAGCATCAAGCGCGGCACGAGCCGGGCGCCGTCTCCGCTTCCGCGGCCCCGCCCACGGTCGGCATCTTTCGCGTACACCGGCTCCATCTTCGCGCGCGAGATGCCGAGAATCGCCACCTCCGGCAGGTTGACGATGGGCGTGAAGAACGATCCGCCGATGCCTCCAAGGTTCGAGATGCTGAACGAGCCGCCCTGCATGTCCTCGAGTGAGATCTTGTGCGTTCGTGCTTTCTCCGAGAGCCCGGACAGCTCGACCGACAGCTGAATCACGTTCTTGGCGTCGGCGTCGCGGATGACCGGCACGAGGAGCCCTCGATCGGTGTCCACGGCAATGCCGATGTTGATGTACTTCTTGTAGACGATCTCGCCGGCCACCACATCGATCGACGAATTGAACTGCGGGAACACCTTCAGGGCGCTCGCCACGACCTTCGTTGCAATCGCCGTAATGGTGAGGCTGCCGCCGGCCGCTTCGGCCTGCTTTGAGTAGCGTCGGCGCAGCTCCTCGAGAGCGGTGATGTCGGCGAGGTCGTGCTGGGTCACATGGGGCACCTCGGCCCACGCGGCGCTCAGGTGCTCGGCCGTCTTGCGGCGGACGGCCCGCATCGGCTGGCGATCGATCGCTCCCCAGCGCGAAAAATCGGGCAGGGCCCTGGCAGGAACATCAGGAGCCTGCGCCCCGCCGCCATCTGCTGGCCCGACGCCTGTCACGATCCGCTTCGCGTGTGCCTTGACGTCTTCGATCGAAATGCGGCCGTCAGGGCCGCTCCCGGCAACTTGCCTTATGTCGACGCCGAGCTCGCGCGCCATTCGACGCACCGAGGGTGCGGCGGGCGCGGCCGGCAGATCCGAGGCGGCGTGACTGGTGTCGGCCGACTGCCGCGCGCCACGGCTGATGTCGACGACCTTGTTGACCGGCACGCCATGCTCCGCGGCGGTCGTCGCCGCCGCGGATGTCGACGGAGTCGGCGGCGGTGGCGGACTCGACCCGTTCTCCTCGACGCTCAGGATGGCCTGGCCGACCTTCACGGTGTCGCCGGCCTTCACCTTGATCTCTTTCACCTGTCCGGCGACGGAGGACGGCACTTCGATCGTGGCCTTGTCGGTTTCGAGCTCGAGGACGGGCTGATCGTTCGCGAGCACGTCGCCGGGCTTGACGAGCACGCGAAGCACGTCGCCGGCCGTGATGTCTTCGCCGAGCTCGGGGAGGTTGAAATCGATAGCCACAAACACCTCTAACACTCAGGTCACAGAATCACCGAGGGCACGGTCCCAAGACGTTTCCCGCCGTGTCCTCCCATCGCCTTCTGTTGGACGCTCAGTGTCCTCCGTGGTTGCGTTCTAGGAAACGGCCGGATTCGCCTTTTCCGGATTGATGGCGTGCGTCTTGATCGCCTGCTGCACGACCGACGTGTCGATCGTGCCTTCGCGGGCGAGCGCGCTGAGCGTGGCGAGAATCACGAAGCGATAGTCGACCTCGAAAAACTCGCGCAGGCTCGCGCGGTTCTCGCTGCGGCCGAACCCATCGGTGCCGAGCGTCGTCAACGGCCGCGGCAGCCATTTGTCGATCGAATCGGGCAGCGCTTTCAGATAATCGGACGCCGCCACGAGGACGCCCGGGGCCCCCTCGAGGCACGAGGTGATGTAGGGCACCCGCTGCGGCTCGCCGGGGTGCAGCAGGTTCCACCGCTCGCACGCGTGGCCGTCGCGGTAGAGCTCGCTGTAGCTGGTCACGCTCCACACGTCGGCGCCGACGTTGTACTTCTCCTCGAGAATCGCCTGGGCCTTGACGACTTCTGGCACAATCGCGCCGCTGCCGAACAGCTGCGCCCGCGCGCGGGCGTTTGGCAACGACGTCGCGCGGAAGCGGTAGATCCCCTTCAGGATGCCGTCGCGCGCCCTCTCGGGCATGGCCGGCATGGCGTACTGCTCGTTCATCACCGTCATGTAATAGAAGACGCTCTCCTGATCGACATACATCCTGCGGATGCCGTCCTGAATGATGACCGCGATCTCGTACGCGAACGCCGGATCGTAGGCCACGACGTTGGGCACCGGGTACGCCAGCAGGTGGCTGTGGCCGTCCTGGTGCTGCAGGCCTTCGCCGGCGAGCGTCGTGCGCCCTGCCGTGCCGCCGATCAGGAACCCGCGCGTGCGCGAATCGGCGGCGGCCCAGATGAGGTCGCCGATCCGCTGGAAACCGAACATCGAGTAGAAAATGAAGAACGGAATGGTGTTCACGCCGTAGGTCGCGTAGGCGGTGCCGGCGGCGATGAACGACGACAATGAGCCAGCCTCGTTGATGCCTTCCTCGAGGATCTGGCCGTCTGACGCTTCCTTGTAGTACAGGAGCATGTCTCTGTCGACCGGCTCGTAGGCCTGGCCCGAGTGCGAGTAGATGCCGACCTGCCGGAAGAGCGCCTCCATACCGAAGGTGCGCGCCTCGTCTGGGACGATCGGTACGACGAGGGGCCCGAGATCCTTGTCGCGCAGGAGCTTCGACAGCATCCGCACGAACACCATGGTCGTCGACGCTGGCCGGCCCTCGGAGTCCGCGTAGAACTCGTCGAAGATCTCGCTCGAGACCTTGTCGAGCGGCGCACTGCGGATCTTGCGAAGGGGCGTGTAGCCGCCGAGCGCGGCGCGCCGCTCCTTCAGATACTTGAATTCGGGACTGTTCTCGGCCGGACGGTAGAACGGCGTGCGGCCGATCTCGGCGTCAGACACCGGGATGCCGAAGCGGGTGCGGAACGCCCGCAGCTCCTCTTCGTTCATCTTCTTCTGCTGGTGCGTGATGTTCTTGCCTTCGCCGGCCTCGCCGAGCCCGTACCCCTTGATCGTGCGAGCGAGGATGACCGTCGGCGAGCCCTTGTGCTCCGTCGCGGCCTTGTAGGCGTTGTACACCTTGATCGGATCGTGGCCGCCGAGCGACATCTTCTTCAGCTGGTCGTCCGACAGGTGCTTGACCATCTCGAGCAGCCGCGGGTCGGCGCCCCAGAAGTGCTCTCGGAGATAGGCGCCGGACTCGACAGCGTATTTCTGATACTGACCGTCGACGATGTCGCCCATGCGCTTGACCAGCAGACCGTCGCGATCCTTGGCGAGCGTCGGATCCCACTCGCGGCCCCACAGGACCTTGATCACGTTCCAGCCGGCGCCGCGGAACGCTGCCTCGAGCTCCTGGATGACCTGGCCGTTGCCGCGGACCGGACCGTCGAGCCGCTGCAGGTTGCAGTTGATGACGAAAATCAGGTTATCGAGGCGTTCGCGGGCCGGCAGCGTGATGGCGCCGAGCGCTTCGGGCTCGTCGGTTTCGCCGTCGCCGAGAAACGCCCACACCTTGGCGTTGGACGATGCTTTCAGCCCGCGATCCTCGAGGTAGCGCATGAAGCGCGCCTGGTAGATCGCCATGATGGGGCCGAGGCCCATCGACACCGTGGGATACTCCCAGAAGTCGGGCATCAGCCACGGGTGCGGATACGACGACAGACCGCGGCCGGGCTGCAACTCGCGGCGAAAGTTCTCGAGGTGCGAGTCGTCGATCCGGCCCTCGAGATACGCGCGCGCGTAGATGCCCGGCGCCGCGTGGCCCTGGAAATAGATGACGTCGGCGTCGGGGCTCTCATGCCCGCGAAAGAAATGGTTGAAGCCGACCTCGTAGAGCGTGGCCGCCGACGCATAGGTGGAGATGTGGCCGCCGATACCGTCTTCCGCCTTGTTCGCGCGCACGACCATCGCAGCCGCGTTCCAACGCACGAGGCTCTTGATCCGGCGCTCGAGGTCCGGGCTGCCCGGCATCAAATTCTGGTTGTCGGCGGAAATCGTGTTGATGTACGGAGTGTTGGCGGTGAAGGGCAGCGTGACGCCGTTCTTGGTCGCGTGAAGGCTCAGTTCACGAAGGAGCCGCGCGACTTTGCCTGCGCCGCCGCTCTGCAGGACATAATCGAGCGAGTCGAGCCACTCCCGCGTCTCGATGGCGTCGAGCTCGGTCGCCTCTTTGGGAGCAATATGTCTCATGGTAATTGTTTGCCGCCTTCGATCCATGAGCGGTAAACAATTACTAGTCGGACCGGTAAACAGTTACGTCTCATGAATGGCTGGCTCGTAGACCAACTCGAATTGTACCCTCGACTCCGGGAGGAGAGACAACCATGCGCGCACCGACCGTCCGCCGCTTGATCATGGTTTTCACGTTCATCTCGCTGCCGCTGGCCAGTGCGCTAGGCCTGGTGCAGGACGCGGGACGCCCGTCTACTTCTCCGGCGCCCGCCTCGGCGTCCTCATCGGGCCTGGACCTGAGGGGCCTGAACCGCGCGGTCGATCCATGCACCGACTTCTATCAGTTTGCGTGCGGCGGATGGATTGCGAACAACCCGATTCCCGGCGATCAGGCCCGGTGGGGCACGTTCGACGCGTTGCAGGAGCGCAATAACGACGTCCTGCGCAACGTGCTCGAGGCCGCCGCGTCGGGCACCGACTCGGCCAGCAGAAAGATTGGCGACTACTACGCGAGCTGCATGGACGAAGCCGCGATCGAAGCGAAGGGCGTCGCGCCGCTCGACGCCGACTTCCAGCGAATCGCCGCCCTGAAGAGCGCGGCCGATCTCCCGGCGCTCGTCGCGGGCCTCCACAGCAGCGGCGTCAACGCGTTCTTCAACTTCGGCGCCGAGGCCGACTTCAAGGACTCGAGCACGGTGATCGCCCAGCTCGACCAGGGCGGGCTCGGACTGCCCGATCGCGACTACTACTTCCGTGCCGACGCGCGCTCGGCCGACATTCGCGGTCAATACACCGATCACGTGGCGAAACTCGCGTCGCTCGCCGGCGGCAACTCGACGGCGGCGTCGACGGCGGCAGCCGCCGTGATGCGCCTCGAATCCTCGCTGGCCAAGGCGGCGCTGGACAACGTTTCGCGCCGGGACCCTTCGAAGGTGTACCACAAGATGACGCCGGCGGAGCTGCAGGCGCTGACGCCCAACTTCGACTGGGCCGCGTATTTCCGCGCCACCGGCGCACCGCCGATCGCCGTCGTCAACGTGGCCGAACCCGAGTTCTTCAAGGCGTTCACCGAGGTCCTGAAGACCGCACCGCTCGACGAGGTGAAAACCTATCTGCGGTGGCACGTCGTGCATGCCAACGCATTTCTCCTGCCGACGCCGTTCGTCAACGAAAACTTCCGGTTCTACAGCATGACGCTCCGGGGCATCGCCGAGCAGCGTCTCCGCTGGAAGCGTTGCGTGCAGTACACCGACGGCGACCTGGGCGAAGCCCTCGGTCAGGCGTTCGTCGCCGCCACCTTCGGGCCGCAGGCCAAGGCCGACATGTTGAATATGGTGCGCAACGTCGAGTCCGCCCTCGAACGGGACATCGCCACTCTGCCGTGGATGACCGACGCGACCAGGGCGCAGGCGGTGACCAAGCTGCACGCCATCTCGAACAAGATCGGCTATCCCGACACCTGGCGCGATTACAGCGCGCTCGAGATCGTGAGAGGCGACGCGCTCGGCAATTCCCACCGTGCCAACGCGTTCGAGTTCACGCGTCAGCTGAACAAGATAGGCAAGCCGCTCGACAAGACCGAATGGGGCATGACGCCGGCGACCGTCAACGCGTACTACAACCCCCTCGAGAACAACATCAACTTCCCTGCCGGGATTCTGCAGTCGCCCTTCTACAACGCGGCGACCGACACCGCGGTCAACTACGGCGGCGCCGGCGCCGTGATCGGCCACGAGCTGACGCACGGCTTCGACGATCAGGGCCGGCAGTTCGACGCCGCGGGCAACCTGCAGGACTGGTGGACGCCGGCCGACGGGAAAGCGTTCGAAGAGCGGGCCGCGTGCTTTGTCGACCAGTACGCGAACTTCACCGCCATAGACGAAGTGAAGTTGAACGGTAAGTTGACGCTTGGCGAGAACACCGCCGACAACGGCGGCCTGCGCATCGCGCTGCTGGGCTACCTGGCATCGGCTGCCGGCCAGCAGGCCCGAACGCTCGACGGCTTCACGCCCGAGCAGCGCGTGTTCCTCGGATGGGGCCAGGTCTGGTGCGAAAGCCGGCGCCCCGCCTACGAACGACTGCAGGCGCAGACCAACACGCACTCGCCGGGCCGTTACCGCGTGAACGGGGTGGTGTCGAACATGCCAGAGTTTCAACGGGCGTTCTCGTGCAAACCAGGTGCGCCGATGGTCCGCGCGAACGCGTGCCGTGTATGGTGACGGACAACGCGCTACCACGGAGGCCACGGAATAAAACCCCGACACGCGGGAGGTTACGGCACGATCATTCGTTGAAGCCGTATCCTCCGTTCGTGTCCGTGGCCACCGTGGTGGGGCTTTGGGACTGAGGCTCGCAACAGTTCACCGGCAGATTATTTCGTGCGAACGCTGTCCTCGCCTGCGCGAATACTGCGAGCACATCGGGCGCGAAAAGCGTCGCGCCTTCCGCGACGACACCTACTGGGCGCGGCCCGTCCCTGGGTTCGGCGATCCGCGCGCGCGCCTCCTCATTCTCGGGCTCGCGCCCGCCGCGCACGGCGCTAATCGAACGGGCCGCGTCTTCACCGGCGACGGCGCCGGCGGATCGGGAGACTTCCTGATGGCGTCTCTCCACCGGGCGGGATTCGCCAATATCCCGACCTCGCGGCACCCAGACGATGGTCTGGCGCTCCGCGACGCTTTCATCGCGGCCGCGGTGCGCTGCGCGCCGCCCGGCAACAAGCCCACGCCGCTAGAGATCGCCAACTGCCTTCCCCATCTCGACGCCGAGCTCTCGGCGCTCGGCCGCGTCCAGGTGATCGTGGCGCTCGGCAAGATTGGATTCGATGCCTACGTGAGACTGCTCGGGCGGCGGGGCGTGGTCGTGCGGCCGCGCCCGCATTTCGCGCACGCGTCGACCGACGCGCTGCCGAACGGACAGACGCTCATCGGCTGCTATCACCCGAGCCGGCAGAACACCAACACGGGCAAGCTGAACGCGCGCATGATGGATGACGTGTTTCGGAAGGCGCGACGCGCGCTCGATCGGCCAACATCAAGCGACTAGAGCGTCTTGCGCCGGCATGTAGTAGAGCGTCTTGCGCCGGCCTGTAGTGCAGGACTTTAGTCCTGCTTACGGCAGCGGGCGCGACAGATCGTAGGCCTGTTCAGCCGGACCACGAAAAGTCCGCCTAACCGCCTTCGCCAAGGCTACGGCGGTCCACCGAAACGCGAGGACATCGTGGTGCGCGCGGAGGCGGAAGGCGGACACTACAGCGATTTCTTCACAAGCTCCGAGTCCCGAGTCTCGACTGGTTCAGCCCAAGATCCGCCGAAGCGTGGCGGCGTCGATGTTGCCGCCGGTCATGACGCACACGACTTTCTTGCCCGCCAGCTGCTCGCGCAGCTTCACAGCTGCCATCAGCGGGGCCGCACCGGCGCCCTCGGCCAGATTGTGCGCCGTGCGAAGCGCGAGACGCACGCCCTCGGCCAGCTCGCCTTCGGTCAGCTCGACGATGTCGTCGAGCTCGCGTTCGAGAATGCCGTAGGTGAGATCGAACGTCACACGGGTGGCCATGCCTTCGGCGAAAGTATCGGCCGAGTCGCCCACGACGCGTGTGCGCGTCTTCCAGGATCTCGCAAACGCATTCGCGCGCGAGGCCTGGACGCCGATCACTTTCGCGCGGCTGCCAAGCGCCGTACGGACGAGGCAACAACCCGACGCGCCGCTGCCGCCGCCGATCGGGACGATGACAGTGTCGGCGTCCGGCAGATCTTCGAAGATCTCGAGCGCGTACGTCGCGACGCCGGCGAGGAGCAGCGGCTCGTTGGCGGAGTGGACGTATCGCAGGCCCCGCTCAACGCTCATCCGCTCGACGTATTCGCGCGCTTCGTCGAAGTCCCTGCCGGCCTCGATCACCTCGGCGCCCATCGCGCGCATCGAGGCGTTTTTCTCGGGGTTGTTGCCGCGCGGTGTCACGATGGTGCATGGCACGCCCTCGAGGCGCGAGGCCATGGCGATCGACTGGCCATGATTGCCCGTGCTCGCGCTGATGACGCCCCGACGTTCGTCGGCCGGCAGACTGGCGACGAGATTCAGGCCGCCGCGAATCTTGAACGAGCACGTCGGGTTGTGGTTCTCGTGCTTGACGTGAATGTTCAGGCCGGTTTCCGCGGCGAGCAGCGGGTGCCACAACAGGGGCGTCGGCCGCACCAGGCGCCGCACGCGGGCCCGCGCGCTCAGGACATCATTCAGTGCCGGGATCTGCATCTGATCATCATTCAGCAAGACGCTGTTCGCGCGCCGCCCATGACGAACTTTCATCATGCGCCGCGGCTCGAGCCCGTCTTGCCCCCGTGATCTGCAAGGTGGAATTGGATCATCCCCCGAACCATGGGCACCAGGAGGTCGGGCCGGTTGGTGATGAGGCCGTCCACTCCCCATCCAAGCAACCGGCGCGCATCGTCTTCCGAATCGACCGTCCACACCTGGACGGGAAGTCCGGCGCGGTGAGACGCTTCGACGAATTGCGGGGAGACCACGCGCGTCATGCCGGCCACCTCGGGCACTTGATAGCCGAGATAGGGCGGCCGCCTCACGGGCCACCGAATCCAGGATCGATAGAGCGCCCAGCGCACTTCTTCCTGCGCCGCGCTGGTCGCGAGGCGCGGCTCGGCGGCACGGACGAGGCGCAACGCGCGCAGGCGGAACGATCCGAGACAGACGCGATCGACCGCGTGCGCCTCGCGCACGACGGCGAGCACCGCGCGGGCCATGTCGAGCGTGTTGTCCTTCAACTCGATGATGATCCGCGTATCGGGATAGCGGCTGAGCACCCACTGCAGGCGAGGGATGCCGTAGCCGAGCCCGCGGAAGATCCAGGCGTCCTGATGCCCGAAGCGATAGCCGGCGTCGGCGCGCCAGAGCTCGTCGGCCGTGTAGGCGCTGACCGCCCCACGTAGATTCGTGGTCCGCTCGAGTGTGTCGTCGTGATGGACCACGACGACCCCGTCGCGCGACACGCGCACGTCGAGCTCCAGACCATCGGCGCCGAGCGAATGGCCCCGATCGAAGGCCGCGAAGGTATTCTCGGGCGCGAGCGCCGCGCCCCCGCGATGCGCGAAGACGAGCGGCCGCGCCGAGTCGAAAAACGGATGAGGCACGTAGAAAAGCTATCAGCTTTCAGCTATCAGCTCCGAGCTCTGCCTGAGCTAGAATCAGGATGAGATGACTGATTCTATTCGCACCTTGGGCGACCTGAGGCACACGCGCGTGCCCTCGCGGCCGGTCAAACAGGAAATACGCGACAACCTCGTCTGCAAGCTGCGCGCGGGAGCGACGTTGTTCCCGGGCATCATCGGATACGACGACACCGTGATTCCGCAGCTCGTGAACGCCATCCTGTCGCGGCACAACTTCATCCTGCTGGGGCTGCGCGGCCAGGCCAAGAGCCGCATCCTGCGGGGCCTGGTCGATCTGCTCGACGAGCGGATTCCGGTCGTTCCGGGCTGCGAGATTCACGACAATCCGCTCGCGCCCATTTGCGCGGCGTGCCGGGCGCGCGTGTCGCGCGAAGGCGATCGGCTGGAGATCGGCTGGCTGCCCCGCGAGGCGCGCTACGTCGAGAAGCTCGCGACGCCGGACGTGACGATTGCTGACATGGTCGGCGACATCGATCCGATCAAGGCCGCACAGGCGGGCCTGAACCTGGCCGACGAGCTTACCATGCACTACGGCCTGCTGCCGCGCGCCAACCGCGGCATCTTCGCGATCAACGAGCTGCCCGATCTGGCCGGCAAGATTCAGGTGGGACTCTTCAACATCCTGCAGGAAGGCGACGTCCAGATCAAGGGCTATCCGATTCGCTTGAACCTCGACGTCCTGCTCGTCTTCACGGCGAACCCGGAGGACTACACCGCGCGAGGAAAAATCATCACACCGCTCAAGGACCGCATCGGGTCGGAAATCCGGACGCACTACCCGGCCACGCGCGCCAACGCGATCGCGATCACCGCGCAGGAAGCCTGGACCGATCGCCCCGGCGGCGCGAAAGTCGAGATACCCGCGTACGTGCGCGACGTGATCGAGGAAGTGGCGTTCCAGGCGCGCACCGATCGAAAAATCGACAAGCGGTCGGGCGTGAGCCAGCGGCTGCCCATCACGACGCTCGAGCTCGTCGTCTCGAACGCGGAGCGCCGCGCTCTCGCCAGCGGCGAAACGGCCGTCGTCCCGCGGGTCACCGACATCTATGCGGCGCTGCCGTCGATCACGGGCAAGTTCGAGCTGGAGTACGAGGGCGAGCTGCGCGGCGCCGAACAGGTGGCACGCGACCTCATCCGATCCGCCGTCGGGACAGTGTTCACCGGCATGTTCGACGGCGCGGACACGCGCACGATCGTGGAATGGTTCGACCTTGGCGGCTCGCTGCCGCTGACCGACCTCACCTCCGCGGACGATGTGATCGCGCAGACGCGAGGCGTCCAGGGGCTGCGCGAGCTGGCCGAGCAGGCCGGCGTGGCCCCGGGCGCGATGGCGCCAGGGCGGGCATCGGCCATCGACTTCGTGCTCGAAGGGCTGTACGCGCAGAAGAAAATCAGCCGGAGCGACGATCGGGGCTATACGGCCGGCACCGAAAGCCCGCCGCGCCGTGTACAGCGCCGCGAGGATCCGCCGGCCGATGAGGAGATTCGGATGCCGGGCGCGAAGAAGAAGTATTACAACTAGGGACTTGGGGCTAGAAACTAGGGGATAGGACTAGGGGCTAGGGGCAACATCAGTTGGTTTTCCAGTCCCTAGACTAGTCCTAGACTAGTCCCTAGTCCCTAGTCCCCAGCCTCCACACGTTATGAAGTATCGATATACCAAGTTCACAGGCGACCTGCTCGACGAACTGGACCTGGAGGATCTGGTCGCCAAGCTCTCCGACCTGCTGCTCGCCAGCGGCTTCAGCAACCCTTACGGCGGCATGAACGACGAGGAGCGGACGCTACAGGCGCTGCACGACGCGATCCTCGAGGCGCTCTTCAACGGGGGCGTCCTGCCGGACGAAACGATTCAGAAGCTGCTGGGCGATCCGGCGGACGGCGATCAGGAACAGCTCCGGTCGAAGCTGGAGGAGCTGATTCAGCAGATCATCGAACGGATGGGCGAGCAGGGCTACATCTCGACGCCGCCCGATCTCGAGGCGGAGCGTGAGCGGCGGGCCGGACGCGCGTCGGGCCCCAACCAGCCACCGGTGCAGTTCGAGGTCACCGACAAGACGCTCGATTTTCTGGGGTACCGCGCGCTGCGCGATCTGCTCGGCTCGCTCGGCAAGAGCAGCTTCGGCCGCCACGACACGCGCGAGCAGGCGACCGGCGTCGAGACGACCGGCGCTCCGAAGCCGTACGAATTCGGCGACACGCTCAACCTCGATGCTGCCGCGACGCTGCTCAACGCCGTGGCGCGCGAAGCGCGCGAGCGCGAAGCTCTAGCCCCAAGCCTCCAGCCTCCAGCCTCCAGACGTATCCGCGTCTCCCACGAGGATCTGATGGTCGTCCAGGGCGAGTATCAGAGCTCCTGCGCGACGGTGCTGATGCTGGACTGCAGCCACAGCATGATTCTGTACGGCGAAGATCGCTTCACGCCGGCCAAGCGTGTCGCGCTCGCACTCGCGCAGCTCATCAAGAACCAGTATCCGGGCGATGCGCTGAAGGTGGTGCTCTTCCACGACTCGGCCGAGGAAATCCCGCTCGCCGAGCTGGGACGCGTACGCGTGGGACCGTACTACACCAACACGCGCGAGGGGCTTCGCCTCGCGCGCCGCATCCTCGATCGGCAGCACAAGGACATGCGTCAGATCATCATGATCACCGACGGCAAGCCCTCGGCGCTCACCCAGCCCGACGGCCGCATCTACAAGAACGCCTTCGGTCTCGATCCATTCATCGTGGCTGAGACGTGCGCGGAGGTCGCCGCGTGCCGCAAGAGCGGCATCATGATCAACACCTTCATGCTCGCGCGCGATTACGATCTGGTGAGCTTCGTGCGACGCGTCGCGGAAATCTGCAAGGGAAAGGCCTACTTCACGACGCCGTATACGCTCGGCCAGTACGTGCTCATGGATTACATGGACAAGAAGACGAAGACGATTCACTAGGAATGTCCGACCTCCTTCCGCTCTTCCCCCTCCCGAACGTCGTCCTCTTCCCGAATGTATTTCTGCCGCTCCATATCTTCGAACCGCGGTTCCGGGACATGGTCTCCGACGCCCTCGAGGGCGATCGACTGATCGGGATGGCGCTGCTGAAGCCGGGGTGGGAGCGGGACTACGAGGGGCGGCCGCCGGTCTACTCCATCGGCTGCAGCGGCCTGATCACGCACGTCGAGCGACTCGCCGACGGGTGCTTCGACATCGTGCTTCGCGGTGTCGAGCGGTTCCGGATTGTTGCGGAAGATCACGGCCGGCGCTATCGACGGGCCGTGGTCGAGTCCCTTGCCGAGCGCGGGTTGACCGCGAGCGATCGCGACCTCCTCCGCAATCAGCGGGCGAAGCTCGAGACGCTGCTCTCGCCGGCGATCGGCGCGAGAGAATCCGATCCGAGGACGACAGCCGCGATGTCGGATGAAGATCTCGTGAATGCGTTGGCGCAGTACCTGGCGCTCGATCCCCTGGAAAAACAGGCGCTCCTCGAGCAGGAGAGCCTGCAGAGCCGGGCCGAGTCGCTGGTCGAGTTGCTCGAGATGAAGATCATGATCGCGCGGACGCCCGGCGTGTCGAACGTCGCGCATTAATTCAGCTGTCAGCTGTCGGCTTTCAGCTTTCGGCTCCCAGCTCTCAGAACTCTCAAACTCCCCAATTCCTTCCTCAATTCCTCAAATTCAGATCAACGCAGAGACCGCTGAGCCCGCAGATCAGCCCATTTTGAAGCCTCCGCGAGCTCTGCGCTCTGCGGTGATCGTCGTGTTCGTAGTCCTGCCCTTTGCCCTCTGCCCTCTGCCCTCTGCCCTCTGCCCTCTGCCCTCTGCCCTCTGCCCTGTCAATTTGCGCCCCGCTCCAGGCGCCTGGCGATCTCCTCGACGATCTTCTCGCCGTGAAATCGGCCGTTCTCGATGAAGATCGTGCCCGTGTCGACGCCCGCGATCGCGCCGCCGGCCACGAAAAGGCCGGCCACGTTGGTCTCGAATGTGTCGGGGTTGTGCACGGGGCCCTCACGGTCGGTGAGCTGCACTCCCGCGCGGACGAATAAGTCCGTGTTCGCGCGG
>MEKT01000154.1:1160-1254 GCA_001767435.1 Acidobacteria bacterium RIFCSPLOWO2_02_FULL_65_29 | reverse complement strand
GGCTGTCGTCGTGGGCCCCCACCCCTCGTTGGCACGGTCTGACGTTCGGCCCTCGGCCTCGAGCGTAGACTCTCGTCGCTCGACGTCGCTCGGG
>MEKT01000154.1:0-1150 GCA_001767435.1 Acidobacteria bacterium RIFCSPLOWO2_02_FULL_65_29 | reverse complement strand
GCCTGTCGTCCCTCGACTGGGCTCGGGACGACCCTGAGCCGGCCGAAGGGTCGAAGGCTCGGCCTCGGGTGTCGTCGAGGGCCCCCACCCCTCGTTGGCGCCGTCTGACGTTCGTCCCTCGGCCTCGAGCGCTGACTCTCGACCCTCGACCCGGCTCGGGTCGAGCCTGAGCCTGTCGTCCCTCGACTGGGATCGGGACGACCCTGAGCCGGCCGAAGGGTCGAAGGCTCGGCCTCGGCTGTCGCTCGCGGTGTCGGCTGTCGCTGCTGTGGTCGAGATCACGACCGAGGTCGGGCGGATCTCCTTTGCGACGCTGTTGAAGCGTGCGGCAATCGATCCTTCCTTGAAGCGGTTCTCGATGTCGGGCCGCACCCAGTACTTGATCGTGGGTTTCAGCTCCGAGCCGCGATGGACGAGTGTGACGGATGCCCCCGCGCGGTACAGCTCGAGCGCCGCCTCGGCGGCCGAGTTGCCGCCGCCGACGATGACCACGCGCTGGCGGTAATACGGATGCGGATCGCCGTAGAAATGATGGACATGCGCCAGGTCTTCCCCTGGCACGTTCAGCATCACCGGATGGTCGTAGTAGCCGGTGGCGAAGATGAGCGTGCGTGCATGCCTCGCGCGGCGCACGCCGCGCGAGGTCCGCGTCTCGACTGCGAAAAGGGTCTCTGCCATCGTTTCTTGCACTGGCGCCGGGGCCCCACCCCCGGCGCGTTCTGACGCTGATGCCTCGACCTTCGACCGGCTCGGGTCGACCCTGAGCGGCGTCGAAGGGTCGGCTTCCAGCCTCGGCATGGCCGCAGGCGCTGCCGCGGTCGGCCGTCCGGCCTGTTCTGCCTGCCCTGCTCCGTGCAGATCTTCCCGCGACACCGTAAGCACGGTCTCATCAAACGAAATCCGCAGGTCGTAGGTGTCCACGACCTTGCGGTAGTAGCGCAACGCCTCGGGCCGCGTCGGCTTCTCGTACGGCGAGACAAACGGCAGGCCTCCGATCTCCAGCAGCTCCGGCGTCGTGAAGAACACCATCTGCGGCGGAAACCGGTAAATCGAATTGACGAGCACGCCTTGCTCGAGCACCTGGTAGTCGAGACCGCGGCGTTTGGCTGCGATTGCCGCCGAGAGACCGGACGGACCGGCGCCGACAATG
>MEKT01000153.1 GCA_001767435.1 Acidobacteria bacterium RIFCSPLOWO2_02_FULL_65_29 | reverse complement strand
GCCGTGGCGGACGGGGAACGCGTTGGGACCGTCGAACATTCGGTGCACGCATGGCTGGTCGACGCCCCTCCTGTCCGGCTGAGCGAATTGATGGTGGGCGGGCCCGTCGAGGTGCGCGATCAGCTGCGGCCCACGATCGGACACACGATCGCCTTCGGCAGCGTCCAGGGCTATCTCGAGGCGTACGGCGTCGCCGCCGCCACCCTGAAGGCGACGTACGAAATCGCGGCCGACCCGAAGTCGCCGGCCCTTCTGAGCGAAGAGGTGCGTGGGCAGTCCGCGGGACCGGACCGCGCCATCTTTTCGAAGGTGATGCTGGTGCGCCAGCTGCCGCCTGGCCGATACGTTCTGCGCGCCGTGCTCTCGACCGATGCACGGGCCGTTCGGACGCTCACGCGTGATTTCGAGATCGCGGCGCCGCCCGTCTTGATGACCTCGGCTGGACCCACCGGCGCGCCCACCGCGGCGGCAGCCGAAGTCTATCTGCCCGTCGGCAAGGAGCTGTTCTCGCGCGCCTTTCGGCCGGAGGAGGCCCTCGGGCCCGAGACGCTCCAGACGTTCCGCGCACGCGTCGCGCCTGAGGCCCAGAGCGCGTTCGACGAGGGCGTGGCGCTCGTCCAGGCCAGGGAATATGCCAAGGCGGAGCGCACGCTCAAGACCGCCATCCGGGCGGACGCCGACAGCACCGCGCCGCTCGCGTATCTGGCCGCCGTATATGCCGCAGCGGGACACGACGCGGAGGCGGCCGCCTCCTGGCAGACCGCGCTCGTCGATGGCGGAGATGTTCCGGTGCTCTATCAATGGCTGGGTGACGCGCTGATGCGCACGCGAAACCTTGGCGAGGCGCGATCGATTCTCGAGGAAGCCGCGGCCAAATGGCCGTCGGATCTCCGCTTCGCGAAGCCGCTCGCGTATCTGTACGCCACGTTCGGGCAGGGCCGGGAAGCCGTGCGGACGCTGGGGCGCTACCTGGACGCGAACCCTTCAGATGTGGAAGCCCTCTTCCTGGGCGTCTCGTGGATCTACGAGCTGCGCCAGGCCGGCGTCGCCGGCCGGACGCGCGCCGAAGACGTCATCGCGGCACGCGGTTACGCCGTCGCGTACGAGAAAGCCAAGGGCCCCCGCCTCGCGCTCGTCAAGCAGTGGATGGCAGTGCTGGAGAGGCGCTGAACCGCAATCCGCCCTCTATGACTGTCGACTGCCGACTGGCGACTGGCGACTGTTCGCGCGCCGCCTCTTGGGCGCGGCTTTTGGCGAGACGGCCGATCGCGCCCGCCGCTTGCCCGTCGCCCTCCCCAGCAGTTCCGCCGTCGTGTCCACGATCTCCCGGCCGGCGATCCCAATAACGTCAACGTCCACGTCGGGTTCGACCCCGTCGGTCTCCTGGAAGTTCTCCGCGGCAGAGACGACGTCCGGCGCAGAGACGATGTCCGGCGCGACGGCGTCGACCGGTTGAGCAACGTCGATGTCGCTCGGAGGCGGGGCGGCCGCCTGGGTGAGCGCTGCGCCCTGAAAGACGCGAAGACCGCCGCGGTGGTCGCGCTCCATGCGCGCGAACCCTTCCCGCTGGCACGCGCGCAGGAGGTCGATCATTCCATTGAAGCCATAACGCCGCTCGTCGAATCCGCCGGCTCGGAGAATCTGCTTCACGTTGCGCAGATACATGGGCCAGCGCGCATTCACCGCTGAGGCCAGCAGCCGGCCGGTGAGCGCCACACCGTCGGCCATCGTGCCCGCCTGCGCTGGCAGCTCGGCCACGGGGGCCCCGGAAGGGGCTGGGGGTGGGGACGGCGTCGATGCCGTGTCGGGTAACGTGGGGCTCGCGACCGCTTGCGACGGGGTCGGATCGCCTTCGTCGGCCGACTGCGGGTTGAGCTCCACCATCACGCTGCGGCCCGAGTGCTTGAGCTGCACGAGGCCGGCCTGTGCGAGCTTCTCGGCGAAATCCAGGAACGACGAGGCGCCGTAGTTACGCTCCGAGAACGTGGAATCGAGCTGCAGCAGCGTGCTCTTGAGGAGCCCCGTCTGGGGCGTGACTTCCCGATCCGCGAGAATCTTCAGCGCGCGCCTGACGAGCGGGAACGCCTGAGTGATCGGCGCCGTGGCGGAGGCCGCCGCGGCAGGCGCGCCCGGCCGGCCGGTGCGGGCAGGCGGCTTCCGGGTGAGATTCTCGTAGGCGATGAACTCGTGGCAGTTCCTCTGCAGGATAACGCTCGTAAACGCCCGGCCGCCCACGACGAAGACCTTCTTGTCGTACTGTTTCAACTTCTCGACGAGCGACAGAAAATCGCTGTCGCCGCCGACGATCACGTACGCGTTGATATGGGGGTGCGTGAACGCCATCTCCAGCGCGTCGAGCGCGAGGTTGATATCGGCGCCGTTCTTGTCGCCGCCGGGCGTGAGGTTGCGTTGTACCAGGCGGATGGCGTGCTGCGTGAGCGCGCGGCTGTACTCGCCGGCGCGGGTCCAGTCGGCATACGCGATTTTCGTGACGACCTCGCCGCGCTCCTTGAGCGCCTCGAGAACCGTGCCGATGTCGAAGTGCTCGCCGAGGGTGGTTCGGACGCCGATCTCGATGTTGTCGAAGTCGATGAAAACGGCGATGTTGTTGACGCGTTCGTGCTGGGTCAAGACAGATTTCCTTGTGAATGTGGATGCAGACAAGCGCTCAGCGGTGGCAGGATGCCGAAGCCAGGCTGGTCATTCGCGGCAGCTGGCCGAAACCAGCCATCGTTCGCAGCGTTTGGACGCCGGGCGTGCGCCGAAGCACAGCCATTCTACCGTACCTGTCCAGGCGTGCCTTCACGGGCATGTCGTCTACGCCGTGCCAAGCGGCGGAGGCGCTTCCGGCGTCGGCCACACGACTCGTGCGAAGCCGCCGCGCTGCAGGAGCTCGCGGCCCTTGCCGCCACGGCCGGTCACGTCGTATTTTGCGGTGCTGATCGTCTGCTCGGCCCCGCGCGTCGTTTCGACCGTCAGCAGGTCCCGATCGCCGCTCGAGGCGATAAAGCCGATGACACGATCGTCTTTCCCGAGCTTGATGAGCAGCACGCCCTTTCCCGGCCCGGAGAGGAAGTTCACGTCAGCGGCATTCGCGAGAATGCCGCGCGCGGTCGCGGTTGCGGCGATGAGCACCTCGCGGCCCGTGAAGCGCGCCACGCCGAGCACGTCGGCGCCCTTGGCGGGGCGCGCGAACCGGCGTCCGGTCCGCGTGCTGGGTTCGACGAAGCCGTCGAGGCCGAACCTGAGCGCGTAGCCGTCGCTCGTGACCGCCACCGCGTGCACCGGCGCCGCCTCGTCGCGTCCACTCTCGGGGCCACGCCGCGGCGAGGGTGTCGGCACGATCTGACCCGCGGCCCGCGGGTCGAGGCTCAGGGCCGCAACGATTCTCTCGCCGTCCTTCAGCTTGAACTGTTTCTGAATCGGCTCTCCGTAACCGGTCGACGCCGGCACATCGATGATGCGGCAGGAATATGCCACGCCGAAGTTCGAGAAGAACACCGAGGTCGCGCGCGTGCTGCCGGCAAACGCCGCGAGCACCAAGTCGCCTTCCCGCAGCCTGGTGGTCGAGAGGTCCTTGACCTCCCTCTGCCGCTTCACCCAGCCGTCGCGCGACACGATCACGACATTGTCTTCCTCGACGATGAAGTCGTCGGGTGTGTATTCGGTTTCGCCAGAATCGCTTTCGATGAGCGTCCGGCGTTTGTCGCCGTAGCGCTGCGCGACGTCCTCGAGCTCGGCGCGCACCAGCGCCCAGCGGCTGTCTTCGTCCTTCAACAACGCGCTGATCTGGCGCGCGCGCTTGCGTCTCTCCTCGAGCTCCTGTCGAATGATCAGAATTTCGAGGCGGGCGAGCCGATAGATTTTCAGCTCGAGGATCGCGTCGGTCTGTTCGGCGTCGAGCTCGAACCGCGCCATGATTTTCTCGGCCGAGTCGGCCTTGCCGTCCGACTTACGGATGATCCGGATGATCTCGTCGAGCGCGTCGAAAACGGTCTCGAACCCTTCGAGGATGTGGACGCGCTTCTTGAGCGCCGCCAGCTCGTGCTCGAGGCGATGGGTGACGACCTCGAGCCGGAAGTGCAGGAAGTGCCACAGGATCTGTTTGAGATCGAGCCGTTCAGGACGCCCGACATCCGGGTTCTCCGTCGGGATGAGGCACGTCAGGTTCACGGCGAAGTTGATCTGGAGCGGCGTGTGCTTGAAGAGGTACGCCATCACCATCTTCTCGTCGGCGTCCTTTTTCATCTCGATCGCGATGCGCACGTCCTCCGTCGAGAGGTCCTTCACGTCGAGGAGCGGAGGCAGCTTGCGGCTGAGCACCACGTCGGCGATGCGTTCGACCAGCTGCGACTTGTTGACCGAATACGGAATGCTCTCGATGTAGATCGTCTTGGTCGAGCGAGTGTCCGGGCCGATGTCCCAGGTGCCGCGCAGCCGGACGCTGCCAGAGCCCGACCGGTAGATCTGCCTCAGCTCCTCCGACGAATTCAGAATCTGGCCGCCGGTCGGAAAGTCGGGCCCCTTGATGTATCGGCAGAGCTGCGTGTTGCCGATGTCCTCGTTGTCGAGGAGCTTGACGAGCGCCGTGCACACCTCCACGAGGTTGTGCGGCGGAATGTTGGTCGCCATACCGACGGCGATGCCGGTCGTGCCGTTGACGAGCAGATTGGGAATCCGCGCCGGCAGAACGACGGGCTCGGTCTTGGTCCCGTCGTAGTTCGGCCGGAACGGAACCGTCGCCTGCTCGATCTCGGCCAGCATCTCGTCGCTGATCCGGGCCAGACGGCATTCGGTGTAGCGCATGGCCGCCGCGCTGTCGCCGTCGAGCGATCCAAAGTTGCCCGATCCGTCGACCAGCGGGTTCCTGAGCGAGAAGGGCTGCGCCATGCGCACGAGCGTCTCATACAGCGCCGAGTCGCCGTGGGGATGGTAGCTACCCATGACGTCGCCGACCACCTTTGCGCACTTACGATGCTTGACGTCGGCGGTGAGGTTCTGCTGCCACATCGTATAGAGGATGCGGCGCTGGACCGGCTTGAGCCCGTCGCGCACGTCGGGCAGCGCGCGCGCGGTGATGACGGACAGCGCGTAGTTCAGGTACCGCGACTGCGCGGCCTCGTGGAGGGCGACGCGATCCACGCCGCCGCCGTTGCCGCCGCCGAGCAGGGACGCGCGGATCGCAGCGTCCTTGCCCACGTGCGTCGCGTCGGCGGTTTCGAGGTTGTCGAACAGCGACTGAACGGAAGGGCTCTTTCGTTTCGCCAAGGCGCCGACATTGTACCGCGGCATCGAGGTCAGAAGCGCCCCTCGTGAGCTCCGCTCTCCTGCGCGATCAGCAGGTCACCGCTTCGAAGCGGCAACGGCGCGGCGTCCCGACGCTATCTCGTCGAACTGGATCCGCCGGCGTGGACGTACGCTTCTTCGCCGTGCAGCGACACGTCCATTCCCAGGTTCTGATCATCTCCGCTCGCCGTGAGCGGCAAGACCAGGCCGATGGCTTTCAACAGGATGAAACTGACGACTCCGCTGTACACGACGACGGCGGCGACGGCGATGGCTTGCGTCGCCAGCTGTCCGGGGTTGCCGAAGAGCAGGCCGTCGGCGATGCCGTTGAGGCTTTTTTGTGCGAACACGCCCGTCAGCAATGCTCCCACTGTGCCGCCGACGCCGTGCGCGGCTACCACGTCCAGCGAGTCGTCGAGGTTGGTCTTCGCGCGCCACAGAAGTCCGTAATAGCTGGGGACCGCCGCGATGAACCCCAGGGCGATCGCGCTCATCGGGCCGATGAAGCCGGCCGCCGGCGTGACGGCGACCAGCCCGACGACGATGCCCGTGGCCGCCCCGACCGCGGTCGGCTTGCCCGTGCGCATGATGTCGAGCAGCGTCCACGCGACGAGCGTCCCGGCCGGGGCGAGCATGGTCGTGGTGAAGGCCAGCCCGGCAATGGGACTGGCCGCGAGCGCGCTGCCGGCGTTGAACCCGAACCAGCCGAACCAGAGCAGCCCCGCGCCGAGTAGCGCGAACGGCACGTTGTGCGGCAAAAGCGCTGACGATTTGAAGTCGCGCCGCTTGCCCACGCACAGCGCGGCGACCAGCGCGGCAATGCCCGCGTTCACATGCACCACGGTGCCGCCCGCGAAGTCGAGCGCGCCCATGTCGGCCAGCCAGCCCCCACCCCACACCCAATGCGCGATCGGGCTGTAGACGACCAGCGCCCAGAGCGTGATGAACACGACGTAGGCCGAGAAGCGCATCCGCTCGACGATGGCGCCCGAAATGAGCGCGGCCGTGATGATGCAGAACGTGGCCTGATAGCACATGAAGAGCACGTGGGGAATGGAGCCCTGCGCTTCGAGGCCGACGCCGTTCAGCAGCACCCGCGACGTGTCTCCGATCCAGTTGTTACCCGGCGCGAAGGCCAGCGAATATCCAATGACGGCCCACGCGACGCCCACGAACCCCAACGAGATGAAGCTCATCATCATGGTGTTCAGCGCGTTCTTGGAGCGGACGAGCCCGCCGTAGAAGAACGCGAGCGCGGGCGTCATCAGCAGCACCAGCGCGGTCGCGATCAGCATCCATGCTGTGTCGGCCTGGTTCATGGCTCACCTCGTGAAAGATTGAATTCCCGGAGGGTGGGTCCGCCCGGACCGACGAAATTCTTGGGAATTTCTGCCCGGTTGGATGGCAAGGTCCGATTCTCGAATCGACAACGTTGTCGATATTAAGCATAAGCGACAGTATTGTCGACGTGTGACGAACCGGGGCCATGTCCATCGCCGGTTTGCCCGGAGCGTGCCGGATCCTTCGTTTCGTGCATAATTAGCAGGATAAGTTGCTCTGCGAGCACGATAACTGGCCATGGAAGACAAATTGATGCAATAATAGTGTGTATTTCGCACAGTCATGGCTTTCCTGGACTGTGCTATCCTTCGGCCTCCCACGGGGCGGCAAGACGTCTTCCCAGTGAACCGCCAGTGAACCGATCGAGGAGCGTGCCTATGACACCCGACGACTTTCTCAAATTCGCCAAGAAGCACAACGCGGATATGGTGGACCTCAAGTTCGTGGACATGCTGGGGACCTGGCAGCACTGCTCCTACCCGATCGATCTCTGGGACGCGGGCACCTTCAAGGATGGCTTGGGGTTCGACGGCTCGTCCATCAGGGGTTGGATGGGCATCCACGAATCCGACATGCTCGCGATCCCGGATCCGGCGACGGGGCGCCTCGATCCGTTTTTTGCGAAGCCGACCGTGAGCGTCATCGCCAACGTGGTGGATCCGGTGACGGGCAAGGACTTCAGCCGCGATCCGCGGCACGTCGCGCGCAAGGCCGAGGCGTACCTCAAGGAGACCGGCGTCGCCGACACCTGCTATATCGGACCGGAGCCCGAGTTCTTCATCTTCGACGAGGTCCGCTACGAGCAGAACCAGCACCGCGGCTACTACGAGATCGATTCAGCGGAAGGGGCGTGGAACACGGCCCGCCACGAGGAGCCGAACCTGGGCTACAAGCCGAGCTTCAAGGGCGGGTACTTCCCCGTGAGTCCGACCGACACCTTCCACGATCTGCGCGGCGAGATGGTCGATGAAATGCGCAAGATCGGCATCGTGGTCGAGGCGCATCACCATGAAGTGGCGACGGCGGGCCAGAGCGAGATCGACATGGAGTTCCAGCCGCTGCTCAAGATGGCCGATCAGTTCATGTGGTACAAGTACATCTGCAAGAACGTCGCGAAGCGCCATGGCAAGACGGTGACGTTCATGCCCAAGCCGATCTTCGAGGACAACGGCAGTGGCATGCACTCCCACACGTCGCTCTGGAAGGGCGGTAAACCGCTGTTCGCGGGCGGCGGCTACGCGGGGCTGAGCAACATCGGGTTGCACGCGGCGGGAGGCCTGCTCAAGCATGCGCCGGCTATCCTTGCCTTCGCCGCGCCGACGACCAATTCGTATCGCCGTCTCGTGCCGGGCTTCGAGGCGCCGGTCAACCTGGCGCTGTCAGCGCGCAACCGTTCCGCGTCGATTCGCATCCCGATGTACTCGAAGAGTCCGAAGGCGAAACGCCTCGAGTTCCGCTGCCCCGATCCGAGCTGCAACGGCTACCTCGCCTGGTCGGCGATGCTCATGGCCATGCTCGACGGCATCAAGAACAGGATCGATCCAGGAAAGCCTCTCGATCGCGACATCTATCACATGACCCACGCGGAAATGGCCTCGCAGGGCGTCCGCACCACGCCGGGCTCGCTCGCAGAGGCGATCGACGCTCTCGAGAAGGACCACAAGTTCCTGACCCAGGGCGGCGTGTTCACCGACGATCTCATCGACACGTGGATCTCGTACAAGCGTGATACGGAGATCGATCCCCTCCGGCTGCGCCCGCATCCGTACGAGTTCTATCTGTATTACGACAACTAGAAGCGAGGTTACGCGCACGGTCGCCACGAAGGCGCGAAGTCACGAAGAAAACAGCAACTCTTGTTTCGTGGTTTCGTGTTTTCGTGGCTGAATGAGACCTTCGTCGAATCCGTCATCTTCAAATCTTCAAATCCTCAAATCCTCAAATCCTCAAATCCTCAAATCCAGATATCACTGCCAGGAGCTCCGCCAGGACCATCGCCGTGGCGCCCCAGATCTCGGCCTCGTCGACGAGGAACGCCGGCACGCGCACGTCGGCCCCGTCGCGTGTGAGCGTCTTGAACGTCACGCTCGTCGAATCCGCGAGACGTGCGATGGGAATCTCGAGCATGCGGGCAACTTCGCTGTCTGCGGGCGACAGCGACGGCCTCCGATCTGCGGCCGCCACAATCGGGTGAAGCCGAAACCTGCTGACATGCACGTCGAGCGGCGTCAGGCCGCCCAGCACGCGAACGCCTTCCGGGTCGAGACCGATCTCCTCTCGCGCCTCGCGCAGGGCGGTTTGCTCGTAGGTTTCACCGGGATCGACGGCGCCGCCGGGCAACGATATCTGGCCTCCGTGGCGTTCGAGCGTGCTGGTGCGCAGCGTGAGCACGACGTGCGGCCGGTGGTCGATGGGGAAGAGCAGGAGAAGGCCGGCGGCATCGCGAATCGCGCCGCGATCGAAGCCTGCAGGCCAAAGGCGCGGCGGCTGAGGCGCCATGGTCGCCTGGGCGGCTGGACCGGGTAGGGGCGCCCGCAGGGCCGCCTCGAGGCGGGAAACAAACTGAGGAAAGTGAAGAGTCAAGAGCGAGAAGCCACGATCGTAGTCCTTCTGAGTCCTTCTAACTTCAGAGAACGTAAGGGGATAGAACAACCCGGAGGAAGCCCCGCCGATCCGCAAATTTGGAGTACCCAGGGACCACCACTGAAAAAGTGAAATCTGGGGAGTCTGCGGACCTGCGGCCCTTGACTAGAATGACTCGGATCAAACAGGGAATGGGACCAGCGCGACTGATGCGGACGATTGCCACGACGGCCGCGGCCACCATGGTCGGCCTCGTCAACGTGGCGACGGGGCGAGGCGAGCGGGATGCCGTGCAGCTGAAGCCCGGCGATCCCGCGCCGGACTTCGAGCTTCCCGGTTCCGACGGCCGATGGTATCGGCTGCGCGATTTCCGGAACCTCGACACGGTGGTGATTGCCTGGTTTCCCAAGGCGTTCACGGGCGGCTGCACGAAGGAGTGCGCCTCGATCGGGTCCAGCCGCGGGGCGCTCGGTGGATTCAAGGTCCGGTATTTCGGCGCGAGCATCGATTCGCCCGACACGAACCGGGCATTCGCGGGATCGCTGAGCATCGACTATCCGATTCTGAGCGATCCGGGAAAGGCCGTCGCGCGTGCGTACGGCGTGCTTGGCGCGACTGGGTTTCCGTCGCGTTGGACGTTTTTCGTCGGCAAGGACGGCCGCATTCTCGACATCGACAAGCGCGTCCGTCCTTCGTCGCACGGCGCCGACGTCGCGGGCAGACTGAGCCAACTCGGCACGCCGCGGGTTGAGCAGGTTGCCGAAAGAGTCAGCAACCCGAAGCGAGAAGTGAGCACTCAAAGTTAGACCTGCGACATCCGGCCAGATTTCATAGACGATGACTTTACTGGACCGTTTTCGTACACAGCCGCAGAAGCACCCGGACCCCGCGGTGCGTCTGGCACATGTCGGCGAGATTCCCTTGAGCGAACGCGATCTCATCGCGGCCATCGCGCGTGGGGACGAAGACGTGCGCGTGCGCAGGGCGGCCGTGGCGAAGTTGCTGGATCCGGCGGCGCTCGGGGCCATTTCGCGTGGCGATGCCGACGAGTCGGTCCGCGGCGACGCCGCGGTCATGCTTCGCGACATCGCGCTCGAAGCGTTCGAGGGTGTGGCCGAGCAGGACAGCCTCGAAGCGGTGGACGCGCTGGTCGACGTGCGCGCGCTCGCGCAGGTGGCCAAGACGGCCGGCCGCGAAATCGTCGCGCTCCGCGCGCTGTCGCGCGTCGCCGAAACGCACGTGCTCGGCTCGATTGCGCGCCACGCGGCATCCGAAGCGGTGCGCCGTGCCGCCTTCGAGCGCGTGCGGGGCGATCGCGCCGAGGTGCTGTCGGTGGCCATCAACAGCGAGTTCAAGGACACGGCGCTCGTCGCCGTTGATTCGATCACGGATCGGGCCGAGCTCGAGCAGATCGCCTTGCGCGGCAAGAACAGGAGCGCGGCGAAGCGCGCGCGCGTAATCGTTCGCGAAGCCGACGATCGGGCGGAGGCCGACCGGCGCGCCGAGCTGGCCGCCGCTTCCGAAGCAGCCGATGCTTCGCGCACGAGCGTGGCCGCGGAGCCTGGGCGCGGCGAAGGGGTGTCGGAGGCCGCTCTGCTCGCGGCCGCCGCCGACGAGGAACGTCGGCGCGCCGCCGAGGCGGCCGCGAAGCGGGATCAGGAAGCGGGCGTGCGCGAGGAGGTCGCCGAGCGCGCGCGCCAGCAGGCCGCGTCCGAGGCGGCCGCGGCCGAGCGTCAGGCAGAGCGCCGCCACGCGCGTCTCGCCGAGCTCATTGAAATGGCCGTCGCGGCAGCGAGCGACGCGGACTTTTCTGGCGCACGAAATCGTTTCGGGGTCGTTCGCCGCGAGTGGAAGGATCTCGCGAGCGGCGTCGACGTCCCCGAAGCGCTCGCCGCGCGGTTTGCCGAGCTCGAGTCGCAGCTCGCCACGCGTGAAGCGGCCACGCGTGAGGCCGACGCACGAGCGCGCCGCGAGGCGCTCGCCCGGATGGAGCAGCTCGCGTCGCGCGTCGAGGCCCTCGCCGCCAGAGCCGACCTGTCGCTGAAGGCGGCCGAGCATGGGTTGCGCGACTCTCGCATGGCGCTCGGCGCCGTGCCGCCGCTCCCGACCAAACAGGACTACGAGGCGATCACCGCGCGCCTCAAGGCCGCGCTCGCATTGCTGACGCCGAAGGCGCAGGAGCTCCGCGAAGCCGACGACTGGCAGCGCTGGGCGAACGTGGGCGTGCAGGAACAGCTGTGCGCGAAGATGGAGGCGCTCACATCGCTCGAGGATCCCGAGGCGATCGCCCGCGACGTGCACGAGCTCCAGCGCCTGTGGAAGCAGGCGGCCGACGTCCCGCGCGCACGGGGCGACGCCCTCTGGCGCCGCTTCAAAGCCGCGCACGACGCCGTGTGGCCGCGGTGCGAGGCCCATTTCGCCGCCGAGGCTCGCGAGCGCGCCGAACACCTGGCGAGAAAAATTGCCCTCTGCGAGCAGGCCGAATCGGTCGCCGACTCGACCCGCTGGATCGAAACCGCCGAGGCGATCAAGAAACTGCAGGCCGAGTGGAAAGAGGTCGGCCCAGTGTCTCGTGGCACTGAAAAGGCGATCTGGGATCGGTTTCGTGCCGCCTGCGATCGCTTCTTCGCGAGACGCCATGAGGACCTGGACCGCCTGAAGAAGGTGTGGGCCGAGAACCTTGCGAAGAAAGAGGCGCTCTGCGTGCGGGCCGAGGCCCTGGCCGACTCGACCGACTGGGACTCGGCCGCCGAGGAGCTCAAGAAGCTGCAGGCCGAGTGGAAGACCGTCGGTCAGGTCAAGAAGAGCCGCTCGGAAGCCATCTGGCAGCGGTTCCGCGGCGCCTGCGACACGTTCTTCGCGCGCTACGCGCAGCGCCACGACATCGCGCGGGCCGAGCGCGTGGCGGCCCGCTCAGCCATCTGCGCCGAGCTCGAGGCGCTGGCGCCGTCAGACCCCGCGTCGCCCGCCGGGTCGACACCGGGTTCGGCCGGCTCCGAGACCGCGCCGGCCGACCTGCTGCCATCCGTGCGTGCCATTCGCGCGCGCTGGCAGCAGGAGATCGCCGCACGGGGCGTCGATTTCGATCGGGCGCGCGCACTCGAGGAGCGGTTCGCCTCGGCGTTCGCGCAGGTCATGGCCCGCTGGCCGGCCGCCTTCGCCGGCACCGATCTCGATCCCCAGGCCAACCGCAAGCAGATAGAGCAGATCGTTCGCCGTATCGAAGATCTCGCGGTGTCGCTCGCCGGCCCGTTGAGCGCTCCCGGCGACGCCGGGTTGCCGCCGACGGCTCGTCTGGCGGCGATGCTGAAGGAAGCGCTCGCCTCCAACACCATTGGTGGCAAGGCGAACGACGACAGCCGATGGCGCGCGGCAGCCGAAGAAGTGCGGCAGGCGCAGCAGACCCTCGCACGCATCGGTCAGGTTCCCGAACACGTGCGCCGCGCGCTGGCCGATCGGTTCCAGCGCGCCGCCCGGCGGATTACTGAGCGGGCAGGTGCGCCTGCGCCTGGTGGGTTGGGCAGGCCGGGTGGGTCTGATCGGCCTGGTGGGTCGAGTGGACGGACCTGACCTATCCGCCCTCCGCTAGGCTATCTGATCCTGATCAACTCCACGTCGAACACGAGCAGGCCGAACGGCGGCTGCTGTCCCTTGTAGGCGAGGTTCTCGGGGATCCAGAACCGCGTTTTTTCGCCCTCGACCATCAACTGCACACCTTCGGTCCAGCCGGCGATCACCTGATCGAGCGGGAACGTCGCCGGCTCGCCCCGCGTGACCGAGCTGTCGAACATCTTCCCGTCCGTCGTCCACCCCGTATAGTGAACCGTCACCTCGCCACGGGCATTCGGGTGCCGCGTGCCTGTGCCGGGCGCGATCACTTTGTAGGCGAGCCCGCTCGGCGTTTTCTTCGCGTCCTTGGGCGGCGCCTTGACGTCGGAAGGCGCTTGCGGCGGCTCGACGATGGAGAAGAGCTCGACATCGAAGACCAGCAGGCCGCGCGGGTCGCGCTTGCCCTGGTAGGCGAGCGCCTCCGGAATCCAGAACCTTCGCTGTTCGCCGACGACCATCAGCTGCACGCCTTCGGTCCAGCCGGCGATCACACGGTTCAACGGGAACGTGGCCTGCTGGCCGCGCGCCACCGAGCTGTCGAACATTTTTCCGTCCGTCGTCCAGCCGGTGTAATGGACCGTGACGAGGTCGGCGGCCGTCGGGTGGGCCTTGCCGGTCCCCGGTTGGAGCACTTTGGATGCGAGGCCGGACTTCGTCTTGACGGCGTCGGCGGGCGCGGCTGCGACGTCGGCGGGAGCCGGAATCATTTTCGTTTGTGCGAATGCGGCGGCGGTCGCGAGAAGACACACGGCGAACAGTGAAGTGAGTCGCATCAGAAGTCCTTTCGGCGGCATTCTACCCCGTGTTCAAGCCTTGAGCTCGTCGCGCAGCCTCTGGAGTCGATCAACCGCGTTGCGGACAGCACCGAGGACAGCGTTCGCCGCAGAACCGGCGGTGAGGTCGACCACGGCCTGTTTCACCACCCCCAGCGCGATCTCGACCTGCATCTCGGTCACGTCGGCCGACGAACGCTCGAGGCGCTCGACGACGTCCTGGCACGCGCGTAACGTCCGAAGGACGCGGGGATCCGTATCGTCGGTGCGCTCGGCGGCGCGCTCCGCGGCGCGAACGCCCGCCATGAGGGAATCGCAACACGCGTGTAATTGGCTCTTGACGGTCAAGATGTTCTCCGAGTTTCTGTGCGTGCCTACTGCGGCGACCGCTGCAGCCGCTCGAGTTTCTCTCTCAGCGCCTCGAGCCGCAGGCCGGCCTCCCCAAGCTTTCCCTCAGCCGTCAGCCGCTGATAGTCGGCAAGGTCGCGCGCCGCGTCGCGGATGAGCGTGCCCGCATCCGACGGGGGCGGCGTCCCCGAGGGCGTCGCACTGGGTGCGGCGCTCCGCACAATGGACGGAGCAGCCGATGGGTCGATCGAGAGCATCGACGGCGCGTGCCCCAGCAGCGCCGCCAGCGCCGCCTCGAACGTCGGCCCGTACGCCACACGGTCCTGAAGCGCCATCACGACCAGGCGCAGCTCGGGCATCGGGCTGTGCTCGGCCTGCAGGTAGATCGGCTCGGCGTAGAGCAGCGCCCGCCCGATCGGTATCACGATCAGGGCGCCGCGTCGCACGCTCGACCCCTGCTGATTCCACAGTGACAACTGTCCCGACAACTGCGCGTTCTGATCGATGCGCGCCTCGATCTGAAGGGGCCCATCCACGAGCTTGGTCTTCGGGAAGTTGTAGACGACGGCCGAGCCGTAGTGCGGCTCGTCGCTTCTGCCCGCGATCCACCCGATCAGGTTGTTGCGGTTCGATGGCGTGAACGGCAGCATCTCCACGAACTCCACGACCTTCTCGCCGGGCAGCTTCATGAGCACGAAGTTCGGCTCCATCGTCTGCGGCGCCTGGCCGCGCTCGGTCATGGCGACTTCGGTCGCCACGCTCCACAGGTCCTCGCGGTTGTAGAAGACCTCCGGATCGCTCATGTGGTAGAGCCCGTACACCGCGGCCTGCGTCTGGAGCATCAGCTCCGGGTACCGCACGTGTTTTCGGAGCGCCGGCGGCATCGTGGAGGCGTCCTTGAACAGGCTGGGGAAGACGTTGCGGTAAGCGGCGATGAGGGGATCTTCCTCGTCGAACACGAAGAACGCGACCGAACCGTCGTATGCGTCGATGATCACCTTGACGCTGTTTCGAATGTAGTTGAGGAACCGACGCTCGAGCACGATGTGCCGCGAGTACGGATAGGTGGCCGAGGTCGTGAACCCATCCATCATCCACACCAGCCGTCCGTCGTCGCCGACGACGATGTACGGGTCGGTGTCGAACACCAGGAACGGGGCGATCGCCCGCACGCGCTCCATGATGTTCCGCCGCATCAGCAACCGGCTGTCGGCGTTCACATCGTCGCTGAACGGCAGCCTGGTGATGTCGCCGCGCTCGAGCGCGATGAGGGTCCGTCTCAGGAATCCGCCGAGGACGACGCCGCCCGTGCCTTCGTACGAGGTCAGGTTGTTGGTCTCACCTTGCGGGTAGTTGAACTCTTTCTGCCGGGTCCGGACGTAGACGTCGCCGTTGGTCAGCTCGCCGAAATAGATCTCGGGCCGCGTGACGGTCAGGCCGGGCACGGTGGATTCGACCGGCATGTTGCTGAGGAGCAGCTTGGGCAAGCCCTCGGGCGTGAACCCGTTCACCGGACTCATGGTGATGCCGTACCCGTGGGTGTAGATCAATTTCTCGTTGATCCAGTTGCGGCTGCTCTCCGGCATCCGGTCGATGTTCAGCTCCCGCGCGGCGAGCATCACCTGCTGCAACACTCCGTCGAGCTCGTAGCGGTCGATGTCGATATCGGGAAAGTCGTAGTACGTCCTGATGGCCTGAATCTGGCGCAGGGTGTCCTGGAGCGCGCGCCAATCCCACAGACGGATGTTCTGGAGCGTCTCCTGGTTGTTGGCCGCGTCAATCGCCTCGAGCCCCGTTTCGGCGGGGAACGGCACCTGGGCGATTCGCGTGAGGCCGTACGCGCGCCGCGTGAAGTCGATGTTGTGCGCGATGTACGGCCCTTCGCGCACGAGCTCGTTCGGCCTCACGACGAAGCTGGTCACGTACCACCCGAACAGTCCGACGCCCAGGTACACGATGGCCGCGGGCGCGACCGCGGCGCCGAGCCACACGAGCTTCGGTTGCCGCATCGCGTTGACGGCCGCCACGACGGCGCCGACCGCGAGCGCCGCCGACACCAGCAACAGTCCGGTGACCCACACGTGCGCGTCGGTATAGGTGACGCCGGCAAAGATCGTGTGGTCCTGATAGATCCGCGAGAAGCGTCCGAGGTACACCTGCGCGGCGAAGGTCAGCAGCAGCACGGCAAAGCTCATCGACACGCCGCGGAGCGGCGGCGTTCCACCGAGTCGGCGGCCTTCGAGCAGCTGGGCGCCGCCGACGAGGACCGACAAGCCGATCGCTGCGAGAAACACGATTGTCGCCAGCGTGGTCACCCAGCCGGCGATGAGCCGCCATGCCGGGAGTGTGAAGAAATAGAAGGCGAGCGTGCGCCCGAAAATCGGGTCGGTCTGAGCCGCCATGGCTTGCACCGGGGCGGAAGAGGAACCCTCGCCGTGCCAGTAGAGCGCGAAGGCCGCCCAGTCGACGCTCATGCCGAGGCCGGTCCCTAGGGCCACCACCGCCGACACGACAAGCGCCGCCAGCCTGACGAGCGGCTCGAGCGGGACCGGCTGTCCACCGACGAGCACGGAGCCTCCGAGGTCGCCGAGCTTCGCAGGTTTCAGCGCGAGGAACGACAGGTAGAGGACCGCAAAGGTCGCAATGGCGAACCCGAGGAGCACCCTGGCTCGCAGGTTGATGGTCGTCCAGAACACGTCGCCGAAACCGAGCGACCCGAACCAGAGCGACTCGACGTAGAACGAGAGCGCCGTGCCGCCACCGAGAAGGACGGCGGCGACCAACGCGAGGATGACGAAACGACCGCGCCGCGGTCGCTTCTGCCGCTGCGGCCAATCGATCGTGGTCACGGCAACACCGTGGGACCGATGGCCGCAGGACGGCAGGTGGTCGCGAGGGGGCTCATGGTGTTCTCAAGGACATTATAGGGCTGAGGGCTGAGGGCTGAGAGAGCTGAAGGCTGAGGGAAGGAAACCCTCTGGACACACCACCAGCGGCACGCCGAGCGTGATCGTAAACGGGCGCCCCTGCGAATCGGCGCGGATCGCTCAGATCACGAGAACGATCTTCCCGAGCGCGCCCGGTTCGAGCACCGCTTCGTGCGCGCGCGCGGCGTCGCCGAGCGACATTTCGCGGCCCACCACGGGGTTGAGCGATCCGTTGGCGAGTCCGGCGACGAGGGCCGCGTGAATCGACACGAGCTCGGGAGGCGTGACGTTGAAGAGCGTCATGCCGAGAATGGCCGCGTCGCGGGCCATTGCCTGGCGCGCGTCGATTTCGATGCGCCCCCTATTGCCGATGACGACCACGCGGCCGCGGGGCGCGAGAATCGACAGGTCCTTGTCCAGGTTGATGTGCGCGGCCATCTCGAGCACGACGTCAACGCCGCGGCCGTCCGTTGCCTGCATCACCTGATCGAGATAGTTCGGCTCCTTGTGATTGAAGACCGCCGTCGCCCCCTGTTCCTTCACGACCGCGATGCCGCGGTCGGTGCCTCCCGTGCCGATGGCCGTCAGACCGTGCGCGCGCGCGATCTGGATTGCCGCGATGCCGACGCCGCCCGTGGCGCCGTGCACGAGCACCGTCTCGCCGGCCTTCGCGGCGGCGCGATGGAAGAGCGCGCGGTAGGCGGTGGCGTACGGCACGCCCATCGCCGCGCCCTGGGCGAAACTCACCTTCGGCGGCAGCCGGTGCAGCATCGCCCGCGTGCAGACCGCGTACTCGGCATACGTGCCGGCTCCCGAGGCCGACAGGTTGTCACCCGAGATGTAGACGCGGTCGCCGTGTTTGAAGTCCGTCACGCCCGCGCCGGCCGATTCGACCTCGCCTGCCGCGTCGGTGCCCGGCGTATAGGGAAGATTCGGTTTGCGCGCGTACGTCGCGGCGCGAATGTAAGCCTCGACCGGATTCACGCCTGCCGCGCGAATCCGAACCAGGACTTCCGACGGTCCCGGCGCAGGCGTCGGGACGTTTTCGAGCTTCATCACATCGGGCTTGCCGAACTCGCGGACGATGATGGCGCGCATGGGGGACGATGCTACCATGTAGTGCGGGACTTTAGTCCCGCTTGAGTGCGGGACTCTATCCCGCCTGAAATGGCTGTTCTCAAGCTTCACAACACCATCGGCGTCAGAGTCGGCCGCGTTCAGGTCGGCGGCGGCGCGCCGATCGTCGTCCAATCGATGACGATGACCGATACGGCCGACGCGCGCGCAACCGCTGCGCAGTGCATCGAGCTGGCCGAAGCGGGATCGGAGATGGTCCGCGTCACCGTCAATCTGCCCGAGGCCGCTTCGGCGGTGCCCGAGATCAAGCAGCGGATGCTCGACGCGGGATGCGAGGCCCCGCTCATCGGCGACTTTCATTACAACGGCCATCTGCTGCTGACGAAGTACCCCGCGTGCGCCGCGGCGCTCGACAAGTACCGCATCAATCCCGGCAATGTGGGCACCGGCCGCCGGCGCGACGAGCAGTTCACGACGATTTGCCGGGTGGCCGTCGACCACGGCAAGCCGGTGCGCATCGGCGTCAACGGCGGATCGCTCAACCAGGAGCTGGTGGTCGCGCGAATGCAGGAGAACACGGACCGCGATCTCGGGAAGACATCCGAAGAGATCATCAACGAATGTATGGTGCTGTCGGCCGTCGAATCGACCGCGCTGGCCATCGACAGCGGCCTCGGTCGCGATCGGATCATCATTTCGTGCAAGACGTCGCGCCCGCGCGATCTTGTGGCCGTGTACCGCGCGCTGGCGAGGGAGACCGACCAGCCGCTGCATCTCGGTCTAACCGAGGCGGGCATGGGTCTGAAAGGTCTGGTGTGGTCGGCGTCGGCGATGGGCATCCTATTGGACGAGGCCATCGGCGACACGATTCGTGTGTCGCTCACGCCGCGGCCCGGCGGCGATCGGCGCGACGAGGTCTATGCTGCCTGCGAGCTGCTGCAGGCGCTCGGCCTCCGCTCGTTTTCACCGAGCATCACGGCGTGCCCCGGGTGCGGGCGCACGACGAGCACGACGTTTCAGGAGCTGACCGAGCGCATTCAGGCCCACATCCACGACAGGATGCCCGAGTGGAAGACGCAGTACGAGGGCGTCGAAACGATGACGCTCGCCGTGATGGGCTGCGTCGTGAACGGGCCGGGCGAATCGAAGGCCGCCAGCATCGGCATCAGCCTGCCGGGAACGGGCGAGGCGCCCAACTGTCCCGTCTACATCGACGGCGAGCATGTGACGACGCTGCGCGGAACCTACGAGGAGCTTGCGGCCGAGTTCCAGCGGCTCGTGGACAGCTACGTGGAAGCCAAGTACGCGCGCAAGTCGAGAATGGGGTAATCGGGTAATTGGGTAATTGGGTAATTGGTTGGATCAACGAATCATTGGCGTCCACGGTCTCGACACCCTCTCGCGACGTGCAGCTTCAGGACGCGCTGACGCGTGTGTGGGGCTATACGAGCTTCCGGCCCCTTCAGCGCGAAGCCATGCAGGCCATCCTCGACGGCCGCGACAGCGTCGTCGTCCTGCCGACGGGCGGCGGCAAGTCGCTGTGCTTTCAGGCACCGGCACTCGTCGTTTCTGAGAGCTTCGCGTCTGACGGCTTCGCGGCTCAGGGCTTCGCGCTCGTCGTCTCCCCGCTCATCTCGTTGATGAAAGATCAGGTCGACGGCCTGGTCGTCGACGGCGTGGCCGCGGCGTACCTGAACAGCACGCAGAGCTTCGACGAGCGAGACGCGGTCCTTGCCGGCTTGCGGGACGGCCGCTGGCGGCTGCTGTACGTTTCACCAGAGCGACTGGTCGGCGAGGGCAGCCAGGGCTTTCGGCGTTTCCTCCTCCAGTCGGGCGTCCGATACATCGCCGTCGACGAAGCGCACTGCATCAGCCAGTGGGGCCACGATTTCCGGCCCGAGTACCGGCGTCTCGGCCAACTGCGCGACGAGTTCCCTGGGGTCGCGCTCCATGCGTTCACGGCGACGGCCACCGAGCGCGTTCGGCGCGACATCGTCTCCGAGCTGAGGCTCGAGAACCCTGCCGTGCTGGTCGGATCGTTCGATCGGCCGAACCTCGTGTACCGAGTGCTCAGACGAGACAACCTGCACAGGCAGCTCACGCAGATTCTGTCGCGGCACCAGGGCGAGGCCGGCATCGTCTACTGCGCGTCGCGGCGCGAGGTCGAATCGCTCGCCGACTGGCTGAAGGAGCAGGGGCACGGCGCGGTCCCCTACCATGCCGGTCTGCCGGACGAGGTGCGTAGCCGGCACCAGGAGGCGTTCCTCGACGAGCGCGCAGACATCGTGGTGGCGACGGTCGCGTTCGGCATGGGCATCGATCGATCGAACGTCCGCTTCGTCGTGCACGCAGCCGCCCCCCGGTCACCCGAGCACTACCAACAGGAATCCGGACGTGCGGGGCGCGACGGATTGCCGGCCGAGTGCGTGCTGATCTACTCGAGCGCTGATTTCGTCCGCTGGCGGCAGATGCTCGAGGGAAACGGCGAGCTGACGGACAGCGCGCGCTCGCTCCTTCGCGACATGGAGCGCTACGCGTCGAGCACGCGGTGCCGGCACCGTTCCCTGGTCGAGTATTTCGGCGAGCCCTACACCCGCGGGGAATGCGCGGCGTGCGACTGGTGTCTGAAGGAGCTCGATCCGGTGGCCGACTCGACTGTCGTGGCTCAGAAGATTCTGTCGTGTGTGGCGCGTGTGAAGCAGACGTGGGGGATGGGGCACGTCACGGATGTATTGACCGGCCGTGCCAGCGAGAAGGTCGTCGCCGCTGGTCACAACAGGCTGTCGACGTTCGGATTGTTGACGGCCGAACCGGGCGCAGCCGTGCGGGGGTATATCGAGCAACTCGTGGCCGAAGGGTGGCTGCTCCGTGCCGGCGAGCCCTATCCGGTGTTACGTCTCACGCCGGCCGGCGCGTCGCTGCTCAAGGGCACCGGAACGTGCGCGCTCTATCGCGAGGTGCAGCCGCCGAAACCGAAGAGACGTGTTCGAGGCCGGGCTGGCGAACCCGTGCCGCAGGGCGTGGACTCAGAGCTGTTCGATGCGCTGCGCGCGTTGAGACTTCAGATTGCGCGCCACCGAGGCGTGCCGCCGTACGTCATCTTTCACGACACCACGCTGCGTGAGATGGCCGAGCGCCGCCCGAAAACCCTCGACGATCTCCACGGCATCTACGGCGTCGGCGCAAGAAAGGCGGCGGACTTTGGCGACGCGTTCCTCGACGCGATCCGCACCTACAGGCGCCCCGACTGACGACTAACGACTATCGACTAACGACTACCAACTACCACCCCCCGCTTCGCGACGCCTTTGGCAGCCTGATCCGGCCGGCAGGGTCGATGAACTTCACGAGCGTCACCCGCACACGCTGCTGGTACGCCAGCGGGCCAATCCCCATCGTTCGGACGCTGACCTTCGACGGATCGATTGGATCCCGGCTCACGTGTGTCTCGAGGGTGCCGATCGCGCCGTGCAGATTCACCTTGATTTCATTCAGCGTCTTTCGCTTGTGGCGATCGCTCGTGATGGTGACGGGCCGCGATAATTTGAAATACAGGACCCAGTTGCCCGCCTTGATCTCGTGGACGTCAGACCACGGGATCACGGCTTCGGGCCGTGCCGCGGGATCGATGCACCCGCCCATCGCGCGCCAGAATCGCTCCTGATCCTCGCCGACAAACCGCGGGATCCCAAGGTGCGTCTGGAATGGCCCCGCCAGCTCGCCGTACCGATACACGCGCAGCGCCTGCCGATCGAACGCCATCAGGAAATAGCTCCTGGCGTCGACGTCGTACAGCGTTGCGGTCCAAACGACCGCGCCACCGTGGTCGAGGGCGGTGCGCCACGCCGCATCGGCAAGAGATGCATCTTCGCCCGTCACCACGTACTGGCGCGCGAGCTGGCTGTAGGCGAGCAGGTTGCGCGGGTCGAGCGTCCGGGCGCGTTCGGCCGCGTACGTGGAGGAAGAATTCAGATCGTACAGGTCCGCGGCGGCCTCGTCGACGCTGGAGCGCCCCCACCATGGGCCGCTCCGATCCTCGGTGACGATGCGCGCCTGCGCGCGTGTGGTGAGCGCGTAGCTGTCGGCATCGAGCACGCCGGCGTCACACGTCGGCGGGCCCGACGGGGGAGAGCCGCGCCGGTCGCGCGTCTGTGACACGGTGGGCAGAACCGCGAAGAGCACGAACACCGAGGTCCAGACGAACTTCAATCTCACCCGACGCATGGTAGCCCTCCGGAAATACGTATAAGTATTCGGAGGCAACCGCCATGCCAATGGCGTGGCTCGAAATGGCGAGTAAATCAGCGTGAGTGCATTTTGAGCCAGCCGCCGCGCGTCCGGTTCTGGAGACGACCGCCAGAGATGTGACAAATGAATTGGGTCATCGAGTGGCCTGTCAATGAGCCGTCTGGTCAATCAGGCAATCAATGACCAGATGACTCACCGATCAGGCGACCCAATTCTCAGTGGACCGTGTATGGCTCGTACAGCGCGAAGGGCGCGATCTCGACATCGAAATGACCGGCGTCTTCACTGACCATCTGGTAGGTGCCGCGCAGGACGCCCGTCGATGTCTTGAGGGGCCAGCCCGACGTGTATTGAAAGGATTCGCCCGGCGCCAGCACCGGCTGCTCGCCGATGACGCCCGGGCCCTTGACCTCTTCGGTGCATCCACAGGCGTCGGTCGCGATCCAGTGACGACTCAGCAGCTGAATGGTATCGTCACCCTCGTTGGTGATCTTGACCGTGTAGTGGAAAAACCAGGAATTCTTCAAAGGCTGCGAACGTTCGGGCGCGTATTTCGCCTCGACTTCGACGCGCACGTTGTTGGTAATGGCCTCCGACGAGGGGGCCTGTTTGGGCCGGCTCTTGTACTGGGGCTGGCTAGGATACTCGGGCATCGCTCTTCATCATAACAGCAGAGGCCAAAACACAAAGGACTCGTCCGGGAACCTCGCCAACCGCCTGTCCGTCTGATATCGTCAGTCCTTCACCTGCTTCGGAGGACTCCGATGCTCCGCCCCAGGTTTCTGTGGTCCGCCCTGCTTGCCTGTGCCAGCGCCGCAGTGTCGCTGCTCCCCGGCAGTGTGCTGTCTGCGCAGTCCGATCTCGACGCCTTCATGCGGCAGGTGATGGAGCGCCGCGACGACAACTGGAAGAAGCTCCAGCAGTACATTCTCGACGAGCGGGAAGAGTTCGACCTCCGCGGCCCGGGCCGGTTCCCGCTCTGGGGCGAGCGCCGCGACTTTACGTGGTTCATCCGGGACGGCTTCTTCGTGCGAAGCCCGTTGAAGGTCAACGGAGCCGCCGTTGGCGAAGAAGACCGGCGGAAGTACGAAGACACCTACCTGCGGCGCCAGAAGACGCGCGACCGCCGCGAGCGGGAGCGAGCGGCCGCGGGCCAAACGCCGGCCGGCGATCCACCGTCGCCCACACTGCCCGCGGACGAACCGCCTGAAGGGGACCCGCTGGCCGCGCCGACCGACGTGGAGAGCTTCATCCGGCAGACGCGCCAGCCCGAGTTCATCTCCACGGCCTACTTCCTGCGCTTCAAATTCGACGAGGGCCGCTACGCGCTCGTAGGCCGCGAGCAGTTCGACGGGCGGGATGTGCTTCGTGTCGAGTACTACCCGCAAAAGCTGTTCTCCGACGATGCGGAGCGCGAACGGCGCCGGCGGCGGCAGCGCGACGAGGCGGGTGGCGGCCAGAAGAACAATGCGGCGGTCGACAACACCGTCAACCGCCTGATGAACAAAGGCTCCCGCGTCACGCTGTGGGTCGAGCCCACCGAGCGCCAAATCATCAAGTACACGTTCGACAATGTCGACATGGATTTCTTCCCCGGGCAGTGGCTGGTCAACCTCACGGGTGGCCACGCCACGATGACCATGAGCCAGCCGTTCAAAGACGTGTGGCTGCCGCGGGATCTGCAGATACAGGTCGCGTTCATCCTGGCCATCGGTGAGATCGACGCGCGCTTCTCGCAGAGCTTTCACGATTACCGGCAGGCGGACATCACGACCGCAGTGCGCGTACCGGGAGCGCGCTAGCTGTGTTCGCGGCAATCCTGACCCTTGCGCTGGCCGGGGCCGGCGCCGCGCAGCCGCCCGCCGACGTGATCGCCCAGATTCAAGTACACGGCAACATGCTGACGCCGGGGGACGAGGTCATCCGGCTGGCGGACGTCCACGTCGGCATGCCATTCCAGGCCACGACGATCGACGCGGTGACCGAGCGGCTCCGCGCCAGCCGCCGGTTCGTCGGTGTCGAGGTGCTCAAGCGCTACGCCTCGATTTCCGATCCCACCCAAATCCTCCTCGTGCTCATCGTCGACGACGGCCGTGTGGAGGTGAATTGGGAAACGGGCGAGGTCAAAGCGCCGTCCGGACTGACCGGAGGTCGCGGGCCTCGGTTGATGTTTCTGCCAATTCTGGGCTACGAGGACGGGTACGGGTTCTCGTACGGCGTCCGCTTCGGACTGCCGAATCCAGTTGGCCCCCGGAGCCGTTTCTCGATCCCGCTCTCGCTCGGCGGAGAAAGGCTGGCGGGCATCGAGATCGAGAGGAACTTCGATCGCGGGCCGTTCACGCGCGTGCAGGGCGGCGGATCGGTCTCGCGCCGCGAAAATCCGTTCTACGAAGAGAACGACGACCGCCGCCGCGTGTGGGCCCAGGCTGACCTTGCGTTCGCTCGTCAACTGCGAGCGAGCGCGAGGACCGGATGGGATCGCGCCTCGTTTTTCGACGTCTCGGAGTCGTTTCCAAGCGTGGGGGCCGAGGTGACGTTCGACACCAGGCTGGATCCCTTGCTGACGCGCAACGCAGTGTATGCCCGCGCGTCGTGGGATCGATTGTTCTTCGACGGCCGCGACGCCATCAACCGCACGACGCTCGACGCACGCGGCTACGTGGGACTCCTCGGCCAGCAGGTGCTCGTGCTGCGCGCGCGTCGCGATGACAGCAGGGGCCCGCTGCCGCTGTACTTGAAGTCGCTCCTCGGCGGAGCCTCGACGCTCCGCGGTTTCAAGGCGGGAAGCGCAGCAGGCGACACGCTGGTGGCGGGCTCGGCCGAATGGCAGGTTCCGCTGACCTCGCCGTTGAGCGTCGGCAAGCTCGGGGTCAGCGCCTTCGTGGATGCCGCGACGATGTACGATGACGGGCAGCGTCTGCGCGATCAGCAATTCGAACGCGGCGTCGGTGGGTCGGTCTGGTTTTCAGCCGCGTTCGTGCGCCTGACCCTCGCCGTTGCGCGCGGCGTCGGCGCCGACACGCGCGTGCACTTCGGCGCCGGCGTGACGTTTTGAGCGCGCAGACCGATTTCTTCGTGACCTTCGCGCTTCGTAGTTGCTGTTCATCATGACGGTATCGCAACAAGAAATCGCAGCCAGCATTGGCGTCACGGTCGCGCGGCGGCACATCTTCTTGTGCTGCGACCAAACCAAGCCGAAGTGCTGCGACAGGGAGCGCGGTCTCGCCGCGTGGGAATTCCTGAAGGGTCGCCTGAAAGAACTGGGATTGTCGGAGAGTGGCGGGATTCTGCGCACGAAGGCCAACTGCCTGCGCATCTGTGAGGGCGGTCCGATCGCCGTCGTCTATCCTGAAGGCACGTGGTACGGCGCGTGCGATCCGCCGGTGCTCGAGCGGATCATCCAGGAGCATCTCGTCGGCGGAAGGCCGGTGGCCGACCACGTCATTGACGCGCACCCGCTCGGCTGATCGCCAGTCGACAGAGCTAGACGGCACGTAGGCCGGGTCCAATGGGACCCGGCTCCAGGCGGGTCTACAGAGCAAGACCCGCCCTACGCCGGCCCTGACGTTCACTCGGGCATCAGCGCGAACGTCCATATCGAGCCGCCCGTGGGTACTCGAGTCGCCGCGAAGCGTCTGGCGAGGCCGCCACCGAGTCCCGACGCAACGGTCACGTATTGCCGGCCCCTGTAGGTGTACGTGATTGCCGTGGAATTGATGCTCGAGCCGGTCTTGAACTGCCAGAGCGTCTTGCCGGTTTCCTCGTCGAGGGCGATGAACTCGCCCGTCAGCTTGCCCGTGAACACCAGCCCGCCACCTGTCACCAGCGTCCCAGCCGAGCTCGGCATGTCGGCCAACGGGATTTCCCAACGCTTTTCGCCGGTCAGCGGATCGATCGCCACGAAATGACCGACGACGTCTCCCGGCTTGAACACAGGAATCCTGCCCAACACGCCGGTGGAGTTCGCGCCAAGCACTTGAGGCTTCGGCGGCGCGAGCTTCTGGATGCGCTGCATGTTCCACGAGCTCGTGTACACCAGACCGGTGTTCGGATTGAATGCGATGGGCACGGCATTCGAGCCGCGCTGCGGCCAGATCTCGACTTCTTCGCCTGAGAGAAAGCGTTTGTACAGGTCGGTCAAGACTGGTCGGCCGGTCACGAGGTCGATATGCGTGGCCCAATTGACTTTTGCGAATGCGTGCGCGGCGATCAGTTTGCAATTGGTGCGGTCCAACACGTAGAGGAAGCCGTTCTTGTTGGCCTGGATCATCACCCTTCGCGTCTGGCCGGCAATTCGGAGATCGGCGAGCACATGTTCGTCGGCGCCGTCGACGTCGTACACGTCATTCGGCGTGTATTGAAAATGGCAGACGAGCTCACCGGTTTTCGGCCGGATCGCGATCACACTCGACGTGTACAGGCTATCCAACTCCCCGCGAGGCCTGGGGTCGTAGGGTTCCGCGTTCCCGGTACCCCAGTAGACGAGATCGAGTTGGGGGTCATAGGAACCGGAGCGCCAGGTAGCGCCGCCGCCCTGCTTCCACGCGTCGCTGTTTCGAGGCCATGTCTCGGAGCCAGGCTCGCCTGGCTCCGGTATGGTGTAGCGACGCCACAATTTCTTGCCGGTCTCAGGATCCCACCCATCGAGGAAGCCGCGCGTGGTGAACTCCCCTCCGGCCATCCCTGAAATCACCACGCCATTGGCCACAATCGGTGCGCCCGTGGCGGAATAGCCCTCGCGCCAATCGGCAAACGTCTGGTCCCAGAGCTTCTTACCGGTCTTCATGTCGAGCGCGATCAGATGGTTGTCTATCGTCACGCGAAAGAGCTTGCCCTCATAAATGGTCGCCGCGCCTCTCGTGACCGCCCCGAACGGCGCGACGCGCTGCACTCCGGCGTCGGTCTCTACGGCCGTGCGCCAGATCTGCCTGCCGGTTTCAACGTCGATGGCGAAGGTCCACTTGCCGTTGATCACGTACATGACGCCGTTGTAAATCGTTGGCGCCGCGAGCTCGCCCGCGTCGTTCATCACGCTCGCGTTCCAGATGGGCACCAGGCGTTTGACGTTGGACGCCTTGATTTCCTCGAGCGGACTGTAGTTCTTGCGGTCGTAGCCCATGCTCTGGGTGGTGACGTTGCCCGGGTTCTTGATGCCGCTGGCGAGCTCTTCCGCCGTTTGGGACCAGCCGATCCCGGGCCATACACCGAAGACTGCCGTCAGCAACCAGATCTTCTTCATTCCCATCCTCCCGCGGTTGCACAAGTCTGCCACCGATCGACGGTAAACGTGCCCAAGAAAGCTACACGGAGGACACGACCGAACCAACACGGTCAATGATTCTCTGGAGCCCGTTTCACAACCGGCGCGGGTCCTGTCCGAGGCCAGCCCACGGTGCTCAAGCCGAAAAACATGACCACCGCTGAAGGCCTTCCGCGCCAAGCGGGCCGACTATCGACTAACGACTATCGACTATCTCGTGCGCTATCGTTGAGGCCATGGCCGCCGCACACACCATCGCCGTCTCGACCCACGGACGATACTTGACGGAGGCGCCCGCCGCCGATCCGACCGGATTGCTCATCGGGTGCCACGGCTACGGGGAGAACGCCGACATCCAGCTCGAGCGACTGCGATCGGTTGCCGGCGCCGGCGCGTGGCTCCTCGTGTCGATCCAGGGTCTCCACCGTTTCTACAGGAGCAGGACCGACGAGGTCGTCGCGAGTTGGATGACCCGGCAGGACCGCGAGTGTGCCATTGCCGACAACGTCGCCTTCGTGTCGGCCGTCGTCGACGAGGTCGCATCAGCGTCGAGGGTGGAGTCGCCCCTCGTCTTTGCCGGATTCTCGCAGGGTGTCGCGATGGCGTTCCGCGCCGCGTGTGGCTCAACGCGCAGCGTCGGCGGCGTGATCGCGGTCGGCGGCGACGTCCCACCCGAGATCGGTCGCGGCGAGCTCGCGCGAATCCCCATCGTGCTCCTGGCGAGAGGGGAGCGCGACGAATGGTATACGGCTGCGAAGTGGACGGCGGACCAGGCGCGGCTGCGCGACGCGGGTGTCGATGTGCGTGCCGTCGCCTTCGACGGCGGACACGAGTGGCACGATGCCGTGAACCGCGAGGCGGCCGCACTGCTCCAGCGAACCGGCGCGCACCGCGTCTGAATCATCGCGGAAGGCTCAGCGCGCTCGCGGTTTCCGAGCGAGCGGGCTGAGTCTTCACGCATCGACGCGGCCGATGATCCAATCCGCAATCGCTTGCTGCACGCTCGCGCAGACGTACGCCTGATCGGCCGACTTCGACACCTTGAACGAGTGGTCCCCGCCCTCGACGATGTGGAGCGTGGGCGTGGGATCGAGGGCTGCCAGTACCGGCCGTAGTTCATCGGGTGTGCCAAACGTGTCGCGGCTTCCTTGCACGAAAAGCATCGGCCGCCGAACGGCGGGCAAGTGCGCGTCGCGCCTCTCGCTCGGTCGGCCCGGCGGATGGAGCGGGTAGCCGAGCAGCACGAGCCCGGCGATCGGCAGCGCCGGATCGGCCGCGGCCACGTGCGTCGCGATCCGCCCGCCCATCGATTTCCCACCGATGAAGAGCGATCGTCCAGCGCTCGCGGCCTCGCGCCCGACGAGGTCGATGACCGCCCGGTAGCAGGAGTCCAGAACGGGCCGGCGATCGGGAAGACGGCGATTCTGTTCGGTGTAGAGAAAATTGAACGTGATGGTATCGATCCCGAGCTCCGCCAGCGCTCGCGCGAAGCCGACGATGAAGCTGCTCTGCTGTCCGGAACCGGCGCCGTGCCCCAGGATGAGTGCCGAGCGTCGAGCGCCGAGCGCCGACGATGGCCGGGGACCGTCTGTCCCCGGCCTGCCGGCTTCGTAGACGAGTGCGGTGACCGCGCCCCCGGCGGCGAGCGGGACCCGGAGCTCGTTAGGACTTTTCAATCGCCTCGCGGACCTCGGCGTCGGTCTTCAGGTGGTTGGTGACTGAAAAGGACAGGAAGTTCGTGGCCAGAGACCGCGCCAGCATCCGATCCAGGTGACTCTGGACGACGCCGGTCAGCGTCACCCGGCCGTGCTCCACGATGATGTGGATCGGCGGGTTGGGCATGATCGCGTAGTTCCAGAAGTTCGAGTTGCCGTAGATCGACCGCGCAATTTGGTAGCGCAGCTGGTCGTCGAACTGCGACACCGGCAGTGTGTCGATCCGGTTCTGCACGGTCTTCACGCCGTCGATCTTCGCGACCCGCTTGGCGATGTCGTCTCGCTTGTACGGCATCGTCACTTTGCCGTCTAAAGTGACCACGCCGTCCCGGACGTCGATGTTCACATCGTCGAAGATCGTGAAGTTCGCGTAGCGGTTCACCGAAGAGACGATGTCGTTGGCAATCTGCAGGTCCTTGCGTTCTTGTGCCTGAGCCGCGCCGGCCGCAAGGAACAAGATGGCCGCCATTGGCAGCAGGGTCTCGAGTGTCTTGGCCATTTCTCACCTCCGAAAGCTGGTTCGCAGGGAGTCAATCGCAAGCGCGGTACCAAATACTGCCACTGATTAACATACTGATTTCAAGATACTTACATCGAAGTCAGCCCATTCAAAGAGTGTCCACTCGTAAGGACATGACTGGCGGCGCGGGGTTCAAATGCGCGCGAACGCGAGTCCCAGGCCGTAGGTGATGGCCGCTTCGATGATGCCGACGACGGTCATCTCGGTGCCGCTGGCCCACCAGGAGCGGGTGGTGATCAAGGCTTTTGAAGCGCCCACGGCGAAGTGCGCGAGCGTACTGATGATGAACGACGCGATGACGGCCGGCATGCCGACGGTGAAGAAGAAGGGAATAATCGGGATGAACCCGCCGATGGCCGTCGACACGCCGGCGGACACGGTCGAGCGCCACGGGTTGGGAAAGTTTTCTTCCGACAAGCCGAGCTCTTCGTGCACGAGCGTTCGGAGAAACTGTTTTGGTTCCTTCTGAATCCGCTCCGCCATCGACCGCGCTTCGTCCGCGGAGAACCCCTTCAGCTGATAGAAGAGCTCGAGCTCGAGGAGCTCCTCGTGCGGGTCTTCCTCGATCTCGGCGCGCTCGCGCGAGACTTCCGACTCGTACACCTCGCGCTCGGACTTCGACGCCAGGTACGCCCCGGCGCCCATCGACAGCGCGCTGGCCATCGTGCCTGCGAGGCCCGCCGCAAGCACGACCTCGCTGCCGCCGGTGTAGCCCGCCATGCCCGAGACGATGCCGAAGACGGCGCCGAGCCCGTCGTTGACGCCGTAGATGGCATCGCCGATCCAGCCGGTGCCGCGGACGTGCCAGCGCTCACGGTGAAGAATTGAATCGAGGGTCGAGCGCGGCGTGGGCATCGCGCCACCCGCGAGCGTCCGCAGCACGACCGCGTGATCCCGCTCATCGAACTTTGCGTCTTCGGCGATCTTTCGGTCGGCCGGATCGACGAGGCGCGCCATCAGCTGGTCGTACTCAGCCTCGGCCCTGTTTTCTTCCTGCTCGAGGCGATGGAGCACAACGCTCTGATCGGAGATTCGCTGAAACCACGTCAGGCCCTTCTCGACGGCCTTGCGATCGGGCACCTTGCCGGTATTCGCCGCGATGCGCTCGGCCCATCGTGCCGCGTGGTTCTCCTCCTGCGCGGCCAGACGCAGCAGGATCTCCTTCCGCTTCGGATCGCTTTCGCGCTCCGCGAGGTGGGCGTAGGTGCTGGCTGCCTCCACTTCGCGACGCCACATGTGCTCGACAGTGGCAAGGTTGATCGTGTCCATTGCGTGGTCGCTGCTGTTATCGCGCAAGTTGTTCGAAGAACATCACAGTCGCGATGCCCGCGGCCATGAGCAGCACCTGCCGGACGGCGCTTCTGTCCGTCTGGCCACGGTGCAGATCGGGAATGAGATCGGACATCGCGATGTACAGCAGGCTCGCCGACGAAAACGCCAGCACGAACGGCCTGGCCGCCGGCACCAGCCCCACCGCGACGAACGCGACGATGGCTCCCGCGATGCCCGACAGTCCCGAGACGACGTTCAACATGAGCGCGCGGCTCCGGCTGTAGCCGGCCGCAAGGAGAATGGCGACGTCGCCGACCTCCTGCGGAATCTCATGCGCGGCCACGGCAATGGCGGTGTTGATGCCGAGCGGGACCGAGCTGAGGAGCGCGGTGCAGACGGTGGCGCCGTCGATGAAGTTGTGGAACGCGTCGCCGACGATCACGAGCGTTGCCGTGGCGGAGTGGCCGTCGAAATGGTCGGTGTGATCGTGACGGAGAAGGACGAGCTTTTCCAGCAGGAAGAACGCGATGATGCCGCCGAGGAGCGTCGCGAAGACGGTTGGCGCCGGCAGCGATTCGAGCGCCTCTGGCAGCAGGAGCAACAGCGCCACGGCGAGCAACGCGCCCACGGCGTAGCTCACGAGCCAGGGGACGAGCCGGGTCCTGATGCGATCAGTGAAAAGCAGAAGAGAGGACGCGACCAGCACGCCGCCGATGCTGCCCAGAAGGCTCAGCCCGAGCGCGGCCGCGAGGAGATTCACGGCGGTATCTTACTGGCTTCGCGGTCCGGGCGTTCTATGTTCCATGTTCGCCGTGCGACGCTCTCGAGCTCGACGTTCGCCGTTCAGGCAGCTGCATCAACTATTCACGGTGTGCGAAGCGGCCCACATCGTCCGCTTCGAGCAGGGCCGAGGTCTTGTCGATGGTGTGTGGCGAGGTAGGAGCCTTTCGCAGGCAGCCGATGGGTGTACGTCAGTTCGCGATGTAGCCGCGGCGCGCGCGGACGCGATAGGCGGGGTTCTTCGCTTCGACGCGGATCGAGTGCCAGCGCCCGTCCTTCTTCCCCGTGGCCGGGTACCCGAGGTAGTACTGCTGGCTCAACTCAGCTGCGATGTTGGTGGTCGCCGGACCCAGATCCCTCGGCCCGCGGACGATCTCGGTTCGACCGCCGCTGTCGTCGGTGAGATCGCGCAGCGCGACGACATTCACCCGCTCGCTCGGTGCGCGTCGGACGCGTCCCGGCCGCTGCGCGGCCTGCAGGCCGGGGGGCCGGGTGCCAGGCGGCCGGCCGACAGGCGGAAACGGCCGCGGAATGGGCAAGCGTGGCGGCTGCCGCGGCGGGGGAAACGAACCTGGCTGCGGCGGCCGCACGAACGCGGGCTCGTCTTCACCGTCGATGCCAATCGCATAGACGAGCACCTCGCTCTCGCGAATCAGCTGCTTCAGCTCCGCCAGCGATGACTGGCTCGACGTGTCGTTGCCGTCGGAGATGAGGACGACGGCCTTCTTGCGGTTCCGGCCCGATTGGGCGAGCGGAACGGCTTCGGCGACCGCGTCGTACATCGCCGTGCCGCCGGTGGGATTGACGCGACCAAGCGCTCGAGCCAGCTGCTGACGGTCGCTCGTCCAGCCCTGGAGGAGCACCGGCGTATCGCTGAATCGATACAGGAAGATCTCGTCGTCTCGATCCAGAAGCTCGTACAGAAAACGGTCCAGCGCGGCCCGCGCGGCATCGATCTTCTCGCCGTCCATGCTGCCGCTCGTGTCGAGCACGATGCCGAGGCTGACCGGCACACGCTCGGCGCTGAAGTGAGTGACGGTTTGCCGCTGGCCGTCCTCGTAGACGAGGAAGTCTTCCTGGCGCAGGCCCGAGACGAAGCGCCCGCTCGCGTCGGCGACCGTCGCGGTGACGTTTATCAGCTCGACGCCGCTCTTGAACCGGAACGATTCGTCAGGACGGACAGGCGGCTGCTGGGCACGAGGCGTCGCGAGCGCCGCCGCGAGAAGGGCGACAAGAGCCGATGCCGTACGAACGGTCTTCGCCATGACTTCTAAAACTAACTTTCAACTTGATTCTAACTTCTAACTTCTGACTTCTGACTTCTGACTTCCCGCTGGTCCACGTGCGGCACCACCCGATCCACGCTTCGAAAGCTTACGCGATACCGCTCGACGTCGCCTGCGCCCGACACCGTGACCACAAACGTCGTCTCGCCGCCCGGCTCGAGCGTCGCGGCCTCGACCGCCGCGCGTCCGCTCGTGACGAGCCCGCCGTCGCGGTTGAAGAGCAGCACGACAGCGGTCAGCGCGTCGAGCTCGGATCCGGTCGAAGGATTCCGCAGGACGCCCCGGACCACGAGGCCGTCGGCGTCGCGCACGTGCCCGAGGGCCACTAGTTCGAGCGGGACCGCTGGCAAGATGGGCGCCCGCGTCTTCCCGTCTTGTTCGCCCACGACCGGCGCCCGGCCGTCGGCGACCGATTGTCCGGAGTGTCCGAGCACGCCGAGGACTACGGCCATTGAGCCCACCGTTCCCACCAGGAGCAGGATCGTCGCGGCGAGAGCAAGGCGCGATCGTCCAGACGCCGCCTGTGCCGAGGCGAACATCTCGTGCTCCAGGGACTCGGGGCTCGGGACTTGGGACTCGGGACTCGGGACTCGAGACGCTGGTGCCCGGGAATCGGCCGGCGCCAGCGCAGCGTGGGCTGCTAGGGCTTTGAGCGGCAGATCGTGGAGTACCTGCGCGTCCTGGATCGTGGCGGCGAGCGCGGAGACGCGCGCGACCGAGCGGGCGCGTTCGTCGCGGATGAGACGCCAGGAGACGAGGCTCATGACGGTGGCGACGACGAGCGACAGGAGTGTGATCAGTGCAAGGGTCATGTCCATGGCAAACCTGGCTACCGGATTCGAAATTCGACGCCCACTTCGACGATCACATCGACCGGCAATCCCTTCCGTGTCGCCGGTGCGAACCGCCATTGGCGCACGGCCTCCGCCGCGCGCTCGTCGAGACCGGCCCCGAGCCGCCGCAGAAATCGGACGTCGCCGACGGCGCCCGAGCGCGTGACGACGATCTCGAGGACGACTTCGCCCTCGAGCCCGCGGCGACGGGCGTCCTCCGCATAATCCGCCTTCACTTCGCGCAGCAGGCGTGGTGCCTCGATGCCGGACCCTGGGCGAAACGGCCCACCGCCCGTCCCGCCGTCCGATCCCGGTCCGACCCCCGGTCCGCTCCCCGACCCGAGACCGGTCCCTACTCCCGTTCCCGCGCCACCGCCTTCCCCTGGGCCGTGGCGGTCCATTTCAGTCAGCGTGTTCTCGAGCACGCCGATTCGATCGCGCGAGTCCGCCGGCGCCGACACGATGGGCGCCACGAGGACTGGCAGCGGCTCCGACCGGAGCGGTTGTGGCGGCAGCTCGGGCTCGGGCGGTCTTACCATCGGCGCGATCCGCCGTGGCGGGCGGCGCACCGGGACGGGACTGCTGTTCCTCGCGCGGCCCTGACGGAGCGCTTTCGCGGCTGGGGCCGGCTGCAGTTGTCCTCCCCCGCCCCCGCCGCCGGCGGGTCCGGGCTCGGCCAGAAAGACGAGACGCATCGGTTCATACGGCGGTTCGTCGATGCGGAGCGCTGTTGCCGTGGGCGCGAGGGTGAGCGAGGTGAGGAGTGCGGCCGTCAGCACGAGCCCCGCATGCACGGCGCTCGAAAGGGCCACCGAGACGCTTCGGCTGCGCGCGACGGGGGAGTGTCCAGCGACAACGGAAAAGAGCTCCCGCTCTGAGGTCCGGCTAACACTCGGTCGTCGCGCCTTGCCGGCCGGGCGCCTCGCCGTTCTCGGTGCGACGATGGCGTTGCACCACGGGCTGCGGCCGGACACTACTGGCGTCGAAAGGGCCCGACCGAGCCGCACGGCTTTCTCATGTGCCACGAAGGCACACGAACGGCCGAGCGCGGCGACGACCCGCTCAATGGGCACGCCGGCCGCCTGCGCGATCTCGGCCGGTGAGTAGACCTCGGGTGCAATAATCGAACGCATAGCCGGTTCCTAGCAGCCCGTGGTGCAACTCCATCTGCATTCGAGCGGCGCTGCATCCCGCCCGGCGGCGTTGCTTCTCCCTCAAATATTCCCGATATTCTCGGTCGTCGCGCCTTGCCGGCCGGGCGCATCGCCGCTCTCGGTGCGACGATGGACTTGCACCACGGGCTGCTCGTGCCTGGACGAGGCAAAAGCCTTGCCGCATCCCTCCGCCGGCCCTTGGCCGGCCTTCTGAGGTTTTTCGGCTGTTCCGGCCCAAAACTTCCGCCTGGCGAGGGGTGCGGCGATTCGGCTGTGCTCCGGGCGTGACAGGGTGTGGCTGGATCAGGACTATCGACTATCGACTGATCTCATCCACCCCAGCCCGTCTTCAGTCCGACCGGCGGGCTTGTATTCGCAGCCGATCCAGCCGGCGTACCCGAATTTGTCAATCTGTTTGAAGAGATAGCTGAAATTGATCTCGCCCGTGCCGGGTTCGTGGCGCGCGGGCGGATCGGCGATCTGCATATGAGCGATGAGCGGCAGGTGCCGTTCGATCGTCCTGGAGAGGTCGCCCTCCATGATCTGCATGTGGTAGACGTCGTACTGCAAGAACAGATTGTCGGACCCGACCGCTTCGATGATCTCGATGGCCTGCGCCGTTCTGCTCAAGAAGAAATTCGGAATATCGCGCGTGTTGATGGGCTCGATGAGCAGACGGATACCGGCCGATTTCAGCCTGGCGGCCGCGCGCTTGAGATTGCCGACAAACGTCGCGCGCACATCCGACGGATGGGCGCCCGCCGGAACGATGCCGGCGAGGCAATTGACCTGCGTGCAGCCAAGCGCGGTGGCGTACGTGACGGCCCGCTCGACGCCCTCGTCGAATTCTTTCGTGCGATCGGGATGGCAGGCGATGCCCCGCTCGCCGGACTGCCAGTTGCCCGCGGGAAGATTATGCAGCACCTGCGTCAGGCGGCTGTCGTCGAGCGCCTGCTTCAGCACCGTGACGTCGTCGTCGTACGGAAACAGGTACTCGACACCGGCGAAGCCCGCCTTCGCCGCCGCCGCGAAGCGGTCGATAAAGCCGACTTCGTTGAACATCATGGTCAGATTGGCGGCAAATCGCGGCATGCTCGTCAGGTCCTTGGCTTCAGCGCTTCCACAAACACCAGGCCGTCGCGCTCGGCGAGGGTGCGCACGGATCGAAACTCGTCGGCCGACAGGAGTGGCGTCGGATCGAAGCGCGGGCTGCCGGGGGTGCGCGTGAAGAACGCGCCGAGGCCGACGCGCGGCGCGGCGCCAATCACCATCACGCGCCCGCCCGGGCGGACGATGCGGCGGGCCTCATGAATGGCGGCCGCGCGGTCGTCCGCGGCCAGCCCCGCCAGAAGGCCGTCAGTGTCGTCGATGATCGCCAGATCGAACGCCGCGTCATCGAGCGGGAGGCGCGTTGGGGGCGCGATTTCGAGCTCGACGAGGACACCGGCGCGCGCCGCGCCTTTTCGGGCGCGCGCAGCCGCCGGTTCGTCGGCCACGACTGCCACGGCGCGGCCCGACAATCCCACTTTCGCCGCGACAGCGGCGAGCCTTGCACCATCGGCGCAGCCGACCTGCGCGAGCCGATCGCCCATCTTCACGCCGGTCATGCCGACGACGAGCATGAATGGATCGTCGCGGCGCTTCAGCATGGGGGACAGTTTACCGTGAAGAGTTCACAGTTGACAGTCGACAGTCGACAGTTGGCAGTTCGGGCTCGACTTCAACCCGTTGGCCCTGATCAGCGAACTGTTGACTGTGAACTATCAGCTGTCAACTTCTTCCTGATATATAGTTCTCCTCCGTGTCCACACCTGTCGACATCGCTCCCGCGCGCGGAAGGTTAGGCATCCTCCTCGTCGGTCTCGGCGCCGTCAGCACCACGACGATCGCTGGCGTGCTGGCGATCCGGAAGGGCTTCGCCAAGCCGATCGGCTCGTTGACGCAGATGGGGACCGTCCGCCTTGGGAAGCGGACGGAAGGGCGCTCGCCGAAGATCAGCGACGTCGTACCGCTCTCGGGTCTCGACGACCTTGTCTTCGGTGGATGGGACATTTTCGAGGACGACTGCTATGCGGCCGCGCGCACGGCCGGCGTGATCGAACCGTCGCTGCTCGACCGCGTGAAGCCCGAGCTCGAGAAGATCCGGCCGTGGCCCGCGGTCTTCGATCAGCGGTACGTGAAGCGGCTCGATGGCCCGAACGTCAAGAAAGGAAAGAACAAGAAGGACCTGGCCGAGCAGGTGGTCACCGACATTCGCAGATTCAAGTCCGACAACAACCTTGATCGGCTCGTGATGGTCTGGTGCGGCAGCACCGAAGTCTACATGACCGAAGGCGCGGCGCACGCCTCGCTCGACGCGTTCGAGCACGCACTCGAAGCCGACGATCCCTCGATTCCCTCGAGCATGGTCTATGCCTACGCGGCCATTCGCGAAGGGATTCCGTACGCGAACGCGGCGCCCAATCTCACCGCCGATATCCCGGCGCTCGTGGACCTGGCGGCGCGAACCGGCTCGCCGCTGGCCGGCAAGGACCTGAAGACGGGGCAGACGCTCATCAAGACCATCATCGCGCCCGGTCTCAAGGCGCGACTGCTCGGCGTGCAGGGCTGGTATTCGACCAATATTCTCGGCAACCGCGACGGAGAGGTGCTCGACGATCCCGAGTCGTTCAAGACCAAAGAGGAAAGCAAGAAGTCGGTGCTCGACTACATCCTGCAGCCGCAGCTCTACCCTGATCTCTACAAGGACCTCTGCCACGTCGTGCGGATCAACTACTATCCGCCCCGGGGCGACAACAAGGAAGGCTGGGACAACATCGATCTGGTGGGCTGGCTCGGGTACCCGATGCAGCTCAAGATCAACTTCCTGTGCCGAGACAGCATTCTGGCGGCGCCGATCGTGCTCGACGTGGCGTTGTTCCTCGATCTGGCGAAGCGCGCGGGCATGCACGGTATCCAGGAATGGCTGTCGTTCTACTTCAAGAGCCCGGTGCACGCCAAGGGCCTCTACCCCGAACACGACCTGTTCATTCAGCTGATGAAACTGAAGAACACGCTGCGGTATCTCAAAGGCGAAGAGCTCATCACGCATCTCGGCCGGGAGTACTACGACTGATCAGCGGGCAGCAAGTCGACAGTCAACAGTTGACAGTTCACAGAGCCGCGAACTGTTGACTGTTAACTGTCAACTTCGCCGATGGGCGATTCACTGCACGCGATTGCACGGCGCTGCGTCCTATCGCCAACCTCTCGTCCAACCGAAACTGTATGACGTGGAGTGGGTGTTTCTCCGGGTGCAAGGGTGCACAGGTGCAAGGGTGCACAGGCGCACAGGCGTACCGGTGTTCGGGCGCGCCGGTGCGCTGGCGCTTGGTCTTGCCTGCACCTGCCTGCTGACGGCGCCCGTTTGGGCGCAGCAGCCGGCGGCGCCCGGGCCTGGCCAGCTGCCGCCGCTGCCTCTGACCCAGCTCGACGAGCGCGCGCTCTCGGCCGACCTCGATAATCGCGCGTTCACGCTGGCCTTCACTCAGCCGGTGCCGGTGCAGGATCTTCTGCTGCTCCTGGTGCGCGGCACCTCGCTCAGCGTCGTTCCGGACCCCGACATCGCCGGCTCGTTCATCGGCGACCTGAAGCAGGTGACGGTCCGCCAGGCGCTCGAGATGATTCTGCCGGGGCTCGGGCTCGACTTCGAGGTCGACGGGTCGTTCATCCGCGTGTTTCGCCGCGAGCTCGACACGCGACTGTTCAGCGTCAACTACATCGCCACCCGGCGAATCGGCGACGCCAGCGCTGGCGTGGCCACGCCTGGCGCCAGCTTCGCGCGCGTGTCGAGCGAGACGAACGCCGACGTGTTCGCCGACCTCTCGAGCGGCGTGCGATCGCTCTTGTCCGATCGCGGGACGTTCAGCCTCGATCGGAAAGCCGGGCTGCTGCAGGTCACCGACGCGCCCGAGCGGCTCGATCGCGTGGCCGACTATCTCGAGGCCGTGGACGACCGCGTGCATCGCCAGGTCAAGATCGACGCGCGCGTACTCGAAGTCGAATTGAACGAAGCAGATGCCCAGTCCCTCGACTGGGGCGCGCTGGCCGAAGGCACGGCACGGGGTTCGACCGGCGGCGCGGCCCCGCGCTCCGCGCCCGCGAGCCTTCGCATCGCCGACATCGGGCGTTTTCTCACAGCGCTCGACGAACAGGGCACGGTGACGACCCTGGCCAACCCGCAACTGCTCGCGCTCAACAACGAGCCGGCGATCGTTCGGGCGTCCCGAATGCCTTCGGCCGGCAGCGGGCCGATGCAGGACGTGACGCTTGGCGTCACCCCCCAGATTTCCGACGAAGGGCTCGTCACGCTGAGCCTCACGCCGATTGTCGTGCAGCAGACCGCCGATCAACCGGCGACGACGTCGCGGCAGGAGACAGACATCCTGGCGCGGGTTCGCGACGGGGAGACGATCGTGATTACGGGCCTGCCGCGCGATCGCGAAACGCGCGAGCGCAGAAACGTCGGCATCACCGGCGGTTGGTTCGGCCGCTCGACGGTCGTCGTCAGAAAACGCGTCGAGCTGGTGATCCTCCTGACGCCGAGGATCCTGAGCCCAATCGGCGCGCCGTGAGTGTCGTGACTGGACTCTCCCGTGGTGGCGATTCTCGTCGGTCAACGTCGCAACGCACTCTAGGGAACGCATGTACGAGAAGTATTACGGCTTCACCGAGAAGCCCTTCAGCCTGACGCCGGATCCGAAGTTCCTCTATCGGAGTCAGTCGCACGCCAACGCGTTCGAGCTGCTCCAGTACGCGATCCGCCGCCGCGAGGGTTTCGTCGTCGTCACGGGTGACATCGGTACTGGCAAGACGACGCTCTGCCGTGCGGTGCTCGAGCAGATCGACCGCAACACGTTTACCGCGCTCGTGTTGAACCCGTTTCTGTCGGAAGAAGACCTGCTGAAGCGTATCCTGCAGGACTTTGGCGTCATCTCCCGTGACGAGGTCAAGGCCGGCCAGCTCGCGGGCGTCAGCAAGCAGGAGCTGATCGACACGCTTCAGGATTTTTTGCTCGGCTTGATTCCCCTCAAAGCGAGCGCCGTGCTCATCATCGACGAGGCCCAGAACCTGCCGCTGGCCGTGCTCGAGCAGATTCGGATTCTCTCGAACCTCGAAACCGACAAGGAGAAGCTCCTGCAGATCGTGCTCGTGGGGCAGCTGAACCTGCAGACGCTGCTCCGATCGCCCGGTCTGCGCCAGCTCGATCAGCGCGTGTCGATCCGCTACGAGCTGAAGCCGCTCGATCCCGAGACGGTCGCGGCCTACGTGGCGCATCGATTGACGATTGCGGGCGGCTCGGCCTCGGTCGCGTTCGCCGCGAAGGCGCTGGCGCTGGTGCACACACTGTCGGGCGGCATCCCGCGAGTCATCAATATGATTTGCGATCGCGCGCTCATGGCCGGCTTTTCGGCCCGGGCGAGCCGGATCACACCCGAGATGGTGACGCACGCCGCCGCCAGTCTCGATCTGCCGCGCGCGTCGGCGCCGCGGTTTACGTTGCTTCGTGGGGCGCCCCTTGCGGTCGGCGCGCTCGTGGCGCTGCTGGCGTCGGCAGTGTCGGTTGGCGTGACGGCGTGGCTGTACGAGCGCTTCGAGGTCGCCACGCTCGAGGCCAGTAGCCGTCCCGCCACCGACGTGACGCTCATGCCGGAACTTGCGCGTTCGCCTGCAGCTCGCGAGCTGCCGGTCGATGCGCCACTGACTATTCTCACGGCGTCGTATCCGCAAACCGCTGGCTCCGAAGCGGATATTCGATCGTTGACCGAGTGGCTCGAGGCTTCCGGCTACGACGTGTTCCACGCGACGGTCGATCATGGCCGCGACGGGCGCTGGCAACGTGTGCTCGCTGGGACGTACACTGATCCCGATGCGGCCGCGGTTGACGCGGCGCGTCTTCGAGCGGCCGCCCCCGAGCTCGACGTCCAGGTTGTGACGTCCGCGGTCGCCACAGGAACCTCGCGGTGAGCTTCATTCTCGACGCGCTCCGCCGTGCGACGCGGCGCGAAGCGGAAGAAGGTGACAGCAGCGACAACCCGCGCGCCGACGCGGTCCTGGCGACACTCGGCTATCCGCGGCAGAGCGAGGGCCGCGGAGGCTCCGGGGTCAGACTGATCGTGGGTGGCCTGGCCGCACTCGCGGCAGGGTTCGTTGGCATCACCATCCTGATCTATTTTCTTGCGCCTTCGCCGTCGGAAGCGCCACGCTCGGCGGCCGCCAGTGCATCCCCGACGACGACGGCCGTGCCCTCCAGTGCGACGTCGGCCGGAGCCACCACGACCGCATTGTCGGCGACGACCCCCTTACCCTCTTCCCCACTGCCCGCGCCGGTGCCGCCCTCTGGACAAGGGCCGACGGCTTCGACGGCGCAAGCGCGCCCGACTACGCCCGTCGCGCCCACGCCGCCGAGCACGGGGCCTAGGCCCGCGACGCGGCCAAGCCCGCCACCAAGTCGCACGCCGGTGCGACCTCAGCCGGCGCCTCCGGTGCCTCCAGCGCCGGCAGTCGCCGCGGGACAGCCGCCGTCGGTCGACCACTTCGCGCTCGCCCTCTATTACCAGCGGGTCGGCGATTTCGACAACGCGCTCGCAAAGTATCGGGCGCTGCTCGAGCAAAACGACGCGAGCCCTGAAGTGCACAACAATCTCGGGTTGCTCTATCAGGCTCGCGGCGACGAGTCCGACGCCGAGATCCAGTTTCAGCGGGCGATTGCCATCGATCCAAAGTACGTCAAGGCGCACAACAACCTCGGCGTCCTCCATCTGGCCGCCGGGCGTCTGGAACAGGCCGCGGCTGAATTTCGCGTCGCGCTCGCCACGGACAGAAGGAACGTTGAGTCGCTCGTCAACCTCGCGCTCGCTCAGCGCGCGGCGGGCCGCACGTCCGAGGCGCGCGACCTTCTGCAACGCGCCGTCGCGCTCGCGCCACGCAGCCCGGGCCCACACTATAACCTCGCGGTCGTGGCCGACGATGGCGGCGACTCGGCGGTGGCGATCGAACACTATCGGGTGTTTCTGAGGTACGGCGCGCTGACCCAGCCCGACCTGGCCGCACGCGTGCGCGCGCGGCTTGCCGAGATCGGATCCAGTTGAAGGGCTCGTACGGTATCCTTCCCGGTCTATGACCGATCCGAAAAAGCCCACCGAGTACGACGATCTGCTCCGAGAGGACCGCGCGTTCACCCCGCCCCCGGCGTTTCGATCGGCCGCGCACGTCCGCGACGAATCGCTCTACGCCGAAGCCGAGCGCGATCCGGAGGCGTTCTGGGCGCGCTTTGCGCGCGAGCTCGAGTGGTCCAAACCCTGGGACCGCATCCTCGATTGGCAGCCGCCGCACGCGAAGTGGTTCGTCGGCGGCCGGATCAACGCCAGCGTGAACTGCCTCGACCGGCATCTGCGCGGGCCGCGCCGTAACAAAGCCGCGCTCATCTGGGAAGGGGAGCCCGGCGACACCCGGACGCTCACGTACTTCGATCTCCACCGCCAGGTGTGTCAGTTCGCCAACGTGCTGAAATCACTCGGCGTCCGCAAAGGCGACCGTGTCGCCATCTACATGCCGCTCGTGCCCGAGCTCGCCATCGCCATGCTTGCGTGCGCGCGCGTCGGCGCCGTCCACAGCGTGGTCTTTGGAGGCTTCTCGGCCGAGTCGCTCCGCGACCGCATCAACGACGCGCAGGCCAGGCTGCTCATCACCGCCGACGGGGGCTACCGCCGCGGTCAGATCGTGCCCCTCAAACAGATTGCCGACGAAGCCGTCGCAGGCACGCCCTCGATTGCCAACGTCGTGGTCGTGCAGCGGGGCGCCGGCGCGGCGCACGGCGCAGGTTCCATGCCCGCGTCGATGCAGGAAGGGCGCGACCACTGGTACCACGCCCTCATGGAGTCTGCGCCCTTTCGCTGTGATCCCGAGCCCATGGACTCCGAGGACATGCTCTACATCCTCTACACGTCGGGCACGACCGGAAAACCGAAAGGCATCATCCACACGACCGGCGGCTACCTCGTCGGCACCTACGCGACCACCAAACTCGTCTTCGACCTCAAGGATGAAGACGTGTTCTGGTGCACCGCCGACATCGGCTGGGTGACCGGCCACAGTTACGTCGTGTACGGCCCGCTTGCGAACGGCGCGACGGTCATCATGTACGAAGGCGCGCCGGACTGGCCGCAGAAGAATCGCTTCTGGTCGATGATCGAACGCCACGGCGTGACGATCTTCTACACCGCGCCGACGGCGATCCGTGCCTTCATGAAGTGGGGCACCGAGTGGCCGATGAAGAACGATTTGTCTTCGCTGCGCCTGCTCGGATCGGTCGGCGAGCCCATCAACCCCGAGGCCTGGGTCTGGTACTACCGCCACATCGGCGGCGCGCGTTGCCCGGTGGTCGACACGTGGTGGCAGACAGAGACAGGCGCCATCATGATCACGCCCTTGCCCGGTGTGACGACCCTCAGACCCGGCTCCGCGACGCGGCCGTTTCCCGGCATCGCCGCCGAGATTCGAACAGAAAAAGGCGAGAAGGTCGAGGTCGGCGGCGGCCTGCTCGCACTGACGCGCCCGTGGCCGTCCATGCTGCGAGGCATCTACGGCGACCCCGAACGCTACGTCCGGCAGTACTGGGACAAGTGGGGACCGGACGTCTACGTCACCGGCGACGGCGCGAAGCGCGACGCCGACGGCAATTACTGGCTGCTCGGGCGCGTGGACGACGTCCTCAATGTCGCCGGCCATCGCATCGGTACGATGGAAGTGGAAAGCGCGCTCGTCGATCATCCCGCTGTGGCGGAGGCGGCCGTCGTGGGGCGGGCGCACGAGATCAAAGGCCAGGCGATTGCCGCCTTCGTCACCTTGAAGGAAGGCGCGCACGCGTCGACGGAGCGCGCCGACGAACTGAAGGAGCACGTCGTCAAGAAGATTGGCGCTATCGCGAGGCCCGACGACATACTTTTCACTGTGGACCTGCCGAAGACGCGCTCGGGCAAGATCATGCGCCGCCTGCTGCGCGACATCGCCGAAGGCAAAGCGCTGGGCGACACGACGACGCTGGCCGATCCCAATGTCGTGGCGAAGCTGAAGGCGAACTACGAGGACCGGGAGCCCTGACAGCGGTCGTCGCGCCTTGCCGGCGGGGCGCCTCGCCCGTCTCGGTGCGACGCCGGACTTTCACCACGGGCTGCTCAGGCTCCCGAGGGGGGCCGGGATCGCGGCTTTTCGGAGCCGGGCAGGGTCGTGCAATAGTGTGCAACCCTGTATTAGCGCTACTGACTGCGGGTCCAGCAGCCGAAAATCAGTGTAGCCCCCCTTGGCCACTCGACTCGGTATCGAACTGTCGCCTACGGCCTGCCGCATCATCGAGATCGACGGTGGCCTGGATTCTCGTCAGGAACACCCCGAGACGCGTGTGACGGCGTTTGCGATGCTGCCAAGTGGAGGGGCCGAAACGGCCGCTCGGCTAACGGCCTTGCGCGGCCGACGCGCCACGGCTGTCGTGTGGGCTCAGGGCGCAGACCATCGCCCCGTGGTTGTCACCGACGCCCCCTACGATCGAATGCAACGCGAGGCGCGGGCGGCGGCGCAGGCTGCCGGGCGGAGCGTGGAGCGCACGCTGGCCGACATCGCGCCTATCGCGGATCCCCCAACGGCCGCTTCTGCGCCGCTCAAACGCCGCAGGCGCGGAAACGGGCCTTTGACCCAGGGCTCCCGACCCGACAACGACCTGCCTGGGACGCCGACGCCACCCCGGGGCGAGGGCGGTCGACGGACGGTGCTCCTGGCGTCGGCTCCGGCCGACGAGGTTGCCGCGCTGGTTCAGCCGCTCCTCGATGCCGGCATTCGCGTCGATCACCTGCTGACACCGGCGGCGGCGCTCTTGTCGCTGGCGCGCACCCGGCGATCGCTCGCGCCAGGCGGCGGGCTCGAGGCGTACGTGGCGCTCGACGAAGCGGCCTCATCGGTGGCGCTTGTACGCGACGGATCACTCGTCGCGGCGACCGGTCTCTCGTGGGGATTCGTCGAGGAATGCGAGGGGCACCGCTCGCTTCGCGAGCGCGAGGAGATCGCTGCGCGCCTGGCTGGAGACCTATCGGCGTTTCTGGACGAAGGAGGTCTCGGTCACGAGCACTTGCAGCACGTGTGCATTGCGAGCGGCGTTCCGGATCTGCGCAGCATGGCGATGACTCTGACGGAGCTGCTCGATGTCGAGACCGAACCGCTCGACTCGCTGTTTGCGATCGACGGCACCCGGCTCCCCGACGACGCCGACGACTGTCGCGAGCACGTGCCGGCGCTACGGCTTGCATGGGCGGCGGCCGCCGACCCATATCCGCCGCTCGACTTGCTCCGGCCACGACACTGGTGCGCGCGCCGCGCGCGCCTGTGGGGCGCCGCGGTGATGGCTGGCGCTGCGGCTGGCCTCGCGCTTGGCCTTGCCATTCAAGATCGGTTGAGGCCGGGTTCGGCTGTGCGCCCGATTTCCGTGCTGGCCGCCTCGGCGCTGCCCCTGCGGTTGGCGGGCGTGCCCGCCTTCGCTCCGCCCAATCCCGCTCCTGAGGGGCTTCGGCGGGGAGAGCCCACGGCCGGACCCACCGTGCTTCGACGGCCAGAGTTTCGACCGGGGAAGGAGCCCGCCTTCGCTCCTTCGGAGCTTCGGCGGGGCCAGCCCGATCCCGCTCCTTCGGAGCTACGGCGGGGCGAGCCCGATCCCGCTCCTGCGGCGGCGCCTCGCCGCGGCCGGCCCGTAGCCGCGCTCCCGGCGCGGCCGCGAAGCAAGCCCGCGGATGCACCCCCGACGCCGCCCACGCGTTCGAACGTTGACACCGCCGTCGTGGGCCCGACGACGAGTGTTCCGCTTGCCAGGATCGAATCGGCGACCGACGCCGCGCCCTTACCCTTCGAGGCGACTCTCGAAAGTATTCTCGTCGGGCTCGACCGTCGCTTCGCCCTGATCGACGGGCGAATCGTGGAGGCCGGGGACGTGGTTCGCGGTGCGCGGGTGGTGGAGATCACGGCGACGGCCGTGCTCCTGCGAGACGAGGGCGGACGTCTCCGAAGGCTCACCGGCGCCAATCGGCGGCCCTGAAGCCACAAGCTGTACACTTTAGACGCCATGGCACTCATCGAAACGGTCGACCTGTGGAAGACGTATCTGATGGGCTCCGAGGAGATCCACGCGCTGCGCGGCGTGTCGCTGCAGATCGAGCGCGGAGAATACGTGGCGATCATGGGACCGTCGGGATCGGGCAAGTCGACCTTGATGAACCTCATTGGCTGTCTCGACACACCCAGCAAGGGGTCGTACCTGTTGAACGGCAAGCAGGTCAGCCAGATGAACGACAACGAGCTCGCGCGGATCAGGAACGAAGAGATCGGCTTCGTCTTTCAGACGTTCAACCTGCTGCCGCGCGCGACGGCGCTGCGCAACGTCGAACTGCCGCTCGTCTATGCCGCCGTGCCGGCGAAGGATCGCGAAGCACGCGCCCGCGCGGCGCTCGATAAGGTGGAGCTGACGTCGCGGATGACGCACCGGCCCAACGAGCTGTCTGGAGGCCAGCGCCAGCGCGTCGCTATCGCCCGTGCGCTCGTCAACAACCCGTCGATTCTGCTCGCCGACGAGCCGACCGGTAATCTCGACTCGAAAACCGGCCTGGAAATCATGGGGCTGTTCGAGCGCCTGCACCAATCCGGCAACACGATTCTTCTCGTCACGCACGAAGCCGAGGTCGCCGCCTACGCCTACCGCACCATCCAGATTCGCGACGGTCAGGTCGAAAACGACGTCCGCCGGGCAGCCTAAATAGTCGGTAGTCGCTCGTCGTTGGTCGCCAGTCGTCAGTCCAGTCGCCAGCTGGCGACCCTCTCAGGTAACATCTCCCTGGCGTGTCAGCGGAATCCGAACTCCTCGTTCTGACCCAGCAACTCGAAGAGCTGAATCGCATCGGCGCCGCGCTGTCGGCCGAGCGCAACACGGGACGGCTGCTCGAGCTCATTCTCACGAAGGCCAGGACGATCACCAACAGCGACGCCGGCTCCCTGTACGTCGTCGAGTCGGTGCCGCAGGACGACAGTCCCGACCTCCGCAAGCCGCCAACCGACCACGAGGCGCCGTTCAAGCGGCTGCGGTTCACCGTTGCGCAGAACGATTCGGTGTCGCTGCCCTTCCGCGAAGGCCTTCTCGATATCACGGGCCATTCCATCGCGGGCTACGTCGCGCTCACGGGCGATATCGTGATGCTCGACGACGCCTACGAGGTTCCCAAGAACGTGCCCTACGTCTTCAATCGCAGCTTCGACGAAGCGGCGGGGTACCGTACACGCTCGGTCCTGGCCGTGCCGATGCGGGCACCCAAGGGCCACATCGTCGGCGTGCTGCAGCTGATCAACACCAAGCGGAACGAGGACGTCATCACGTATTCTGCGAGCCAGAGCGCTCTGGTCGTGTCGCTCGCGTCTCAGGCCGCTGTTGCGCTGGAAAACAGCCAGCTCTACGCGGAGATTCGGCAGTTGTTCGAGGGCTTCGTGCGCGCGTCGGTCGTGGCGATCGAGGCTCGGGATCCGGCAACCTCCGGCCATTCGTTCCGCGTGGCGAACCTGACGGTGGCCCTGGCCGAAGCCGCCGACCGCGCCGATTCGGGCCCGCTCGCGCAGGTGAAATTCTCGGGCGACGACCTGCGCACGATTCGCTACGCCGCGCTGCTGCACGATTTCGGCAAGGTCGGCGTGCGCGAAGAGATTCTGGTCAAGGCGAAGAAGCTGCACCCGTCCCAGATCGATCAGGTGCGTGAGCGATTCCGGCTGGCGCGCCGGACGCTCGAATGGTCCGCGGCGCAGGCGCAGCTGAACTTCGTCCTCGCCCACGGAACGGCGGCGTATCGCGAGCGGCTGTCTGCCTTCGACGCCGAGCTGCAGACGGGCCTCGCGCGGCTGGAGGAGCAGCTCGCCGAGGTCGAGCGCGCCAACGAGCCGACGGTGCTGGCCGACGGCACTTTCGATCGGCTGCGCGAGATTGCGGCGGCCACGTTCGACGACATCGACGGCACGGCGCGGCCCATGCTGCGCGAGGACGAGGTGCAGTGGCTCTCGCTTCGCAAGGGCTCGCTGTCGGAGCGAGAGCGCCAGCAGATCGAGGCCCACGTGGTCCACACCTACCGGTTCCTGCGGCAGATCCCGTGGACGAGCGAGATCCGCCGCCTTCCGGCGATTGCCCTCGGCCATCACGAGAAGCTCAACGGATCGGGCTATCCCTACAAGCTGTCGGCCCCCGACATCCCCGTGCAGACGCGGATGATGACCATCTCGGACATCTTCGACGCGCTGTCGGCCTCCGATCGTCCGTACAAGAAGGCCGTTCCGGTCGAACGCGCGCTCGACATTCTTGGCGGCGAAGTCAAGGACGGCGCCCTCGACGCGGACTTGTTCGACCTGTTCGTGGAAGCCCGCGTGTACGACCGCTGGCTCGTCGAGCCGCATCCGTACTAGACTCGTACGAGTTACCGTCGTGCGCAACGGGCGGGTCGTCCTCGGTTTCCTCGCGCTCACGCTCCTCATGAGCTGGCCGCTCGGGCGCGATCCCGCGTCCAGCGTCCTCGGGCGGTCGCCGGACACCGATCTGTTCATCTGGACGCTGGCGTGGGACACACACGCGCTGACGAGTGGCTTGCTGTCGATCTTCGACGCCAACATCTACTACCCACAGCGCCTGACCCTCGCGTACTCGGAGAATCTCATCGGCGACCTGATCGTCGCCGCGCCGGTGCTGTGGGCGACCGGCAATCCCGTTCTGGCGATGAACGTCGTCGCGCTCGCGTCGTGCCTGCTCTGCGGCGTCGGCGCGTACGTTCTGGCGCGGCGGGTCGGCGCCGGCAGTCCCGCCGCGTTCCTGACGGGCGTGGTGTTCGCGTTCGCGCCGCCGCGGTTTCTGCGCATCAGCCAGCTGCATCTCACCGCCGTACAGTGGCTGCCCTTCGCGCTGGCATTTCTTCATGCGTATCTCGACGAAGGACGCCGGAGAGATCTGCGCCTGGCGATCGGGTGTTTCACGCTGCAGGCGTTGTCGAGCGGCCACGGCGCCGTGTTCACCGCCACTGCGCTCCTCGGGCTGCTGGTCTACCGCGTCGCCCTCGGGGAGCCGTTCGCCGTGCCGAAGCGCGTTCGCGACACGGGCGTTGCCGGCCTCGCGCTCCTCGCGCCGACAGTGCTGCTGTTCGGACCTTACCTGGTCGTGCAGCGAGAGATGGGTCTGAGGCGCTCGCTCGAAGACTGGGCGGTACCGGCGTCGACGTTTCTTGCGTCTCCGACATACGTGCATCGCTTCCTGCTGTCGCTGGCGTCGGCGTCGTCTGTGAACGAAGACGCGCTGGCCTGGTTGTTCCCCGGTTACCTGCCCGTGGCGCTCGCGGGGGTTGCCCTTGTGCTTCGCGACCCGCGCCTTTGCCCGGCCGTTCCCGTTCGTCGCGCGAACAACTGGATGCGACTGGCCCTGGTGCTCGAGATTGCGGCACTGGGGTTGCTTGCCGTCGCCGTGGCCGCGACGGTCGTTGGGCCCTTCCGATGGCGGATCGGCGAGACGGTCGTCCTATCGGTCCGCCAGCCGATCAGGGTCTGGAGCCAGTTTGCGGCGGTCGCGCTCGTCCGCTGGAGTCTCAAAGGCCGCGCGCCGTTTGCTGTCGCCGTGCGTGCCGCCGAGTGGTCCGCCGGCATGGCTCGATGGGCGGCCCGGCGGCGCGGCGACGTGCGGACGTTCTATGCGCTGCTGACGCTCTTGGCGTTCTGGCTCTCGATCGGTCCGCCGCTTGGCGTGTGGCCCCTGGTGTACTGGCTCCCGGGTCTGAATCTCATCCGAGTGCCGTCGCGGTTCACGATTCTCGGGATGCTCGGCCTTGCGGTCCTTGCGGGACTCGGTTTCGATCGGCTGACGTCGCACCGCTCGCCGGCCTGGGCCCGCGCCTGGGCGTGGGTGGCCGGCGCGGCGATGATCGCGGAGTTTGCGCTGTTCCCACTCGCCACCGTCCCGTACCGCGTCGAGATTCCGGCAATCGATCGCTGGCTCGATTCGCGGACCAAGCCATTTGCGGTTGCCGAAGTGCCCCTGCCTTCGTATGGCGCGGGCGGCGCGTGGGAGCGGCGCCAGAGCGAATACATGCTGCACTCGATGGCGCACTGGCAGAAGACGGTGCACGGCTACAGCGGCATGCGGCCGCCTCTTCATGAGGCGCTCTATTGGCAGCTGCGCGTGTTCCCCGACGAGCAGAGCGTCGCCGCGCTGCAGACGCTTGGCGTCACCTACGTCGTGGTGCACACTGACTTGTATCCGGAAGGCGAGTGGCCCGAGATCGAAACCCGCCTGGAGCGGTTCCGCGACGTCCTCCACCTCGAGCACGTCGAGGGATCCGGCCGCGTCTACTCGCTCCGCCCGACCTTGAACGCCGAACGCTGAACGTCAGCACGTGGCACGCCGAACAGCCGTTCAGTGAGTCATCGAGTAGACGAGCGCATTGATCCCGAAGGCATAGCCCGGCACCGAGAACTCGATGAAGTACTGGTGGTTGTCGCCCTCGCGCTCGAACGAATCCCCGAAATCGGTGTTGTGCGTGATGAGCGCCATGATTCGTCCGCGCTCGTCGACGATGGCGCGCGCGTGCGGCACCTTGCTGTCGATCCGCTCGGACGTGTTGCCCGCACGGCCGCCCCAGGCGCCAATCGACGGAATCTGCGGAAACCTCGTGATCGTGAACATCGAGTTGAAGATCGGATGCTCGATCGGCAGGTCGACGAACGGATACGGTCCCGACGGCAGGACCTTGCGAATCTGACTCTCCCAGACCTGCCACGCGTACTCGCCCCAGAAGTCGTCGGCCCAGAGAAATCCGCCCTTCTGCAGGTACTCGCGAAGGTGTTTCGCTTCCGTTTCATCCAGAAAGATATTGCCGACCTCCGTCATCATGATGAACGGGCACCGGAAGAACACGGGATCCTTGAGATTCACGAGCAGCGGCTTCGGGTTGTCCCGCTCATCCATGCTGACCGGAGTCTTTGTGAGCTCCGACAGACGGATCGACAGATTCTCGTCGGCTCGCGGCCAGTCGACCGACCAGTCGCCGCCGTCGCCGCCCTGCACCCCGTTGAACACCACCCGGCAGAATTGAAAGGATCCGTCGAAATCGTCGAGGACCGCGTAACGGGGTCCGCCGAACCGGCCGCGGCTGCGCTGCGCGTCGAGCGCCGACGTGACGAGCAGCATCGCGGCCACGATGGCCGCCACGCGCGCGGGCCAGGCGCGGCGAACGCCGGCCGACCGAGATGGCATAGGGCCTAGTCTATTGCATCGTGAAGGGCGGACTCGCTTGTAGCGAAGCTTCGCCTCAAACCGCCGAGTAACGGGCCCGCGGATAGTCCGGCGAATCTTCGCTACTGGGCGGCCGCTTTGCGGCCGCTCTAAGACAGCTTCTAAAGCCGAAAACGTGCCTCGTTCGCATGGACATCGGCTTTAGAAGATGTCTAGGATAGCGGTGTGCGTATTCGATTCTGGGGAGTCCGCGGGTCGGTGCCATTCGCCACGGCGCGCTCGATCGGTCACGGGTGCAACACGGCATGCATCGAAGTCGAGAACAAGCGGACGGGCGCCACGCTCGTCCTCGACGCCGGTTCGGGCGTCGTCGGGCTGGGAGAGGCGCTGGGCAATCGGGGCGGACCGATCCCGATCCTGCTGACGCACTATCACTGGGATCACATCCAGGGCCTACCGTTTTTCGCGCCGTTCTACCAGCCGGGCTGGCAGCCCACCATCTTCGCGCCCCTCATCGGCAAGGTCGATCAGGCATTTGTCGAAACGATCTTCCAGAACCCGTTCTTCCCTGTGCCCTTCACGAATCTGCCGACCAAGCCCGTCGTCACGCTGATGTCGGAGCGCGACCACGAGATTGGCGACTTTCTGGTGCGCGTCCAGCCGCTCACGCATCCCGGTGGCGCCTTCGCCTATCGGGTCAAGGGCGATGAGGGCGACGTGGTGTACGCGACCGACCACGAGTTCGGCAACCCGGAGGTCGACGAGGCGCTCGCGACGTTCTGCCGGAATGCGGCTGCGGTCATTCTCGACTCGCATTTCACGCCCGAAGAACTGCCCGCGCACAAAGGGTGGGGCCACGCCAGCTGGAAGCAGTGCGCCGAATTCGCTGCCGCCGCCGGTGTCGGGCACTTGTGGCTCTTTCACCACAAGCCGGGGCGCACCGACGAAGAGTTGGTGCAGATCGCGGCGCACGCGCGCCACGTGTTTCGGGCGACGACGGCCGCGAGCGAGGGCACCAGCTTCGAGATCTGACATGCCGAAGGTCGTCAGCGAGATCGTCGCCGGACTGCTCGTCGGCCTGGTCGCCGCGGCGATCATCGTAGGCGCCGACTGGATCTTGTCGCTCTCGAGCGGCGGCACGGCCGTCAATCCGCTCCAGACGCTCGAGATGCAGACGTACGACTGGCGGCTCTCGACGACGGCGCGACCCGAGACGGCGAGAAAGGACATCGCGCTCATCGAGATCGACGAGTACTCGATGAGGAACATCGAGCCGTACGCGGGCCGCTGGCCCTGGCCCCGGCTGTTCCATGCGTCCCTGCTCGATTTCCTCACTCGGGGCCGGCCGACGGTCATCGTGTACGACGTGAACTTTGCCGGTCCCGATCCGCTGCTGTTGTTCGATCTGGCGGGCACCAAGTGGACGGGCGCGCAATCGGACGAAGAGCTCGTGAAGTCGGCGCGAACCGCGGGCAACGTGATCATGCTCGCCGACGCGACATACGAAGTGGATGCCGCGGCGCACGCCGCGCTGAACAAGGAAATCGCGTCCATCCCAGATAGCGGTTACCAGCTGGACGTGCCCGGCGTCATCGAGCGCGACGTGCTGTTTGCGCCGTACCCCGGGCTGCGCGACGCCGTGTCTGGATTCGGGCACAACCTGTTCATCCTCGATCCGGACGGGCCTGTCCGTCACATGACGCCCTTCGTCCGATCGAACCATCGCGTGCTGCCTTCGCTCGGCGTCGCGGGGGCGTTGCGGGCCGCCGGCATTCAGCCGCACGACGTGCGCCTCGAAGGCCGCGTGCTTCGGTTCGGTGACCGTGCTGCGATGCCCCTCGCCGAACGCAGCGTGCGATCGCAGCAGGGCGTGACGACCTATCAATGGGCGCCCCTGAACTTCCGCGGTCCGGCGCTCTTCGAGGATCTGGTCACGCGCCCGTACGCCAGTTATCACTTCTGGGACCTCTGGATGTCCGAGCAGCAGCTGCTCGGTGGCGCGAAGCCCGAAGTGGATCCATCGGTCTTCAAGGACAAGATCGTGTTTGTGGGCGTGACCGCCGCCGGGTTGTACGACGTGTTCGAGACGCCCTTCTCCGGCGGCAAGAGCGGCTTCAAGATGCCGGGCATCCAGGTCCACGCTGCCGTCGCCGACGACATCCTGTCGAACCGCTTCATCACGCCGGCATCGACGGGTGTTCGCCTCGCCACCGTCGTGACCTTGGCGATCCTGGTTGGCCTGCTGTCGACGCTGCTGCCGGCCTGGTGGGCCACGGGCGCGGCGCTCGGACTGTTCGCCCTCGTCAGCTGGGCGGCGCTGCGGCTGTTTGCCGGCGGGTACTGGATGGACCTGGCGCAGCCGGGGCTGAGCTCGACGCTCGCGCTATTTGGCGGCGTGGCCTATCAGTACTTCGTCGAAGGCCGCGAGAAGCGGAAGATGAAGAAGCTTTTCGGCCAGTACGTCTCGAAGGATGTGTACGACCACCTGGTGTCGAACCCCGAGCTCGCGCGGCTGGGCGGCGCCAGGCGCGAGATGACGGTGCTCTTCTCCGACATCCGGGGCTTCACGTCGGTGTCGGAACGCGGCCAGCCCGAGGAAATCGTCCATACGTTGAACGAGTACTTCACCCGTATGGTCGCGCTCGTGTTCAAGCACGGGGGGACGCTGGACAAGTTCGTCGGCGACATGGTCATGGCGCTGTTTGGCGCCCCGCTCGACGACCCCGACCACGCCGACCACGCCGTTGAGGCGGCCCTCGACATGATTGTCGAGCTGAGAACACTGAACGAACGGTGGAAATCCGAGGGCCGGCCGGAGCTCGATATCGGCATTGGCATCAACACGGGACCGATGATCGCGGGCAATATCGGGTCGGACCTGATCATGAGCTACACGGTGATCGGGGACGCCGTGAATCTGGGATCCCGGCTCGAGTCGCTCAACAAACAGTACGGGACTCGGATTATCATTAGTGAGAGCACACGAGGTCAGCTGAAGAGGAAATACGTCTTCAAGCCCCTCGGCGACGTGATTGTCAAGGGCAAGACCAGGCCAGTGTCGATTTTCGAGCTGCTCGGGCGTGAAGGTGAAGAGCCGGTGGGCATCCCGCTCACGACCGTGGCGCAGAAGGACTCCCCCGTGACTGCGGTGACAACTGTGACGAAAGAGGCACACGCATGAAGCACGCAATCGTCGTCGTGACATTACTTGCCGTGGCCACGCCGGCTTGGGCGCAGCTTGGTGGAATCGGCGGCGCGATGCGCAAAGCCCAGCAGGCCCAGGACGCCAAGAAGAAGATCGACGATTTGACCTTCTCCGACGAGGAGGAGCGCACGCTCGGCGAGGACGTCAGCGTCAAGATCCGCCAGCGGTTCGGCGTCGTGCAGGATCCGGCCGTGCACAAGTACGTCACGCTCGTGGGAACAGCCATCGCTCAGCAGTCGGAGCGGGCGAACCTGAACTGGATGTTCATCGTGCTCGACACCGACGGCGTGAACGCGTTCGCGTCGCCCGGCGGCTTCGTGCACATCACGCGCGGCGCGCTCGGGTTGATGAAGAACGAGTCGGAGCTGGCGGGCGTGCTCGGCCACGAGATCGGCCACGTCGTGCGCAAGCACACCATCAATGCGATCAAGAAGAATTCCGCCGTCAAGCTCGGCACCCAGGCGGCGTCGGAGCGCTCGGCCTTTATCGGCGCCGTCGCGAACGTCGCGTACGACAACATTCTCGAGAACGCGTACGACCGCGGAGACGAGCTCGACGCCGACAAGTTCTCGGTCCAGATTACGCCCAAGCTCGGGTACGCGCCGATGTCGATCGGCGATTTCCTCACGCGCCTCGCTGACCGCAACAAGAGCCAGCCGCAGCGCAACGGCCTCTTCGCGTCGCACCCCGAGACGCAGGAACGCATCAAGAAAGTCGGCGAACTCGCCAGGGCCTTCAAGACCACCGCCACGGTCGAGCCGCGCTACAAGAGCAACATCAAGTACGAGCCCGTCGACATCGCATCGATCGCCGTCGTCACGGAAGGGGCCGCCGGGCTGGCGGGCTCGTCGGGCGCGGCCAAGGAACCCGAGAAGAAGGAAGAACCCAAAAGAGGGGTGCCGCTCGCCGGCCTGAAGACGACCGTGGCGCCCGAGAAACAGTCGGCCCAGGTGTCGGCTTCGGGCGGTGCTCGAGGAGTCGGCCAAGATCGGTTCGCGAAGGGCGGCGGCAATCCCAACCCGGTGAAGGTGACCGTGTCGGCGGCGGAAGTCGACGCGTTCAAGAAGGGAATCTCATAGTCGTTAGTCGATAGTCGTTAGTCGATAGTCGTATCTGAAGAGTCGCAAGCATCGGTCAACTCGCCGGTGGCTTGCGACCTTCTTGTTCTTGGGGAAACACCCAAGCCTGCGGGACGAGGGGTTCGGGGCTTGCCCGTCGTGGCTCGCCCAGCGATCAGGCGAGCGGACGTGCGGATTCGGGCCCAACGACTATCGACCACGACCAACGACTAACGACTAACGACTAACGACTAACGACTAGATCGCCGCCCAGTGTCCAGCGGCGATCTCCCGCAACGGCGCCGCGCGGTTGACACTGGCCGGATCGAGCACGATCCGGCGTTTGTGCGCGTCGGGATCCGCGACGGGAATCGCGGACAGCAGCGCGCGCGTGTAGGGATGCTGCGGCGACGCGAAGAGCGCCGCGGTCGGTCCCGTCTCGACAATCTTGCCCAAGTACATCACCGCGACCCGGTTGGAAATGTGTTCGACCAGCCGCAAATCGTGCGCGATGAACAGATAGGTGAGCTTCAACTGCTGCTGCAGGTCCAGCAGCAGGTTGACGACCTGGGCCTGCACGGAGACGTCGAGCGCCGAAACAGGCTCGTCGAGCACGAGGAACGACGGGTTGAGCGCAAGCGCTCTGGCGAGGCCTATCCGCTGGCGCTGTCCCCCGCTGAACTCGTGCGGATAGCGTTCGAGGTGAGCGGTGTCGAGGCCGACGAGCCTGAACAGCTCGGCCACTCGTTCGAGCCGCGCCTCTTTCGCGCCGAGGCCGTGGATGACGAGCGGCTCCTCGACGATCTGTCGCGCCCGCATTCTGGGATTGAGCGACGAGTACGGATCCTGAAACACGATCTGCATGTCGCGGCGGGCCAGGCGCATCCGCGCGCGCGAAAGCGCCAGCACGTCCTCGCCGCGAAACGTCACCGACCCCGCCGTCGGCTCGATGAGACGCAGGAGGCAGCGCCCGGTCGTGGTCTTGCCGCTGCCCGATTCACCGACGAGGCCGAACGTTTCGCCCTCGTCGATTGCGAAGCTGACATCGTCCACCGCGTTGACGGTCGTGCCACGCCGGAGGAGTCCTCCGCCGCGGACGAAACGCTTCACGAGGTGTGAGACATCAACGAGCGCCATCAGTCCTCGACTGGCGACCTGTTGTTGGCGACGCGTGGTCCGAGCCTCGCGACGCGCGACTTGCGACTTGCGACGGGTCGTTTAGATAACACCGCGCCGCATGCGCGTCCCCGACCCTGAGCTCGGACGGGGGCGTCGTGCTGCAGGGTTCGAAGCGATCCGGGCACCGCGGGTGGAAGGCGCATCCCGGTGGAAACGCCCCAAGCACCGGCACCGTGCCATCGATTGCCCGCAGTCGTCCCCGGTCCGCCGCGCCGGGCATCGATCGCAGCAGGCCTCTGGTGTACGGGTGCTGCGGGTCACGGAAGATAGCGCGGACCGGCCCGTGTTCGACGATGCGGCCGGCGTACATGACAGCGACGCGGTCGGCGGTCTCGGCGATGACGCCGAGATCGTGTGTGATGAGGAGCAGCGACAGGTTGAAGGCCGCCTTCATCTCGCGGAGCAGGTCGAGCATCTCGGCTTGGATCGTCACGTCGAGCGCCGTCGTCGGCTCGTCGGCGATGACGAGCGACGGTTTGCAGGCGATGGCCATCGCGATGAGGACGCGCTGCCGCATCCCGCCCGACAGCTGGTGTGGATAGTCGCGCGCGCGCGCAGCCGCGTCTGGAATCCGCACCGCCTCGAGGAGCTCCACGACCTTGCTGGCGGCCTCGCGGCGGGTGGCCTTCCCGTGCACGAGGAGCGCCTCCGCGATCTGATCGCCGATGGTGAAGACCGGGTTGAGCGCCGTCATCGGCTCCTGGAAGATGAGGGCAATCTCGGCGCCGCGAATCGCGCGGATGTCGCGTTCGGAGAGCGTGAGCAGCTCGCGGCCTTTGAAACGGACACGCCCGCCTGCGATCCGCCCAGGCGGCTGAACGAGCCGCATGATCGACAGCGCCGTGACCGACTTGCCGCTGCCCGACTCGCCAACCAGGCCGAGCGTCTCGCCCGCGCGAACCTCGAAGCTCACGTCGTCCACGGCCGCCGCCGGCCCGGACGCGAGATCGAAAACCGTTGTGAGGCCGGAAACTTCCAGCACAGGCTCCAAATCCCAGATCCCCAAAATCCTCAAGTCTCTCAAATCGTCAGATTCTCAAGTCCTCAAATCCTCGCCAAATCCTCAAGTCCTCAAGTCCTCAAATCCTCAAATTCGACTGTCGTGCTCCCCGAACACCGCGCGCATGGCATCGGCAATCTCGCCGACCGTGGCGCGGGCGTCGACTGCGTCGACGATTGGCGGCACAAGGTTGTGGCCGTCGCGTGCGGCATCCGAGACCGCGGCCAGCGCGCGCCGGCTTCGGTCGGCGTCGCGGCCGGCCCGAAGCGCCCGCACCCGCTCGACCTGCGTCCGCTCCACCTCCGGATCCAGCTGAAAGAGGGGTCGGGTGGATTTCCCAGTTTCTGCGTACTTGTTGACGCCGACGACGATGGCCTGACGCGAATCGACAGCCACCTGGGCACGGTACGCAGATTCCTGGATCTCGCGCTGGATGAAGCCCGTTTCAATCGCAGCCAGTGTGCCGCCGGCCCGGTCAATTCGTGTCAGCAGTTCCTCGGCGGCGCGCTCGATGTCGTCCGTCAATCGCTCGATCACGAACGACCCGCCGACCGGGTCCACCGTGTTGGCCACGCCGGTTTCGCTGGCGATGATCTGCTGCGTCCGGAGCGCGATCCGCGCCGACTCCTCGCTCGGCAGCGACAGCGCTTCATCGCGGCTATTACAGTGGAGCGACTGCGTTCCGCCGAGAACGGCGGCCATTGCTTGAATGGCCACCCGTACGATGTTGTTGTCGGGCTGCTGCGCGGTGAGCGTGCTGCCGGCCGTCTGCGTGTGGAAGCGAAGCTGCTGGGCCCGCGGACTCGTGGCGCCGAAGCGATCCCGCATCAGGCGTGCCCATAGCCGCCGCGCGGCGCGGTACTTCGCGATCTCCTCGAGAAAATTGTTGTGGGCGTTGAAGAAGAACGACAGCCGCTGCCCGAACTGGTTCACGTCCAGGCCCGCGTCAACCGCCGCCTGCACGTACGCGATCGCGTGCGCGAACGTGAACGCCACTTCCTGCACCGCCGTCGAGCCTGCTTCACGGATGTGGTATCCGCTGATCGAAATCGTGTTCCAGTTGGGCAACTCCTTCGAGCAATACGCAAAGATGTCGGTGACGATGCGGAGCGACGCCCGGGGCGGATAGATGTAGGTGCCGCGCGCGACGTATTCCTTCAGGATGTCGTTCTGGATCGTGCCTTCGAGCTTCGACGCCGGCACACCCTGGCGCCGCGCGACCGCGATGTAGAGCGCCAGCAGGATGACCGCCGTCGCGTTGATCGTCATCGACGTGGACACCCGATCGAGCGGAATGCCATCGAAGAGCACGGCCATGTCGTCGATCGAATCGACCGCCACGCCGACTCTGCCGACCTCGCCCCGGGCGAGCGTGTGGTCGGAGTCGTAGCCCATTTGCGTGGGCAGGTCGAAGGCGACGCTGAGCCCGTTGACGCCCTGCGCCAGCAGGTACCGATATCGCGCGTTGGATTCGGCCGCCGTGCCGAAACCGGCGTACTGCCGCATCGTCCACAGCCGGCCGCGATACATCGTCGGCTGGATGCCGCGGGTGAAGGGAAATTCGCCGGGGAAGCCGAGATCGGGCATGAGGGCGATTGGTCGATAGTCGTTCGTCGATAGTCGTGAGTCCCTGGTCGATAGTCGCGAGTGCTGATCGATAGTCGCTCTGTCGTTCATCCGACCCGCCGACTGCTGGGCGGCTGGTCAACAGGGTGCGACCGTCGCGGCATTGTAGCGCGAACGTGGCTGTAAGTGCTTGACAGAGCACTGATTTGGCCGTAGACTCCAGTCATCATTAGGCAAACCCCGCACACATGATTTAAAGGCGCCCGGTCCCTGTGCATCGCCCTGGTGCAGGCAGGTTCGGACCGGGAGGCGCCCCGGAACCCGGCCCGGCGGCGTAGGGGAGGGACACGAGGATGGACGACGTCGTCAACCGGTTCGCACGGGAGCTGGCCGACGCGATTGCTGCAGCGGTCGCGGAGAACCCCCAAGTCGAAGCCTGCCGCGAGAAGGCGAGGGCCGCGGGATTCGAGATGAAAGTCACGCTCGAAGCCGTCGTGGGATTCGTCAATCGGTCGCAGACCTCGGCGCTCGCGAAAGTCACCACACCGTCCCGGCCGCAGCGCGAGCGTCAGCCGCCGCGGCGGACATTCGAGGTCACCGCCAACGATCGACGGTTCCTTCGGTCGCTCCGAATCGCGGCGGATGAAACCGCTGAGCCGGTGGAGTAAACCAAGAAGTTAGAAGTCAGAAGTTAGAAGGACTGTAAGGGGCCGGTTCGCTTCGCGCGGGCCGGCCCTCTCGTCGTCAGAGGGCCTGAATTTGACGGGCGTGGCACAGCCTGGAGCCTGAAGTCTGGAGCCATTGACCTCTGATGCGTGATGCGTGATGATTGATGCATGCGCACCACATTGGACCTCGACGAAGACGTCCTTCAGGCCGCCAAGGAACTCGGTGAGTACTACGGCAAGACCGCCGGGCAGATGGTGTCCGAGCTGGTCCGCAAGGGTCTCGCGCCGAAGGGGCCCCACCAGAAAATCCGCAACGGCGTCCCGCTGCTGCCCCGTCGACCCGGCGGTCCGATCATGACGATGAAACGGGTGAACGAGCTCAGGGACGACGAGTCTTGAGCCGTCCGGCGCTGCTCGATGTAAACATCCTGCTGGCGCTTTTCGACCCGGAGCACGTTCATCACGAAATTGCCCATGACTGGTTCGCCGACCACCACGCGGACGGCTGGGCCACGTGTCCGCTGACGGAAAACGGCTTTGTTCGTCTCGTGAACCATTCCGGCTCTGGCGTCTTCAACTTACGCGCGGCGGACACGATTGAGCATCTGCGCAGGTTCTGTGCGAGTGGCCATCATATTTTCTGGCCCGATTCGGTCTCGCTCCGCGATCCGAAGCTCTTCAACCCGTTATTCGTGAGCGGCCCCCGGCAGCTCACGGACATCTATCTACTGGGTCTTGCGAAGAAGATGGGCGGGAAGCTCGCGACCTTCGATCAGAGTATCCCGCTCGGCGCGGTGGTAGGCGCCACGCACGCGACGCTCGCGATCATCGCGCCCGCCGGCGACGATACCTGAGTCCTTCAAACTTCTGACATCTCACTTCTAACTTTTCGCCCTGGCCTGCGCCGCCACGCGAGCCGCGGCGGTGGCGGCCGCGGCCGGATCGCCGAGGTAATGATGGCGAATCGGCGCGAGGTCCTCGCCGAGCTCGTACACGAGCGGTATGCCCGTTGGGATATTCAGCTCGACGATATCCGCTTCCGAGATCTCATCGAGGTATTTCACGAGCGCGCGCAGGCTGTTGCCGTGAGCGGCGATGAGCACCCGCGTGCCCGATCGAACGGCTGGCGCCAGCGTGCCATGCCAATACGGCAGAAACCGCGCGACGGTGTCTTTCAACGACTCGGTCAGCGGCAGCTCGGTCGGTGCGAGCGACGCGTATCGCCGGTCCCGCCCCGGATGGCGCTCATCGTCGGGCAAGAGGGGCGGCGGCGGGATGTCGTAGCTTCTGCGCCAGATCTTGACCTGCGCCTCGCCGTGCTGCGCGGCGGTTTCGGCCTTGTTCAACCCCTGGAGCGCGCCGTAGTGCCGCTCGTTCAGCCGCCAGCTTTTCTCCACCGGAATCCAAGTCTGGTCCAGCTCGTCGAGCGCCAGGTTCAGCGTGCGAATCGCGCGCTTGAGGACCGAAGTGTAAGCGATGTCGAACTCGTAGCCGCCGTCGCGCAGCAAACGGCCCGCCTCCCGCGCCTCGGCGCTTCCTTGCTCCGACAGATCGACGTCGGTCCAGCCGGTAAAGCGGTTTTCCTTGTTCCAGCTGCTTTCGCCGTGGCGGAGCAGGACGACTTTGTGCATATGAGGAAAGCTCTGAATTGGGTAATCGAGTAATTGGGTAATCGGGTAATTGAATCGGGCAAATTGAGCAACCAATTACCCGATTACCCGATTATCCAATTACCCAATTCCGCGTGTGCCGAGTGCCGCGCGTCCGGCGAAGGACGCCTGAGTGCCAAGCTCCTCTTCGATCCGAAGCAATTGGTTGTACTTGCAGATTCGATCGGTCCGGCTCGCCGAACCTGTCTTGATCTGACTCGAAGCGGTGCCCACGGCGAGGTCGGCGATCGTCGAGTCTTCGGTTTCGCCGGAACGGTGCGAGATGATCGTGGCGTAACCGGCGTCGCGTGCCAGGGCCACGGCGTCGAGCGTTTCGGTGACGGTCCCAATCTGATTCAGCTTCACGAGCAGGGCATTCCCCACTTTGTCGGCGATGCCGCGCTTCAGGATCTCGGGGTTGGTGACAAACACGTCGTCGCCCACGAGCTGTGCGCGTGAGCCCAGCGTGGCGGTCAGCGCCTTCCATCCGTCCCAGTCGCCTTCGGCCAGGCCGTCTTCGATCGACACGATGGGGTACTGGCGGAGCCAGTCCTCCCACAGGCGAATCATCTGGTCGGAGGTGCGGTCCGGCTCGCCGGACTTTTTGAACGTGTAGCGGCCGCCGCCTGCCCAGAGCTCGCTCGCGGCCACGTCGAGCGCGATGAACACGTCCTGGCCGGCCTTCATCCCGGCCTTGGCGGTGGCCTCGAGCACGACGTCCACCGCCTCGCGGTTCGATTTGAGGTTTGGCGCGAAGCCGCCCTCGTCGCCGACGCCTGTCGACTGGCCGCGCCCCTTCAGGATGCCGCGAAGTGCGTGGAAGATCTCGGCGCCGATCCGCACCGCCTCGCCGAATGAGGAGGCGCCGACGGGCATCACCATGAACTCCTGAAAATCGACGCTCGAATCGGCGTGCGCGCCGCCGTTCAGGATGTTCATCATCGGAACGGGCAGCGTGAAGGGAGCGGAGACCCGTCCCCCGTACAAATCTCTAATGTGCCCGTAGAGCGCCACTTTCCTCGACGCGGCGTCCGCGCGGGCGGCCGCCATCGACACACCGAGCAGCGCGTTCGCGCCGAGCCGGCCCTTGGTCGGCGTGCCGTCGAGTGCGATCATGGCTTCGTCCACGCCGCGCTGGTCGTATGTTCCCCCGGCGATGGCCTTCGCGATCTCGCCGTTGACGTTCGCGACGGCCGTGCGGACGCCCTTGCCGCCGTATCGCGTCTTGTCGCCATCGCGCAGCTCGAGCGCCTCGCGCTCGCCCGTCGACGCGCCCGAAGGAACCGCCGCGCGCCCGAACGCGCCGTCGGCGAGTGTCACGTCGACCTCCACCGTCGGATTCCCGCGCGAGTCCAGGATCTCGCGGGCATGCACGCTTTCAATCTTCACTCAACCCTCCCAGGAACGAATCCAAGACTTTCCTCTTCGTGTTTTCGTGTCTTCGTGGCTTGTCCTGGCTACCCTCCGCCCCCGCGGCGGTCCGCCTCGGCCTCGAGTCGCAGGGCTTCTTCGCTCGGCGGCGTCACCAGCGGCTCGTCGTCGGTGGTCACGACGACGACGCCGGATTCGCTCACGGTATGGCGCCGGCGGTCTTCGTCCACGTCGTAGCCGATGAGCGCTCCGCGCGGGATGAGCACGTCGCGGTCGATGATGGCCCGCCGGATGCGGGCGTGTCGGCCGACGCGCACGCCCGGCATGAGAATGGACTGCTCGATCCGGCAGAAGCTGTGCACGCGCACGTTGGGGCAGAGCACGCTGCCGTGAATCGTGCTCCCCGAGACGATGCACCCCGGTGAGATGACCGAGTCGAGCGCCTGCCCGCACCGCGCGCCGGTTTCAGCGAACACGAACTTCGCCGGCGGCGACTGCGGCTGATGCGTCCGCAGCGGCCACTCCGGATCGTAGAGGTTGAACTCCGGGTTCACCTGGCAGAGATCCATGTTCGCTTCGAAGTAGGCGTCGAGCGTCCCAATGTCGCGCCAGTACTTCGACGACTTCTTGTTCTCGTCGTAGAACCGGTACGCGTACACCGGCTGCCGATCGATGAGCGCCGGGATGATGTCCTTGCCGAAATCGTGGTTCGTCTGCTGAGCGGCGTCGGCTTCGAGGGCCTGCACGAGCACGTCGGTGTCGAAGATGTAGACGCCCATCGAGGCCAGCGCCAGGTCGGGCGCTCCCGGAATGGCCGTGGCCTGCTGCGGCTTCTCGTCGAAGCCGATGACGCGCTCCTGATCGTCGATCGACACGATGCCGAAGCGGCCGGCGTCGGCGATAGGCACTTCTATCGCCGCGAGCGTGACGGTCGCGCCGCGCTCCTGGTGAACGCGCACCATGCGCGCGTAGTCCATCTTGTAGACGTGGTCGCCCGAGAGCACGATCAGCCGACGTGGGTTCTCGTCGATGATCGAATAGAGGTTCTGGTACACGGCGTCGGCCGTGCCCTGGTACCAGTGATCGCTCACGCGCTTCTGGGGCGGAAGGATTTCGACAAACTCGCCGAGCTCCTCCGACACGATGCTCCATCCCATGCGGACGTGCCGGTTGAGCGAGAGCGACTTGTACTGGGTAGCGATGAAGATGTGGCGCAGGCCGGAATTGATGCAGTTGCTCAGGACGAAGTCGATGATCCGGTAGGGCCCACCGAAATACACGGCCGGTTTGGCGCGCTCCTTCGTCAGCGGATAGAGGCGCTCGCCGGCGCCGCCCGCCAGCACGATTACGAGGCTGTCGTCTACTGGCGCCGACATGGGGGGCAATCCACGGGCGGTTCCACGCGCGCGTCGTGACCGCCGGGGCTGGCGATAATAGCACAGCGAGCCGATCACCTCTCAGGTCTGAAGTGCTGCCGCGTGAACAGTTTGACTTGACGTTTCAGCGCGCCTATCATGGGCTGTTCGACCGTAGCGCTTAACCTTTTGGAGAACGGCATCATGGCATTTCGGCGTAGTGCAATCGCGCTCGGCTCCCTCGCGGCGTTTCTGTTGTCGGTCGTGTTGTCCGCGCAGAATCCTCCCGCGCAACGGAAATTGACGAAGGCCGAAGAGAAGGAGCGCGACGCGATCTACGCCCTCGTGGCTGGCGCGGCGGCCAACGCCCCCAACGACCTGTCACTCACCTGGCTGCGCGACGACATCCTCAAGGCGTCGGGCAACCAACAGTACGTGCCTTTCATCGTTGGCATCGACGCGTCGAAGACGCAGGCCAAGGGCCTGATGATGTATTGGCGCCTCGTGTCGACGGCGGCGCCTCCGGCGGCCGCGCCCGCGAGTGGGAAGAAGGACGACAAGAAACCGGCCGTGCCGCAGTTCGTCTACGAGGGCCTCACGCCGGTCACGGTCAGTGCCGCCGACGGCGCGAACGCGCGCATTGGCCGGTCGTTCGCGGCGCTGCCCGGCACCTACGACCTGTACGTGGTCGTGAAGGAGCCGACGCCCGAGAAGCCGCCGAGAAACGCGCCGCCGCTCAAGATCTCGGTCATCAAGAAAACCGTCGAGATCCCCGATCTGTGGAACGGCGAGCTCAACACGAGCTCGGTCTTCGTGGGACGGCTCGATCCGCTGCCCGCCCCGCTCACGCCGCAGCAGCAGGTCGAGCGGCCGTACGTCATCGGCGGCATGGAGATCACTCCCGAGCTGAGCACGGCGTTTACGAAGAAGGGCGAGCTGTCGACCTTCCTGCTCATCTACAATCCGAAGACCGACAGCGGCAACAAGCCCGACGTCGTCGTCGAATACAACTTTTACGTGAAGCAGGCGGGCGCCGAGAAGTTCTTCAACAAGACCACCCCGCAGAATCTGAACGCGCAGACGTTGCCGCCGCAGTTCGATTTCGCGGCTGGTCACCAGCTCCAGACGGGCCAGGCGGTGCCCCTGGCGTCGTTCCCGGAAGGTGAGTACCGCCTCGAGATCAAGGTGACGGACAAGCTTGCGGACAAGTCGCTGATTCGAGACGTGAACTTCTCGGTTGCAGGCTCATAGGGCCGGGACGACCCGGCCGTCCCGGGGCCACGTGAGGGTCCCGGAGGCAAGAAGCCGCAAAGCCGCGAAAGAGCAGGGGACATGACGAACAGATCCAGATGGATCGCGTCGGCGGCGGGCAGCCTGATGCTTCTGGGTCTCCCTGTACTTGCGGTCCTTGCGCACGCGCAGGGCCCAGTCGGATCGTCGGCACCGGCCGCGGGGTCTCCCGCCGCGTTCGCCTCGGGCTCGATTCAAGGCATCGTTCGCGACGAGACCGGCGCGCCGGTGGCGGGAGCCGTGGTTTCGGCCGTCGGCGCATCGCCCTCGGTCGCCGTGACGGATCACCAGGGTCGCTTCGACCTGCCGGCCCTGCCGCCCGGTCCCTATCTTCTCCGTGCCCACATCACCGGGTACGTCGCACCGCGCGCGCAGATGGTCGACGTCCGTCCGGGTGGACGCGCCGTCTCGGCGATTGCTCTCCGGCGTCGAGACGCGTCGACCGTACTGGCGGCGGGCGTGGCCGGGGTGCCCGACCAGGCGCCTGCGGCGCTCGAACCCGAGCGTGACGCCGACGAGTCCGGCTCGACTGTCGCCGGCGATCAGGGTGAGCTCGCGTGGCGACTACGGCACGCGCGCCGCGGCATCCTGAAGGACACGACGCTGCCCGATGTGGTCCTCGTCGACGAGCGTCCGGCCGGCGCCGGCTCGCTGGCGCGCATCGCCACCGGCTTTTTCGTCGACACGCCGTTCTCGGGCCAGTTGAATCTCTTGACGACGGGCTCGTTCGACACGCCAGAACAGCTGTTTGCGTCCGACAACCTGTCGCGCGGCATTGCGTACGTCCGCCTTGGCGCGCCTGTCGGGACGAGCGCCGACTGGACGATTCGCGGCGCGCTCAACCAGGCAGACATCTCCTCGTGGATTCTGGCCGGCTCCTACGCCACGCGGGTGCCCGCCCGCCACACCTACAACCTGGGGATGTCGTACAGCACGCAGCGCTACGACGGCGGCAACCCGCTGGCGCTGCGCGACGTGACCGACGGCAGCCGCAACGCGGGCGCCATCCATGCCTTCGATACGTTTGCCATCTCGCCGGCGTTCGGCGTCACGTTCGGCGCGCGTTACGCGCGGTACGACTACCTGGACAACCGCAGCCTGCTCAGTCCACGCGTGGAGCTCACGGCGGCACCCGCCGAGCACACGCGCGTCAGCGCCGAGGTGTCGAAGTGGGCACAGGCGCCAGGCGCCGAAGAATTTCTGCCCCCGGCCGACAGCGGCATCTGGCTCCCCCCGCAGCGAACGTTCTCGTCGATCACGCGGAGCGGCAGGTTCGAGGCCGAGCGCGCGAGCCGCGTGGCCGTAGAGGTCGAACACGACATCGCCGGATCGACGGTCGCGCTCGGCGCGTTCCGCGAGCGCGTGGACGACCAGCTCGTCACGCTGTTTGGCCTCGACATGCCCGAGCAGCCGAATGCGAAGATCGGCCACTACGTCGTGGGCAACGCCGGCGATGCCAGCGCCACCGGGTGCATCGCCGAATTTCGTACGACCACGTCCCGTGTGAGCGGTTCGGTCGCCTATTCGATGACCAACGCGCTACTCGCGCCCGGCCACGACATCCGGTACTTCGTGCTGCTCGCGCCGACGGTCCTCCGCGCCGATGCCGAGCGCATTCACGACGTCTCCACGTCGATCGAAACGCACGTGCCGGAAACGTCGACGCGCGTGCTCGTCCTGTACCGCGTCAGCAATGGCTTTGCTCGCGCGGGCGAAGGCGCGGAAGGCCCCGGCGTCGATTCCCGCTTCGACGTGCAGGTCCGGCAATCGCTGCCGTTCTTGAACTTCACCAACGCCAAGTGGGAGATGCTCGTCGCGGTCCGTAATTTCTTCCGCGACACGGCAGCCGACCAAACCGTCTACGACGAACTGCTTGTTGTCCGCCCCCCCAAGCGGATCGTCGGCGGCGTCACGATGCGGTTCTGACCGAGGTCCGGTGGGTCGGGTCGGGTCAGATAGGCCGGGTAGGTGTCCCGCCCTGAACACCCTGTCTGACGCAGCTTGACCCACAGGGCCCACTTCAGATCCACAATATTGAATGCAGTACACGTAAATTTGGAATCGGCCTGGTGTCCGATTGGTGGCGAAGCTGAAAACCATAGGTTTATCTGAAGTTTAGAGGCGATTCGAGCGACACATTCAAGGTATGAGCTTTGCTACTTCGGGCGGCAGCAGCGTCTCTCCGGGCGCTCCCGCTATGCCCACTGAGCAGCCAGGTCCGGTCGGCTCCGACGGCCGCGAGGGCGGCGTCCCGACGCGCAACGAGCGCGGCGAGGCGCGCTGGCTGGTGTGGGGTCGGTCCGCGCTGGCGACGATTGTCGCGGTCGTGCTCATCGGACTCGGCATCGCGAACATCGCGACGCGCGCCCGGCTGACCGGCGTCGAGGACGGCGTGCTGTGGGAAGCCCGCGCCGAGGGCGTGGCGGCTGTCGAGGTGGCGCGAGATTCCGCGGGCGCCCGCGCGGGCATCCAGCCAGGCGACGTGCTCTTGACCGTCGGCGGCCGGGCCGTGCACACGCCGGGTGAAGTGGCCGCGTTTGGGCGGGAGGGGCGCGAAGGCCACCGGCTGTCGTACACGCTGTTGCGGCTCGGGACGCGCGAGGCGCTCGAGGTGACGCTTCTGTCGGCGGTGCCGTCGGGCTCGATGTACTACGTGCTCGCGGGTGTGGGTCTGTTCACGCTACTGGTCGGCGCGTCCGTGCGGCTGCGGCGTCCACGCGACCAGGCGACGCTTCATTTCTTCTGGCTGTGCGTCGCGTTCTTCGGAGTGTTCACCTTTTCATTCAACGGTCCCTTCGATCGCCTGGACTGGGTCTTCTTCTGGGGCGACGCGGTAGCGATGGCGCTCCTGCCGCCGCTCCTGCTGCATTTCACGCTGGTGTTTCCGGCGCGTCCGCCGTGGCGCAAGGCGCTTCCGATGCGCGTCTTGATGCCGGCGATGTATCTGCCGGCTCTGGTCCTGTTCGGGTCGCGGGTGGCGCTGATGGCGCGCGGCGCGGCGGAGGGCCCGGCATTTTCTCGGGCGTTCGATCTCTTGAACCGCGGCGAGCACGTGTATCTGTTTCTCGCGGCCGCGGCGGCGGCCATCGTGCTCACGCGCGCGTTTGGCGAGATCACGTCGCTCACGGGACGGCGCCAGCTCCGCTGGATCGCGTCGGGCACCGTTCTTGGCGTCGGACCGTTTTCGATCGGCTACGCGCTGCCGTGGGCACTTGGCGCCGATCCGCCGCTCGCGCTGCAGCTCACGGCGATTCTTCTCGGCCTGGTGCCGCTGACGTTTGCCTCGGCGATCGTGCGCTACCGGCTGCGCGACGTCGAGGTCATCATCAAGCGCGGTCTGGCCTACTCGGCGTTTGTCGCGGCGAGCTTCGTCCTTTACTTTGCGATGCGGCGGCTGGCCGCGTTCGCCTTCGCCAACGACGCCGACGCGCACACAGACGTGGTCGCCGGGCTGGCGACGCTCGTGGTGGTGCTGCTCGCGCAACCGGTCAAGGACACGGTGCAGAACGCGCTCGATCGCGTGTTCTATCGCGATCGGTACGACTACCGACGGGCGCTCGTCGGGTTCGCGCGCGACCTGAACAGCGACCTCGACGTCGTCCGGTTGAGCCAGCGGCTCGTCGTGCGCATCATCGAGACGCTCGTCGCGGACCGCATCTCGCTGATGCTGGCCGACGAGCGGCACGGCGACTTCCGGACGATCGGCGACTTCGGCTTCGCGCAGGCCGTGCCGCGGCTGACGCGCGCCTCGTCGTTTGTGACGCGTCTGGATGGCGGGCACACGGTGGCGCTCGACGATCCGATCTCGGCCGCGTTCTTCGCGGCGGAGGAAGTCGAGTTCTGGCGCGACCAGGGCATCTACTACTTCGTGCCTTGCGTGTTCGAGGGCGCGGCCATCGCGGTGTTGGCCCTCGGCCGCAAGGACATCGACGAGCCGTTCAACAGCGAGGACCTCTCGCTGCTCACGGCAGTGGCCAGCCAGGTCGCGACAGCCATCGAGAACGGCCGCCTCTACCGCCAGCTCCATCTCAAAGCCGAGGAGCTCGGCCGGATGCGCGAGTTCAACGACAACATTCTCGAGTCGCTCGACGACGGGCTCGTGGTCTTCGACGCGGACGAGCGGATCGTCCGGTGGAACCACGCGCTCGAGAGTTTCTACGGCGTGAAACGCGCCGACGCGATTGGCCGGGTGCTCGGCGAGGTGTTCGACCCCGCGTTTGTCGACGCGCTCAGGGCGGCGCGACTGGAACATCCGCGTGGGGCGTCGCTGTTCAAGGTGCCGCTGGCCGCCGGTCCCGCCGCCCTAGACCAGGTCCAGGCCCAGGCCCAGCCGGCCGCCTCCCGTGGCGGCTCGCGGCGACTGCTCGTCAACGCCACGGCCGTGCCCCTTCAGGGCCGCGCCGGTCCGGGCGCCGTGGCCGGCACGATCCTGCTCGTCGAGAACATCACCGACCGCGTGCGGCTCGAGGAGCAGCTGCAGATCTCCGAGAAGATGGCGTCGATCGGCCTTCTGGCCGCCGGCGTCGCGCACGAGGTGAACACGCCGCTCACGGGCATCTCGAGCTTCACGCAGATGCTGCTCGACGGCGCCGACCCGGCCGACCCCAAAACGGCGCTCCTCGAGAAGATCGAGCGCCAGACGTTCCGCGCCGCGAAGATCGTCAACGGCCTCCTCAATCTGTCGCGTCCGGGGACGAACGAAGGCGAGCGCATCAGCGTCGACCTCAACGAGGTCATCAACGACGTGCTCTCGCTTCTCGAGCATCAGTTCGGGGTCGGTCGGATCACAGTCCGCCGCGAGCTGTCGGACGCGCAGGCCATGGTCGTTGGAGTCGAGCACCAGCTGCAGCAGGTGTTCCTCAACTTGTTTCTGAACGCCCGCGATGCGATGCCGCGCGGCGGCTGGCTCACCGTCACGACCCACGTCGACCGATCACATCTGGTCGCGACGGTGGCCGACACGGGGTCGGGGATTCCGCCCGAACAGCTGGCCCGCATCTACGATCCATTCTTCACGACCAAGGACATCGGCCGCGGCACGGGCCTCGGGCTCTCCATCACCTATGGCATCGTACACGAGCACGAGGGCACGATTCGTTGCGACAGCGCGGTCGGCCAAGGCACGCGTTTCACGCTGACGCTGCCGCTCGCCTCCGAGGCGCCCGCCCGAAGGGCGGCCCACTGATGCCGTCGATGCGCCAGGGGCGCCAGGGCGCCGTCCTCGTCGTCGACGACGAGGAAATCATGCGGGAGATTCTCGAGACCCTTCTGACGAGGGAGGGCTACGAGGTGCGCGTGGCGTCCTCCGGCGCCGAAGGGCTGGAGCTGGCGCGGGCGCTCCCCTTCGACGCGGCGATCGTGGACATCATGATGCCAGGCCTCGACGGCATCGCCACGCTCGACGAGCTGAAGCGGATCGACGAGGACCTCGCGGTCCTCATCATCACGGCGTACGGATCCATCGAGAGCGCGATCTCGGCGATGAAAGGCGGTGCGTTCGACTACGTCACCAAGCCCTTCAAGAACGAAGAGGTGCTCGTCGTCGTGCGCAACGCCATGGAGCGGCGGCGGCTGGTGAACGAGAACCGGAACCTGCGTCAGAACATCCAGGAGCGTTATCACAAGTTCGCGAACATCATCGGCAAGAGCCCGCGGATGCGGCAGGTCTTCGACCTGATCATCCAGGCGGCGCCGAGCAGATCGACGATCCTCATTCAGGGCGAGAGCGGCACGGGCAAGGAGCTCGTGGCGCGGGCCATTCACACGAACTCTTCGCGTTCCGACAAGTCGTTCGTGACCGTCAATTCCGGCAACCTGCCGCCGGATCTGCTCGAGTCGACGCTCTTCGGCCACGTCAAGGGGGCGTTCACGGGCGCCGTGTACCCCAAGAAGGGCATGTTCGATCTCGCCGATCGCGGCAGCATCTTTTTCGACGAAATCGGCAACGTGCCGCTCGAGACCCAGGCCAAGCTGCTGCGCGTGATTCAGGAGCGCGACTTCATGCGCCTTGGCGGCATGGACACGATCAAGGTGGACGTCCGCATCATCGCCGCGACCAACGTCGACCTGCGGCACATGATGGACGAGGGGAAGTTTCGCGAGGATCTCTTCTACCGGCTGCACGTCATCTCGATCCAGCTCCCGCCGCTCAAGGATCGCAAGGACGACATTCCGCTCCTCGTGCAGCATTTCCTCGTGAAGTACGGGGACGAGAACAGGAAAGTCGACCTGGAGTTGACGCCCGAGGCCCTGGATCTCCTGACGGAGTACGACTGGCCGGGCAACGTGCGCGAGCTGGAGAACGTCATCGAGCGTGCCGTCGTCCTCACGTCCGGCCCGCGCATCGGCGTCGAGCTCATCCCCGAGCACGTGCGCAGGGCCCCGAGCTTCTCCGTGCCCCAGTTCGTGGTCCCGCCCGAGGGGATCTCGTTCAAGGACGTCATCACCGATTTCGAGAAGCGGCTGATCGAGTCGACGCTCGAAGTGGCGGGGGGTGTGCAGAAGAAGGCCGCCGAGCTCCTGCACATCAAGCCGACGACGCTGAACGAGATGATCAAGCGGTACGACATTCGCCCCCGCCGGACCAGGAGGCACGGCAACGGCGACCTAGTGGCGCCGCCCACCCGAGAAACACCCACTGAGATATAGCGCGATCGACGATCGCCCGATCGTCGTGCCGTTTTATCGCGCGTTCCTGACCTTCGCGAAGATCCGCTCGTACTTCCCAAGCACCACGTCCCAGCGATAGTGTTGTCGGACGTAGTCGCGCCCGTTCCTTCCAAGCGCTTCCCGCAGCCGAGCGTCGGCCATGATCAGCTTCAGGCACTCCACGAACTCGTCCCGATCGGCGTAGAACAATCCGCCGTTGCTGCGCACACAGTGCTCGACGAGCACGGCGCTCCGGGCATTGACGAGGACCGGTGTGCCGGCGGCCAGGGCTTCGAGCGCGAGCAGCGACAGGCTCTCATACGGCGACGGGCAGACGACGACCGTCGCGGCTTCGAGGGCCTGATCGCGCTCGCCGTCGGACAGCCGTCCGGCGAAACGGATGAACGGCTCCTCGGGTAGCGACATCAGCTTGGCGCCCATCAGCGCGAGCGTGGCGTCGCCGCCGTCCCTGACGTAGGCGCTGAAGTATTCGATCAGTTCCTCGCAGCCCTTGCCCGGATCGATCCGGCCCCCGTACAGCACAAGCGGCCCGTACAGGCGATGCCGGCGCCTGAACACCGCGCCGCGCGCCAGCACGTGCGAGGACAGATCGCGTGCGGATTCCTCGTCGGCCTCCGACTGGGCCGGCGCCGGCTGATCGCGCTCCCCATCGCCAGATGTCGCAGGATCGGGTGGCGCAGACACATCTTCTGGCATACGGGGATAGCGCTGCTGCTGGGGAATGTCCACGCCGACGCCCACGATTTCCTCGAGCAGCGGTCGATCGGGGAACGTGTCCTGCACGAAGCGCCGCTCGCTGTCGGTGAGGTAACAGATCGCGCCGGGCTTCGAGAACACGTCCTTGAAGATGTCCAGACGGATGGCGGGCTCGTCGTGGGCGGTTGAGACGAGCACGCTCTTGCCAGGGTTGACCTCGAGCCCCACGACGGTGGGCGCGTACAGGTAGGTGAAGAAGACCAGCACGTCGTATTGCTGCTGGTTGCGTTTCAGATACTCGATGAGCGGGGGACACCAGGGGCCCTGCCGCTCGAGCCACTCCATCTCGTCTTGGCGCGTATGCGGGTTGTTGTAGATCCAGTCCGAGTACGTGTTGAACGCCTCGAGATCGCGCGTCAGCGCATTGGCGAACCGTCGGACAGACACGCCGCGAATCCGGTCCGCGCCTTCGGGGTACTCGTTCTTCCAGGTCACGTAATCGCGCGCGCACGTGGTCAGTACCTCGACGTCGTGCTGCGCGGCGAGACGCTCGGCCACGAGGCGGCACAGGTGCTCGGATCCGCCGAGGACTTCGGCGCCGTAGCGCTGGATCACGATCCCGATTTTCATTGAACAACGTCCCGAAAGGGCCCGCCCCGGTAGGACGCGAGCGCCCGGAGGCCGCTGGCGATGCGATCGTCGCCGAAATCCGCGAGGCGGCGCCGCTGCCCTTCGATGACCTTCACCCGCAGATTGTCGTCGAACGCGAGAGCCCCGAGCAGCTCCGCGGCGTATTCGAGGTCCTTCGGCGCGAACTGCACCCCGGCGCCGCCGAGCGTTTCCGGCACGGCCGCCGCCGAGTAGGCCAGGACCGGGACGCCGGCCGCCATCGCCTCGAGGAGCGGCGCACAGAAGCCCTCGTGCTCGCTCAGCGAGATGTAGACGGCGGCCTTCTGGTAGTAGACGTTCAGCTCCTCGTCGGGAACCGGGCCGGTGAACACGAAGCGCTCGTCGAGCAAGCGGTATTCCGACATGAGGGCGCGAATCGCCGAGTAATAGCTCGGCACCGCGTCGTAGCGTCCGACGAAAATGAAGCGATAGAACGCATCGACGTACCGCTTGTAGTGTTCGGCGAGCTTGATGTGATCCTCTATCTTCTTGTTCGGCGCGATTCGCCCGACGAACAGGAAATTGACGAGCTCGTCGTCCAGGCTCTTCTCGAGCGCCGGGCGCTCCATGGGACGCGTGACGCGCGCCGTGTCCACGGCCAGCGGGAGAACACCCGTATTGGCGAACCCCATTGTCTCGAGCTCCCGCCGGTTGAAGTCCGATACTCCCAGCGCGAGGTCGACGCGGCCAACCAGCAGGCGAAGCTCTGCCCGCGCGAGTGACGCCAGCCGGAACAGCGCCGGATCGTACGGCGCGAAGAACGCCGCCGGGGTCACGTTGTGATACTGGAGCACACGTCCCCCCGGCAACCGGCCGAACGCGTCGCTCATCGGCGATGGGAGCGCGTAATGGAAGATCGTCAGGTCGCCGGCCCGGGCCCCCGGCTCGTCGAAATCGAGGACGTCGTCGACGAGATCATCATCGATTGTGAGCGCGTACAGGTCCGACTGGTGGCCCATGGCGCGCAGCAGGCGGCGCATGCGCCGAGCGCTGTCGCCAATCGCGTCGCCCGTGTGCGCGGCCGGGACCCACTGGTTGATGATCATCGCTCCGGCAACCCTTTGTAGGCCGACGGTCGCACCAGGCGCAATTCCTCCAGCTCCTGCGCCGCATCGAACTGCGGCCAGAAATCGAAGGCGACCTTCGGTCCGTCCGCGCGCGGTAGGTTCAGAATGCGTTCCACGAACCCCAAGAGCATGCCGGAAAAGTCTCTGGCCTGAAGCCGCCGGACGGCCTCCAGCTGCCGGTCGACGATGGCATCCTGCAGCGGCGAGTCCGAGAGGATGGCGTCCATCAGCCTGGCCACGGAATCTGGATCCTGCTCGGTGAACAGCACGCCGGCGCCATCCATCGTCGCCGGCACGGCTGTCGCCGCATACGCGAGCACGGGCACCTGCTTGTAGAACGCCTCCACCAGCGGGACGCAGAACCCTTCGTGCTCGCTCGCGCAGAGGAACAGGTCGGCGACCTCGTAGTAGGCCACGAGCTCGGCGTTCGAGACGTGGCCGACGAAGTGGATGTGGCCGGTGCCGAGCTCCTCGACCAGGTGGTTGAGCCCGGCGAGATACCGCTCGAAGAGGCTGAAGACCCCCACGATGAGCAGACGGGACCGCGGATTGCACCTGGTGTGATACGCGTGGAAATAGCGAATCAGATCCTCGATTTTCTTGTTCGCGATGACCCGGCCCACAAAGAGGACGTTGGTCCACTCGTCATCGAACTGGCGGGCGATGAAGTCGTCTGGCTCGCCGTCCAGATGCGAGAAGTCTGGAACGACCGGTAGCACGTCGGTGCGCGGAAACCCCAGCGCCTCGAGATCCTGGCGGTTGAACTCCGAATCGCCGAGGGCCAGGTCGCAGCGATCCACGTACGCCTTGAGCTCCCGGCGGCCCCGAAAGCACTGGCGCGCGAGTGTGCGATGCACGCCGACGAAGTACTCCGGAGGCGTGATGTTGTGGTAGATGAGCGCCATCCGATCGGGCACCGCGAAAGCGGTTCGCGACGCTCTCGAGCCGATCGAGAAATGGTGCAGCAGCAGGTGATCGGGATGGCTCGCGTCGACCAGCTCGCGGTAGTCGCGCGTCAACGGCTCGAGCCGCGGGTCGGCCGTCTCGACGAAGATGTCGGATTCGTAACCGGCCTGACGAAGCGCGCGCTGGATGCCCAGCACTTCGTGCCCAATCGCATCGCCATAGCCGAGCGTGGCGAGCACCTGGTGAACCGTCCGCGCCATCACCGGCCGCCCGTCCGTGACGATCCGCCGCCGCCGGCCCGGCGACCGTCGTGCGGCCGGTTCTGGGAGCCCCAGGAGCGTCCTCGATTCGGTGGTGCATTTCGGGAGGGCAGCGGGGCTGCGGCCGGCTGCGGGCGCGGACGCGCCGGAGTGGCCTCGACCTGGACCACTGGACCGGCCGGCAGCGCCGCCATCACCTCGGAGCCGGGCGGGCAATCCTGCCGCCGCCGATCGCGCCAGCCCGGGACCGGATCCACCACACGCGGCGCGGGCTCCTTCGACAGCCGTTCGAGCATGTCCAGGTACTTCCGCTCGACGACCGGCCAGTCGTACTCGTCACGGTAGAACTGCCGGCCGTTGCGTCCGAGTGTGGCGCTCAGCCACCGGTTCCGCTCGATGGCGCCGAGCGTCGCCGTGAATTCGTCGGAGCCCTCGTAGTACAGCCCGCCGTTGCTCCGGATGCACTGGCCCTTCAGCACGTCGCACCGGCCGTTGGCGAGCACGGGTTTGCCGAGCGCCCACGCTTCGAGCGCCACCATGGACAGGCTCTCGAAATACGACGGCATGATGAGGAGATCGGCCGCCGCCATGGCGTCGAATTTGTCGGCATCCTCCAGGAAGCCGAGGTGGCGGATGCGCGGGTGGCTCGGAACGGGCAGGAGCGAGTTGCCGATGAGCACGAGTGAGAGGCGGCCCGGCGCATCCCTGAGGTAGGCCTGAAAAAAAGCAAACAGCTCGTTGCAGCCTTTGTTCTCATCGACGCGGCCCACATACACCGCAAACGGTCCACGCACGTCGAATTTCTGGCGGAAACGCCCCGGCTGCGGATTTTGTGGCACATCGGATCCAATGCCGACAACGACGCCAGGCACATCGCGGTTGCCGGCGACCGCCTGAATCATCGCCCGTTCCTCGGGCGAGTTGTACATCAGCGCCCGAACGCCCCTGAACACGGGCTTGAAGATCGACAGACCGATGGCCGCATCCCGCTCGGCGGTCGGCACGAGCACGGCGCGCGAGCTGGCGGCGTGCACGCCGTGATACGACTGGTAATACCGATAGCTGAAGAAAATGCAGAAGTCGAACTCGCGCGCGTGTCTTTCGAGGTGAGCAATGAGCGCCGGACACGTCGGTCCTTCGGCGTCGAGCCAGTCGAGCTCTTCGCCGAGCGAATGACGCTCGCCGAACACGCGCTCCGAGCGTTTTCCAAACACCAGCGGATCGCGCTCGTGCGAGACCGGGAACCGGCGCACTGAGACGCCGCCCGTCGGCTCCACGCCGGCAGCCAGCTCGTTTCTCCACGTCACGTAGTCCGTCGCGCACGTCGTGAGGACTTCAACCTCCGCGTGACGCGAGAGGTGCTCGGCGATGTAGCGCGCGTGCAGCTCGGCGCCGCCGTTGATCGCCTGCCCGTAGCGCTGGACGACGACGGCGAGCTTCACTGGTCCGGGCCGGACGAGGGGTCGGTGGGCGTGGGAGCCAACGCCCCCTGGTCTGTGCCTGCCGGCGCGGGGGCGGCCAACAAGCCCTGGTCTGGGCTGGCCGGCGCGGACGGCTGGCCAGACCCAGGTTCCATCTGTGCAGATTCAGCCGCGGGCACTGGAGGCGCGGGTGCGCCGCCTGGTTGAGACATCACAGCGGCAACCGGCCCGCCGCCGCGCCGGCCGCGGCGTCGACGCCGCCGGCGGCTGCGCTGGCCGGGCCCTTCCGCCGACCCTGGCGCGCCGCCCTGCGAAGCCGGTGCAGCCGGCGTCTGACCCTGGAAACTGGGACCCGATGCTGGGGCCGACGCTGGGGGACGGGAGTCGACTCCCGTCCCTACCCCCGTCCCCCCCCTGGTGCTCGACGGTGCGGGGACGTAAGGCGGCCGACTGGGCGCCTCTCGATACGCTGGCGCCGCCTGCGCCGCCGTTTGCGCACGGTCTTCGCTCGAGGGCTTGTAGACCACGACGCTTTCGAGCGCGCGGGCGCGGCGTTCGTTGAATTCGAGCCGGCTCGCCAGTGATTCGACACGCATCTTCAGGTTCTTCACCTCGAGGCTCATTCGCGTGGTCTCGATGACCAGGTTGTGCATCAACTCGTACTGCAGCTGATCGAAGGCCCTCCGCGTCGCCTCGCGGCGCGCTTCGCGCTCCCCGTACATCGTGTTCAGCCGCGACTGGATGTTCAGCGCCTGAATCAGCGGGTTCGGGTTGAAGAACAGCTTCAGAATCGGGTTGAGCAGTCCCCGCATCCAGCGCAAAGGCCCGCGCGTGGAGTCGTACAGCGTCTGGTCCTCGAACGCATAATTGGGGAGATCGGGCGGCGTGTACGCGGGCTGCGCCTTGCGAAACTGCTCCAGCAGGTCCGACCGGACGCCCCGGGGATCGAGAAACTTCTCGAGCTTGACAGCGGCCATCTCCCGAATCTGCTGCTCGGTATAGTCCACGCCGCGCTTCTCCCGGATGCGCGCGCGGATCTCGTCCATGACTTGCTCGACGTTGACCGAGTCGGAGCGCACGTTGAAATCGGGCATATGCAGCTTTCAGCTCTCAGCGTTCGCTTCTCAGCTTGCCACGTTTCCGGGCCGGCTGATAGCTGACAGCTGATAGCTGAAGGCCGCTTCCTCCAGCGTCCACTGCGCTAACGTGTCCACGGCCCATAGATGATCAACACCGCCGTCGCCGTCCACAAGACGATGCACGCGAGCAGCGGGCGGTCGTTCAGCAGGAGATCCGACGGGCTTCCGCCGCCCTCGCGCTGGTGTACGAGGTACAGGTACCGGAAAATGCCGTACAACGGAAACGGGATCGTCAATCCCAGCCATTCGGTGCCGAACTTCGCCACCGTTTCCGCGCTCATCGTATAGAACGCATACGCAATCAGCGTCGACGCGGCGACCACGACGATCATCTGGTCGAGCAGGTACGGCGTGTACTCGCCGAGAATCGGCCGGTGGCTGACCGCGCCGTCCCCGAGCAACACCAGCTCGTGCCGCCGCTTGGCGAGCGCCATGAACAGGGCCGCCAGAATCGTGCACACGAAGAGCCAGGGGCTGACGACCACGTCGATCGCCACGGCGCCGGCGACGGCCCTGAGGACAAAGCCGGTCGCGAGCGTCAGGACATCGACAATCACGATGTGCTTGAGGAGCCCCGAGTACAGCGCTTGAAGCAACAGATACGCGATGGCCACCGCCCCGAAGCGCCAGTTGAGCCAGAAAGCCGCCGCGAGGCTCGCTCCCGCCAGCACCGCTGCGGCCGAAGCGGCCGTGCCGATTGGCAGCGCGCCGGAGGCAATGGGTCGATGTCGCTTCGTCGGATGACGCCGATCGGATTCGCGGTCCGCGACGTCGTTGACGAGGTACACCACCCCCGACAGCACACAGAAGATGGCGAATGCCTCGACCGCGGCGACGACCGACGGTGGGTCGAAGAGCTTGACCGCGAACACCAGCGCTGCAAACACGAGGAGGTTCTTGGTCCACTGGCTCGGTCGGAGCGAGATGAGTAGATTGACCACGAGCGGACGGCGTCCCGATACCCTGGGTGCGGCGTCCACGGCGGCGGCGCCCTTGGCGCCGTCCACCGGAGTGCCGGGAACGGCGAGATTCGGAAAGTTGCTGCGCGCCATCAAGCGCGGGGTGACGTGTGGTTCGTCAGACCTTGGCCGATGCCGAGAAGCTCTTGACCGCCTCGGGCTCCGAGTCGAACGTCTCGAAGACGGTCAACAGCTTCGTAATCGCCAGGAGATCCGAAATGCGCTTGGTCAGGTTGAGCAGCTTGAGGCTGCCGCCCTGCCGGCTCACCGTCGTGTACGTGCGCACGATTTCGCCAAGACCCGCGCTATCGACGTAGGGCACATCGGCGAGGTTCAGGAGAATCTTCTTCTTCCCTGCGGTGACGACGGCGTTCACTTTGTCTTTCAGCACCTCGTCGCCATCGCCGAGGGTGATCCGTCCCTTCACATCAAGCACGACCACGTCGCCGACGGCTCGTTCCGAGATTTGCATGGACTCCGCTCCCGATAAATGCGTGCGCGTGAGCTTAACACACCAGGCGCGCGACCGAAGGCTCTCCCGCCGCGCGCCTGATTTTCGACTCGAGCGATCGACAGCCCTCCCGACAGGAGAACTAGGCGCCTCCCGCCCCGGCGAACTTCCGGGACTGGAAGCATTCCTTACAGAAGACTGGGCGCCCCTGCGTCGGCTTGAACGGCACGGTCGTTTCCTTGCCGCAGGCCGAACACATGGTGACGGTTTCCACGCGTTCCCGGGGCCCCGAGGCGCCTGCGGGCCGCGCGGACCGCTTGGCCTTGCAGGCCTTGCAGCGTTTCGGCTCGTTCTTGAAGTTCTTGTCAGCGAAAAACTGCTGTTCTCCCGCCGTCCAGACGAACTCCGCACCGCAGTCCACGCAGCTGAGGATCCTGTCTTGGAACTCCATGGGTCGCTACCTCGTCCCCCCGGCCTGGGTCGCCTGTCGCGACGTGCCGATCGTCTGCTCCTGAAACGACGTTACTCCAGCTCGCGCCTGAGCTTTTTTCTATTTCGCTTGCGCGCCAACGCTTGCTTGGCCCGACGTTTATCGCCGGGTTTCAAATAGAAGGAGTGCTTCTTGATGTCCTTGATGATGTCTTCCTGCTGCACCTTCCGCTTGAACCGCCGGAGCGCGCTTTCGATCGATTCGCCCTCCTGGATCTTCACCTCTGCCACTGACAATCACACCCCTTTCACGGGTGGCTCGGTATCGTACGACGTGTTGTATCACTCGACGTGCTAGGCTAACACGAGTAAACGCGGATTCTAGGTGTAAACCTCCGCCGAGGTCAACGAAATAGTCCGGTTGCCCGCGCCGGTCTACAGCCCGGCTGTGCCTCCTAACTCGTTCTCCATATGAGAGTTCTCGTTATTGGCGGCGGCGCCAGAGAGCACGCGTTGGCGCGCCGGCTGCGCGCCGATCCCGGTCTTTCGGACCTCGTGTGCGCCCCAGGAAACCCCGGCATTTCCCTTCTCGCGCGTCTCCTTCCGGGCGACGTGTCGCGCCCCGGCGGCCTGTCGGCGCTGGCCGACTTCGCCGCGCGCGAACGGATCGACCTCACCATCGTCGGCCCCGAGGTCCCGCTCAGCTTCGGAATCGTCGATCGCTTTGTCGCTGCGGGGCTCGCGATTTTCGGGCCCACGGCGGCGGCGGCTCGGTTGGAATCGAGCAAGGCGTTCGCGAAGGCCTTCATGGCGAGGCACGACGTGCCGAGCGCGCGGTTTCGCCTCGCGGATTCAGCGGACGAGGCGCTCGCGACGATCGAATCGGGTGAATTCGCCTTTCCCGTAGTCCTCAAGGCCGACGGCCTGGCCGCTGGGAAAGGTGTCGTCGTTGCGCAGACTCGCTTCGAGGCCGGAAACGCGATCGCCGCGGCGATGACGGACCGCCGTTTTGGCGGCGCCGGCGCGCGCCTCGTGATCGAGGAATGCATGACGGGGCCGGAAGTGTCGTTTTTCGCCGTCTGCGACGGCGCGCGCGCGCTGCCGATCGGCACGGCTCAGGATCACAAGCGCATGTTCGACGAGGACCTCGGCCCGAACACCGGCGGCATGGGCGCGTTCGCGCCGAGCCCCCTGGTCGATTCCGCCTTGCACGCGCGTGTGATGCGCGAAATCGTGGAGCCCGTGATCGCGGGTCTGGCGGCCGAGGGCCATCCGTTTCGCGGGTTTCTCTATGCCGGGTTGATGCTCACTTCGTCTGGACCGAAGGTGATCGAGTTCAACGTGCGGCTCGGCGATCCGGAAGCTCAGGTCGTTCTCCCGCTCATCGACGAGCCGTTTCTGCCCATGCTCGCGGCCGCTGCGTCCGGCAATCTCCGGCAGACGACTTGTCGATTGTCGGCCGAGAAGCTCGTGGGCGTCGTGCTCGCCTCGCGCGGGTATCCGGAGTCTTTCGAGTCGGACCAATTGATCGACGGCCTCGCTCAGGCCGAGTCGATTCCCGGGGTCCACGTGCTGCACGCCGGCACCGCCACACGTGACGGCCGGATCGTCACCTCTGGCGGCCGGGTGCTCACCGTCGTCGGGCGCGGCGCCGATTTTCCCGAAGCCATCACGCGCGCCTACGCCGGGGTGTCGCAGATCTCGTTCGACGGCATGCAGTATCGGCGGGACATCGGACGGAAGGCGTTGCAATCCTCAGATCTCTCAAGATCCTCAAAATCCTCAAAATCCTCAAATCCTCAAATCCTCAAATCCTCAAATCCTCAAATCCTCAAATCCTCAAATTGAAGTACTCAGTCATCACCTTCGGCTGTCGTGTGAACCAGGCCGACTCCCTCGGCATCGAGGAGGAGCTGCTCGCGCGCGGCGCGTCGGCCGTGCGCCCTTACGAGGCCGATCTCGTCGTCGTCAACACGTGTTCGGTGACGGCGAGCGCCGACCAGGGCGCGCGCCAGACGATTCGGCGGATTGCGCGCGCCAACCCGTCCGCGCGCATCGTCGTCACTGGCTGCTACGCGACGCGGAGGCCCGAGGAGGTTGCCGATCTGCCGAACGTCGTGCGCGTGGTGCCCAACGGCGACAAGCCTCTCGTGTGGGGCCTGGGGGCTCGGGGCTCGGAGTTGGCGTGGCTTGACGCCGCAGACGTAGCGCCGGACTTTGGTCCCCCAAGCAGCGTGTTCGATGCAGCGCGGGTCTTGAGCCCCGCCGGCCCCGGTCGTGCGGGCGCGGTGGATGTGTCCGATGTAGTGCGGGACTTTAGTCCCGCCGGCAGGTTCGGGGCGGGTCAGACGACCGCCGTGCGCTTCGGCGATGGCGGGGGAAGCTGCGGCGCCTCCATCGAGCCCGGTGTGGCCGGGCGCACGGCGTTCACGCTTCGCGTGCAGACCGGCTGCGCAGAGCCGTGCTCGTACTGCATCATCCCGACCACGCGCGGTGCGCCGCGCAGCGTGCCCGTGGCCGACGTGCTTCGAGAGGTCGAACGTGTCGTGGCCGCCGGTTTCAAGGAGATCGCTCTGACGGGCGTTCATCTCGGCTCGTACGGTCGCGACCTGACGCCGCCTTCGGCACTGGTTGACCT
>MEKT01000152.1 GCA_001767435.1 Acidobacteria bacterium RIFCSPLOWO2_02_FULL_65_29 | reverse complement strand
CAGGTCCTGGCGCGAGCCGCGCACCGCTTCGCCGAGGGTCGCCCAGATCGAGGGCGACGTCTGTACAGGAACCGCAGCCGCATCCATCGGAATCTGGACAGACTACGTCAGTCGATGGTCGATAGTCGATAGTCGTTAGTCGGCCAGCCGCGTGGCCGCGAGTCTCAGAGCTGTCTTGCACGGCTGAAGGTGCGCAGTGTCTGTCCGCGCTGACTCGGAGTGGTGCAAGAACTTTGCGTCTTGGCGTCGGTGGCGCTTCAGGACCGGGTCGGCGGATCGACGCAAGACCGGGCCCGCATTGCGCTGCTGTTCTTGTACCAACGCTTGCTTGGAATGTTTGGTCCAATCGACTACCTGCCATGAGCGCGGACACGCGTCCCGCGGGAGGCAATCGGTGTTCCGACCCTGGTCGATCGGCTGTGATGAGGGATGGCGGTGGTTACCAGTGTGGCTTGCTGGTAACCACACTGCGCCCGGCGACTGGATCATGGCAGCAACCTCTTGGTGTTCAAGTGGCTGCCCATGCTCCGGATTCTGCATCAGAATCGCCACAGTCGTCGAGGGTCTATTTCGACCTGTGAATCACGGACGGCGATGGACCGACTCTTCGCTCCCTCACGTAGCCTGACCGCCTGACCACTCACCGGATCGGCGGGTCCAATGCCGCGGCCCGCTTTCGCAGATAGGTGTGCATCGCAAGGTCGTACGGATCGCCGTGCGCGAGGACGAAGTCCGCAGCCTTGCGGTAGTACTCGGCCGCACGGACGCGGTCGCCACGGGCGGCGTAGACCATCGCCAGGCGTTCGAGCCCATCGTGCACCTGCGGGTAGCGCTGCAGGAGGTCGTGGGCCGCCTGTTCTGCTTCGTCGAGTCGCCCCGCGGCGAGGAGGTCGATCGGGCGATTCGACGCCTCGTCGAGGCCATCGTCCTCCGCTACGATCTCCACCGAGGTGGCGGGGCCGGATGCCGCCTCGCGCGCACGCGCCACGGCCCGCGCGGCGGCGTCCTCACGCGGCAGGCAGCACCGCTTGTATTTCAGGCCACTCCCGCAGTGACAGGGGTCGTTGCGACCGATCTTGGCCATCACCTCGGAGACCCTCGTTGTACACCAGTGTGCTCACCGACGCGACGCTGTTCGACGCCCTGACCGAGATCGATCGAGAGGTGGCCGACGCCGCGCAGGCCGGCGGCTGTCGCCGCTGCCCTGGGCGCCTCGACCATGCGGACTATCCGCGTAAGCCGCGCGGCGGACCTCCACAGTTGAACGCGGCCTACGACACGCGCACGAGCTTCTGCTGTGCGTGCTGTCGGAAGCGCCTCACGCCGCCGTCGGTCCGGTTCCTGGGCCGCAAGGTCTACCTCGGCGCCGTCGTGGTGCTGGCGGCGGTCCTGCGGCAGGGCCCCACGCCGTGGCGGGTGGCCCGGCTGCGCGCGCTCCTGGGCGTCAGTGCGGAGACGCTCGCGCGCTGGCATCGCTGGTGGCGCGAGGACTTCGTGCGGACCGCGTTCTGGAAGGCGGCCCGATCACGGTTCGCGCGGCCGGTCGAGGCCGACGATGTCCCGCGCGGGCTGCTCGAGCGTTTCGGCGGCGACGCGGTCGCGCAAGTCGTGGCGACGCTGCGCTTCCTCGGCCCGCTGACGACCACCTCGGCGGGCACGCTTGTCGAGGCTGGCCACGGCCCCGCAGAAGATGCTTCTTGAAGCGGCGCGCGCCGATCGCATCTGATCCCACCCGCGAGGCGGCGGCCCACCGGTCGTCGTCGGGAGGTCGCACGGTGGCGGACGACGACGGATCGGGACGACGACAAGACCGATGGGCGCACTTGCGATTCGCGGTGGTCGGCACGCTCTTGGCCGCGCCGCCGAAGAAGGGAGAGCTCCAGGCGGCGCTCACGGCGCTGGCCGAGCGTGCGTGGCAGCATCCGATCCGCCGCGAGCCCGTGCGCTTTGCACGCTCGACGCTCGAGCGCTGGTACTACCAAGCCCGACACGCCCCCGTCGATCCGGTGAGCCGACTGCGCCGACGCCTGCGGCGCGATGCCGGCCAGCAGCCCTCGGTCGGTGAGCCGTTGCGCCAGGCGGTGCGCGCGCAGTACGACGCCCACCCGAGCTGGAGCTATCAGCTCCACGTGGACAATCTGCGCGTGCTCGTGCAGGCCGATGCGTCGCTGGGCCCTCTGCCGTCCTACTCGACGGTGCGGCGCTACATGCAGGCGCAGGCGCTCCTACGGCAACGGCGGCGCACCGCGCGGGATCGCCCCGGATCGGATCGCCTCGCCGCGTGTCCGCCACCGCGCGAGGTGCGCAGCTACGAGGTCGCGTATGTGGGCGGGCTCTGGCATGCCGACTTCCATCACGGCAGCCTGCAGGTCCTCACGGCATCGGGCGCCTGGGTCACGCCGCGGCTGCTGGCGTTTCTCGACGATCGCTCGCGCCTGTGTTGCCACGCGCAGTGGTATCTCGCCGAAACCGCGGAGACCTTCGTCCACGGCTTGTGTCAGGCGATTCAAAAACGAGGCCTCGCCCGCGCGTGCCTCACCGACAACGGGTCCCCGATGACCGCCGCCGAGACGCGTGAGGGGCTCGCGCGACTCGGGGTCGTGCATGAGACCACGCTGCCGTACAGTCCGTATCAGAACGCGAAGCAAGAGGTGTTCTGGGCCCAAGTGGAAGGCCGGCTCCTCGCCATGCTGGAAGGCGTGGCGGGCGAGCTCCGCCTCGATCTCCTCAACGAGGCCACGCAGGCCTGGGTCGAGCTCGAATACCACCACACGCGCCACTCGGAGACGAAGCAGACGCCGATCGCGCGCTTTCTCGCCGGGCCCGAGGTCCTGCGTCCCAGTCCCGCGCCCGGCGCGTTACGCGCCGCGTTCACCACCGAGCAAACGCGCGCGCAACGGCGCTCGGATGGGACCGTCACCGTCGAGGGCGTGCGCTTCGAAGTCCCCGCGCGCTTCGCGCACCTGCCCCGCCTCAGCCTCCGCTATGCGCGCTGGGATCTCTCCGCCGTGCTGCTGTGTGAGACGCGCACCGGCGCCGTGCTCGCCACGCTCTACCCGCTCGACAAGACGCGGAACGCCGACGCGGTGCGACGACCGCTCACGCCGCCGCCTGGTCTGACGCCACCCGCCTCCGCCGGCGTCGCGCCGTTGCTCGCCCAGCTCCTGCGACAGTACCGGGCGACCGGTCTGCCGCCCGCCTATCTGCCCAAAGACGAGCCCCCGAAGGAGTAACGCATGACCAAGAAACTGCTGCAGCTGTATGGCCTCAAGTGGAATCCGTTCGCGCCCGATGTCCCGACCGACGCCTTGCTCATGACCCCCCGCGTGGACAGCTTCACGTGGCGTGTCGAGCAATTGGCCCGCGAGGGCGGGTTCGCCGCCATCGTCGGCGACCCCGGCACCGGCAAGTCGATCACGCTGCGCCTGCTCGCCGCCCGGCTCGCGGCGCTGCGCGATGTGGTCGTCGGCGTCCTCACGCGGCCACAGGCCGGTCTGGCGGATTTCTATCGCGAGGTCGGCCATCTCTTCGGCGTGGCGCTCAGTCCGCATAATCGATGGGCCGGCGCCAAGGCGTTGCGTGACACGTGGCTCGCGCATATCGACGCCGCGGTCTTTCGCCCCGTCCTGCTCGTCGACGAAGCGCAAGATGTGCGCACCGACGTGTTGAATGAGTTGCGGCTGCTCGCCAGCGCCGACCTCGATGCCCGCGCGATCCTGACCGTCGTCTTGGCGGGGGACCGCCGGCTCCAGGAGCGCTTCCGTGAGGTCGATCTCCTCCCGCTCGACAGCCGGGTGCGCGTCAAGCTCCTGCTCGACGCGGCCTCTCGCGACGATCTCGCGAACGGCCTGCGCCACGCGCTCGACAAGGCCGGCAATCCGCGGCTGCTGACACCCGGCCTGCTGGACACGCTCGTCGACCACGCGGGCGGCAATCACCGCACGCTCATGGCGCACGCGCACGAATTGCTGCTCGCCGGCGCCGAGCGCGACGTCACGCAACTGGATGAAAAGCTCTTCTTCGATCTCTTCGCTCCGGCGCCGACCGACCGACCCCGCGCGCGGGCGGGACGCCCCCGATGACGCCGTTGCCGGTCGTGCGCGCGTGCGATCTCCCAGTCTGTCCCCCGGAGCGGCGCTGGCTGATCGAGGACCTCTGGGCTGATGAGGCCGTGGGCCTCATCGGCGGCGAGCCCAAGTGCGGCAAGAGTTTCCTCGCCCTCGATCTCGTCGTCGCCGTGGCCGGCGGCGTCCCGTGTCTGCGGCGGTTCCCCGCGCCGCGGCCGGGGCCGGTACTGCTCTACGCGGCCGAGGACGCGTTACATCTCGTGCGCACCCGCCTCGAGGGGATCTGCCGCGCCGCGGCCGTGACGCTCGCCGACCTGCCGATCCACGTCATCACCGCGCCCAGTCTGCGGCTCGATCTCGCCGACGATCGGCAGCAGCTGCAGGCCACCGTCGCGGCGGTGCGTCCGATCCTGCTCGTGCTCGATCCGTTCGTCCGACTCCACCGCATCGACGAGAACGCCTCGTCGGACGTCGCCCCGTTGCTCGCGTATTTGCGCGAGCTGCAACGACGCTTCGCCCTCGCCGTCGTGCTGGTCCATCACGCGCGGAAAGGGGCGGGCACGGTCCGCGGCGGCCAAGCGCTCCGCGGCAGCTCCGAGCTCCACGCCTGGGGCGACTCCAATCTCTATCTGCGCCGGGTCGACGACCGGCTCCTGCTCAGCATCGAGCAGCGCGCCGCGCCCTCGCAGACCGGCCTCCCACTCGCGCTCCGCGGGGTCGCGGACGCGCTCGCGTTGCAAATCGTCGCCACGCCGCCCGCCACGCCGCCACCGGCGTATGCCCCGATCGACAAGCTCCTGGCGGTGCTCGCCCACACCGATCGGCCCCGCACCCTGGCCGAGATCCGGGACGCGTGTCACCTGCGCACGGCCTCGGTCTGTCAGGCGCTCGCCGCGCTCACCGCCGACGGCCGCGTCTGCAAGACCGCGGGCGGGTACCAGCTCGCCTCGTCGTAGCCGCTTCCCGTCACTGGTTTCCCGTGGCCGTTAACACCGCGCGGGAACCGGAAACGGGTAACGGCGTTGTCGTGAATCCTGTTGGCCGCGCCAAAGGCGAAGCCTTTGGTGTGCTCGGCATGAGCACAGAACAACGAGGTGAGACATGCAGTAGGTCAAGTCCTCTTGGGGTCCTGACGGAGGAAACCCACCATCAACGAGACAAGGGCGCCGAGTCAGTGCGGCCCGCGAGGGGGCGTCCGGTAGAAGTCTGACGATGCAGTACCGAACCGAGCGAAAGCGAAGCGCCGCGGAGGCGTCCGAACCTGCGGGTGAGCTGGCCAACGGCAGCGAAGCCCATATCCGTCGGGCAGGTGGGCGTATAGGCGACGGCGTCGGTACGAAGTTCTGTGTGCTTACCCGAGGAGACCTCTCGGCTTCCGCCGCCAGGCGGTAGCCATCGAGGAGCGAAAGACGAGATGGCGACGAGACGAGAGGAGTCGGATGGTCGCGTAGTACCGCAAGGCCGTCGAAAGGCGGTCCCAACCGCTCGTCGCGAGCGGGGAGGGAAGGCGACCACGGCCAGTGAACGCGCAGGCCAACGGGACCTGTTTCTCGAGACAGCCGACAGCCCGCAAGGGGCCGTTCCCGGGACACGGACGGGCCAACCCGGACCCCGTGCCCGGTATGCGGTGCCGAAGTCGAGGAACACACCCGGAGAGACCCTGCCGGCGATGACGATGGAGGAGGTGGCCAGCGATGAAAACCTGATAGGGGCGTTTGCGGAAGTGGCACGGAACCGCGGTGCCCCTGGCCCGGACGGACGGAGCATCGACGAGGTGCGCAAGCATCTCGACGAGCTTCTCCCAGTGCTTCGTCGTCACCTGCTTGCTGGAACCTATCGCCCGGGGATGATTCGCCGGGTGTGGATTCCGAAGCCAGGAGGCGGCGAGCGCGGTCTTGGTATTCCCGATGTGGTCGACAGGTGGGTCCAGCAGGCGGTGCACCGTGTGCTCAGCCCTCACTGGGAACCGACCTTTCACCCATCGAGCCATGGCTTCCGACCGGGGCGCAGCTGTCACACGGCCATTGCCGAGGCCAAGACGTATCTGGAGGACGGGTACGAGTGGGTGGTCGATCTCGATCTTGAAAAGTTCTTCGACCGCGTCCATCACCAACGGTTGGTGGCGCGGCTGGAGACAAAGGTCAGAGACCGGCGGCTCATCGCGCTCATTCAACGGATGCTCAAAGCCAAGGTGGTGATGCCCGAGGGAGTGGTGGTGAACACGGACGAGGGCGTTCCGCAAGGCGGGCCGCTGTCTCCGCTGCTCAGTAATATCGTGCTGGACGAGCTCGACCAAGAGCTGTCCCGGCGCGGCCACCGTTTCGTGCGATACGCTGACGACGAGAATATTTACGTCCGAAGCGAACGCGCGGGGCATCGTGTGATGGCCAGTGTGGTCCAGTTCATCGAGAAGCAGTTGCGTCTCAAGGTGAACCAGGCCAAGAGCGCAGTAGCGCGACCCGAAGAACGGCACTTCGTTGGCTTCAGCCTCCGGTGCAATCCAGAGGATGGCACCAGCGAAGTCTTCCTGTCGAAGCGGTCGAAAGAACGCATCGACGCGAAAATCCGCGAGCTGACGCCGCGAGCGTGGGGGCAGTCACTACGGGGCTGCATCTCCGCGCTCAACGGGTACCTGCGCGGGTGGCTGAACTTCTTCGGGACCAGCTGCACCGAAGCCGCGGTGCGCACGCTCCACAACCTCGACGCGCATATCAGGCGGCGCCTCCGCGCCCTGCTGCTTCGGCAGTGGAAGCGCAGGCGCTTCATCGTGCGTCGTCTCATCCGGATGGGCGCACGGGCGACCAAGGCGTGGCAAATCGTCTATGGAGGACGCAAGTCCCTCTGGGCGCTCAGCCACTGCTCACCGGTCGACCGCGCGCTCGATAAGGCGTACTTCGCAAAACGGGGGCTCTTTTCACTTGAGCACCAGTACCGCGAACTGCACCGCGTTGTCGCTCCGGCGCAGCTGACACTCGCGCTGGAATAGCTGTGGGCAGCGATGCTGGCGTCGGACGAGGCGGATTGAGTTCCGCCGACCCCGACGTCCCGAAGAGCCGGATGTGAGGCCCACAAGTCCGGTTCTGTGAGAGCTGGGGGAGGGCAACCTCCTCCGGCTACTCGACACGCCAGCGTCGAACCCGCCGCGGCGTGGCTTTATCTGCTTTCGACAGATCGTCGAGGACGGGAATCAGTAGGCTGTCCATCAA
>MEKT01000151.1 GCA_001767435.1 Acidobacteria bacterium RIFCSPLOWO2_02_FULL_65_29 | reverse complement strand
ACGATGACCCGCCCGTCTTCCTCGCCGGTGCTGCCCACCTCGATCCGCGCCGCCTCCCGCGGCCGGGTGTACTTCAGCGCATTGCCCAGCAGATTGGCGAACACCTGCTTGAGCATCGCCGGGTCGCCGAGCACCCGGGGCAGCAGCGGAATCTGCCAGGCGATGTTGCGACCATCGGTGGCCATTGCCAGATCGCGGATCGCCTCGCGGACCAAATCGTCGAGTTCGACGCTGGTTTCGCGCATCTCGGCCCGCCCCATGCGCGAAAACTCCAGAAGATTGTCGATAAGCTCGCCCATCTCGCGGCTCGCGTCGGTGATTACCTTCAAATGCCGCCGGGCCTCGGATGGAAGCGTGCCGGCGGCGTCTTCGGCCAGCATCTGGATGTAGCCGTCGATGTGCCGCAGCGGCGCGCGCAGGTCGTGCGATACGGAATAGGAAAACGACTCCAGTTCCTTGTTGGCCATTGCGAGCTCTCGTGTGCGCTCTTCGACTCGCCGCTCCAGATCCGCACTGAGCGCCCTGATCTCGTCCTCCGCACGCCTGCGCTCCTTCACTTCCGTCGCGAGCTTGGCGGTCCGCTCCGCGACAAGCTTCTCCAGATGTTCGTGCAGCCGCGCTCGCTCCAGCGCCACGGCCACCTGGTTGCCGACGCCGTACAGCACTTTCAGTTCATCCTCGCTGAACAGCCCGCCGCCCGTTCCGACCAGGTTCATGACACCCAGAGGACGGCCGCTTCCGAGCCACAGCGGCACGCTGGCGTGGTTACGCAACCCCTGGGTATCCCCCTTGGCTTTTTCGAGCCGCTCGCACTCGAGGATATTGATGACGCCGCCGAGCTCGCCGCTCAGGAGCTTGCGCCGGCACGTGCAACTGTCGTCGAACGCATCCGGCCTGCTCAGCGCCGGCGGCAGGTTGCGCGCGGCGGCGAGCCGGAAACCGGATTCGCCTTCTCGCAGCGAGATCCAACAGGCCTGGACCCCGGGCAACTCGAGCGCCCGATCCAACGCCGTCTCCGCCACTTCGCGTTCGCTCACCGCCCGATTCAACCCCTCCGCGACGCGGTACAGACCCTGGAGCACGCGGTTGGAATGGGCCAGGTCCTTTTCCCGCTGCTCGAGATCGCGGTTGATCTCGACCGCCTGCTCGTAGGTCGAGATCAACAGGTCCAGAATCTGCTGCCGCTCGGCGGTAATGAAATGCTTGCGCCCTCCCAGCTCGATCTCCACCCCCATCCGCATTTTCTGGTTCTTGCGCAGCTCGAGGTTCATCAGCAGCTGCTCGACGCGCGACAGCAGGTAGCGCTCGTCGTACGGCTTGCGAATGAAATTGTCCGCGCCGCACTCCAGGCCCCGGATCACGTCGTGCGAGTCCGAGAGCGAGGTCACCAGCATGACCGGAAGGTCTTTCAGTCGCTTGTCGGACTTGATCGCCTCACACAATCCGTACCCGTCAAGCTCCGGCATTACGACGTCGCTGATGACCAGCGTCGGCTTGCGCCGGCGCGCAGCCGCGAGCGCCTGCTTGCCGTCGGGCGCGGTCACGACCGTGTAGCCATGCTCCTCGAACAGGTAGCGCAGCTTTTCCGCTTGGGTCGGACTGTCCTCGGCGATGAGAACTTCGACGCCATTGTGCTGGTTCTTCCCCGGTTTCACGAATTACGCTCCTTCCCGCCCCGGTTGCTGGCCAGGTTCCTCAGCACCGCGCCGATCTTTTCCGGCGGAAGAACGAGCATCGCGGCGTCGAGCCTGATCGCCTCGCCCGGCATGCCATGGACGACCGAGCTGTCCTTGTCCTGGACGAACGTGACGGCACCTTTCTCCTTCAGCAGCCGCAGTTCCTCGGCGCCGTCGCGCCCCATGCCGGTGAGCAGGCCGGCGACTGCATCGCATCCGTAAACCTCGGCAACAGAGCGAAACAGGCAGGAAACCGAGGGACGCAGGCCGTTCTCCGGTTCGCCCCCCGTCAGGGCTATCTTTCCCCCGCGCTCCACCTTCATCTGAAACCCGTCGGGCGCCACATAGGCGTGGCCGGGACGCATTAACTCGCCTTGTGTAGCAACATGGATCGGCAGGCTTGACGATTGCGCCAGCCATTCGACGAACCCGCCGATGAATCCGGCCGCCATGTGCTGGACGATCAACAACGGCGCGGGAAAGTCCTTGGGCAACGCGGCGAGGATGGTCTGGAGCACGGGAGGACCGCCGGTCGAGGCGCCGATGGCGACGACCCGGACTCTTGCCGGCTCGCTTGCAAGGCCCGTTTCCGTCGCGCGGGGCGCCGGCGCTTCCCGCCGCGTCCGCGGCCAGCGCCGCACCACTTTCACCTCCGACATCAGCTTCACCGTCTGCACCAGCTCCCTCGCGGTGGCCTCGTGGGCCGGATCACCGATGCCCGGCGGACGGGGCAGCACTGCGAGGGCGCCCGCCTCGATGGCGCTGAACGTCGTCGCCACTTCCCGGGGATCTGCGCTCCCGCTCACGATGACGATGGGCGTCGGATGCGTCTCCATGATCCGGCGCGTGGCCTCCAATCCGTCCAGCTTCGGCATGTGGATGTCCATCGTGATGACGTCGGGCCGTTCGCGCGCGACGGCTTCGAGCGCGTCTTCGCCGTCGTTTGCCGTACCCACCACCCGGATGCCGGGATCCGAACCGAGAATGTGGACGAGGAATTCGCGCACCACGGGCGAGTCTTCCACCACCAGGACCTTGATCATTGGCATCTGCTCATCGTGAAGTCCTCAATCGTCCCCGAGCCCGCAGCGCTCAAATCAGCCGCCGGATGACTTCCAGCAGGTTGCTCTGGTCGAAGCTGCTCTTCACGATATAGGCGTTGGCGCCGACGTCAATGCCGCGCTCGCGATGCTCGCGCGACTCGAGCGCCGTCACCAGCACGATCGGAAGCTCGCCGAGCCCCTTGTCCGCCCGGATCCTTGCCGTGAGATCGAAGCCGTCCATTCGCGGCATATCCACGTCCGATACGACGAGGTCGAAGCGCTCCGATTTCAATCGCGTCAGCGCGTCTATTCCGTCGACTGCGGTTTGGACGCGGTATCCGGCGGACTCGAGGATGTTCTTCAGCAGCGTCCGAGCGGTGATCGAATCCTCGGCGACCAGGACAGACCTCGTCTCCGGCGCCGCTTCCGGGATCGGCGCCGCGCCCGCAGCAGGGGCGGTGGCCGCCTTCGCCGCCGACTTGAGCAGATCCGGAACGTCGAGTATGGGGATTGCCTTGCCCGTGCCGAGCACGGTCGCTCCGGCGATATTGCGCACGCGCGAAAGCTGCCTGCCGAGGGGTTTCACGAGGACTTCCCGCTCCTCGAGAATTTCGTCCACGAGAAACGCGATCCGCCGGTCCGCGGAACCGAGGATGACCATCTGGACCGTATCCTCCGGTCTTTCAACGGACCTCTTGCGCGGCAGCTCGAGCACGTCGCTGAGGCGCGCGAGCGAGACCGCCTGGCCGTTCCGCCGGATCGTCTCGCGGTTCTCCACCGTCCCGATCTCGCCGCGTTTCACTCGCGCGGCCTGCTCGACGTAAATCGTCGGGATGACGAACTGCACACCGCCCGCCCGGACGTGAATTCCCCGGAAAGTGGCCAGCGTGAGCGGCAGGACTACGCGGAAGGCCGTTCCCTGGCCCGGTTGCGTCTCTACCGCAATAGCGCCGCCGAGCCTCTCCACCTTCTCCCGGACGATGGCCAGTCCCAGCCCCCTGCCCGAGAGGTCCGTGATGATCGGACTGGTGGTGACGCCCGACCGGAAAACCAGCGCAAGCAGCTCGCGTTCATTGCGGTCAGCCACCTCATCCCGGGCGACGACACCGGCATTCAGCGCCGCTTCCAAGACCCTTTTCGCGTCGATGCCCGCCCCGTCGTCGGAGACGAGGATTTCCACGCTGCTGCCATTCTTTCGCGCGACGGCGAGCGTGATCGTTCCGCACGGCGGCTTGCCCTTGCGCTTTCGTTCTTCGGGTGTCTCGATCCCGTGGTCGACGCAGTTCCTTACCACGTGAATCAGGGGATCGCGCATCTCCTCGAGGATCCGCCGGTCGATCTCGATGTCCGCGCCGCGAACGAACAGCTCGGTTTCCTTTTTCTGGTCGCGGGAAAGATCGCGCACGAGCTTGGGGAAGATCTCGAGCGCCGAGGAGACCGGCAGCATCAACGCCTTCTTCATGTCGTCGAGCAGCCCGTCTACCATCGCGCCGAGCAAGCGCTGATCGTGCTCGGCGGAGCGCGCGAGGGCGGAAAGCCTCGCCTCGAACGAGCCGACAAACGCGCTCTCCGAGTCCAGGAACTCCGCAAGCTTGCGCGGCTGCATATCGGTCGTCCTCTGCGTACCGTCGCGCCGCGCGCCCTTCTGCAGCGCAAACTGCAGCGACTTCACCTCGGACGCAATCTTGGAGCGCTCCTTTCTGAAGGCGGCGAGCGCCCCCGCTGCCTCGCGTATCTCGACCGAGCGCTGGTGGGCGGTTAGCTTCGCCGCCAGCAGCTCTTCGGCCTGGAATAACAGCGCGTCCAGCCTTGCGGTTGCTACCCTGACCGTCTCTGCCGACGCGGGCTTCTCGGCAGACGATGGTTGGCGTAGCTCCGGCGGGGGCGGCGTAGCCTGGCCCTCCCTCCCACCCTCCTGTGCGGATCGCGCCGTGGCGCCTTTTAGAACACCGTCGAGGCGCCGGAGAACTTCCGCAACAGGCAGCATCTGTGCGCCGGAAACCCCTGTCCCAATGGCCCCCAGAAGCTTGCCGAGTGCGTCGACCACATCGTGCAGCCCGTCGAACAATGCCGGGGAGAGTGCGATCTCCTTGCGCTTGAGGGCGGCGAATACGCTTTCCGCCGAATGGCAGATCGACTCGATCTCGCGCAGATTCACGGCGCGCGCCGCCCCCTTCAGGCTGTGCGCCTCGCGGAACACGGCCTCGATCACCTTCGTCTGCTCGTCCGCGGCGAGCGTTTTCTCCAGCTCGATCAAGCCAGAGGAAATCGCCTGCGTATGCTCCGTCGCCTCGACCTTGAACGTCTCGAGCAGCTTCTTCTGGAATCCGTTGTCCTTTCTGACCATGTGCGAACGCCCGACCTGTCGCGAGGCGCTACACCCGATACTGCGCGACCAGGCCCTTGAGCTTGAGGCCCAGCTC
>MEKT01000150.1 GCA_001767435.1 Acidobacteria bacterium RIFCSPLOWO2_02_FULL_65_29 | reverse complement strand
CGAGAAGAGCAGCGTCACGCCGGTCAGCGTGAGGAAGAGCGGCGTCGGAAATCCCGCGATGACGTCGTTGACCCGCATGTCGCCGATATAGACACCGATGATCCACGCCATCGCGATCGACAGCACGCCCACGTTGAGCGTCGTCACGCAGCTGACGATGATGGCGAGGCCGAGAGCACAGACGGAGATGACAGCGAGGCTCATTGAGGCTCCAGAAGGGAACGAAGCAGCTGGGCGGCGTGGACGGCCCGCGCGCCGGTAAAGTCTTCGACCTGGTGGCGGCACGAGACGCCGCTGGCGACGAGCACGGACCGATCGTCGAGGCCGCGCGCCGCAGGGAGCAGGCGCCGTTCGCCGATGGCCTTGGAGACGTCGAAGTGGTCGCGCACGTAACCGAACGAGCCCGCCATGCCGCAGCACCCCGCGTCGAGATCCACGACGGTCGATCCCGGGATTCGCGCCAGCAACGCCTTGGCTGGCGGGAGAAGCCCCATGGCTTTCTGATGGCAGTGGCCGTGCAGCAGGATCCTCGCGGGCCCGGGCCGCAGGGCCAGCGGCGCGCGGCCCGTTTGCACTTCCTGCTCCAGGAATTCCTCGAACAGTACGGAGGCGTCGGCCACCGAATGGGCCCTCCGCTGGGCCTCGCCGCGCAGAAGCGCGGGCGCGTCCTCGCGGATGGCCGACAGGCAGCTCGGCTCGAAGAACACGAGCCGCCCGCCGCGCTCGGCAATGGGATACAACGCGTCTGTGTTCATCGCGGCTTTCTCCCGCGCCTCGTCGAGCAGGCCCTGGGAAATGAGCGGCCGCCCGCAACACCCGTTCGGCGCCAGCGCCACGCCGAGCCCAGCCGCCTCGAGCACCTCGACGCCTGCCATTCCCACGTCGGGATTGTAGTAGTTCGTGAACGTGTCGTTGAAGATATGGATGGGACCCGCGGGCCGTGCGCCGCGTCGCCGCAGCCGTTCAGCAAAGGTTCTGGACGCCCAGGCCGGGGGCTTCCGGCGCCGGTCCAGGCCGAGCAGTTGCTCGTTGAGCCATCGCGCCGGCGCGCTCCGCGCCGCCCAGCTCGACAGCGGCGCCAGCCGGCTGCCCCAGCGCGACAGATCGTGAATGTGCCCGAGCGCGCGGGCCCTGAGCGGCGTGCCGTGCCGCTTCCAGTAGTCGGCGAGGAACTCGCTCTTGAAGCGGGCGACATCCACGCCCACCGGGCACTCGGCTTTGCACGCGCGGCACTCGAGGCACAGCGCCATCACGCGCTTCACCCCTTCGTCGCCGAGCCCCGTTTCGCCGAGCCGGCCCGCCATCGCCAGTCGCAGCACGTTGGCGCGCCCGCGCGTCGAATCGGCTTCGTCGCGCGTCGCCATGTAGGACGGGCACATCGTGCCCTCGAGCGTCTTTCTGCACACGCCAAGGCCGCTGCACATGTCGACAGCCCGGCCCATGCCGCCAGACGTTGAGAAGTCGAAGAACGTCTCGGGCGCCGGCGTCCGGTAGCCGCCGCCGAAGCGGAGATTGGCGGTCAACGGCGGCGCGTCGACGATCTTGCCGGGGTTGAAGAGTCCATCGGGATCGAAGGTGCGTTTGATCTGGCGGAATGCCTCGTACAGCACAGGCCCGAACATCTTCGCCATGAACGGGCTTCGGACGAGGCCGTCGCCATGCTCGCCCGACAGCGCCCCGCCGAACTCGAGCACCAGGTCCGACACGTCGCTCGCCAGCGCCTCGAACGTCCGCACACCCTCATCGGTCTTGAGGTTGACGACGGGCCGTACGTGGAGACAACCGACCGAGGCGTGCGCGTACACGCCAGCCGTCGTGCCGTGCCGATGCACAAGTGCAAGGAATCGCTCGATGTAGTCGCGCAGCCGCTCGGGCGCGACCGCGGTGTCCTCGACGAAGGAGATCGACTTGGCGTCCTCCTTCATGGCCATCGAGAGTCCGAGCGCCGCCTCGCGCAAGCTCCAGATCGTCTGCTGCACCGCAAGGTCGAGGGCGCGATAGTAGCGATAGCCGAATCGCCGCGAGACCAGGTCGCGCTCGAGGGCGTCGAGCCGCGGCGGCAGCTCCTCGGCTCGATCCGCGTAGAGCTCGACGCACAGGAGCGCACCCGGGTCGCCTTCGATGAATGTCCGCCGCATGCGATCGAGCGCCGGGCTCTGCCTGGTGTTGGCGAGGATGGAGCCGTCCATCACCTCGACCGCCGACGGCTTGTGCGCGAGGATGACCGGCGCCGCTTCGAGCGCCTGGAGCAGCTCAGAGAACTGAATGGCGAGCACGGCCTTGGCCTTCGGCAGCGGCACGAGCCTGACCTTCGCCTCGAGCACGACGCCGAGCGTGCCTTCCGAACCCACCATCAGCTTCGCCAGATTGAATGGCTCGTCGGCGTGGACGAAGCTGTCGAGGTTGTAGCCGCCAACCCGGCGGAGAATCTTCGGAAAGCGGCGATCGATCTCGCCGGCGTGCTCGCGCGCCAGCCGCCTCACCTCGCGGTAGCACGCAGCCTCGAGCGAGTCGCCCGCACAGATCGCGTCGAGCTCGGCGCCGGCCATCGGGCGGAAGTGGACGAGGGACCCATCCGACAGCACCACGTGCTGCTCGAGCACGTGATCGATCGTCTTGCCGTACAGGACCGATCGTGCGCCGCTCGAATTGTTGGCCATCATGCCGCCGATGGTGGCGCGGCTGGCGGTGGAGATGTCTGGCGCGAACCGCAGACCGTGCGGATGGAGCGCCGCGTTCAACTCGTCCAGCACGATGCCGGGCTCGACGCGCGCCCACCGCTCGTCGGCGTTCACCTCGAGAATGCGGTTGAAGAACTTCGACGTGTCGATCTGCACGCCAGGCCCGATGGCCTGGCCCGCCTGCGACGTCCCGCCTCCCCTCATCGTCAGCGACGCGAGGTGCCGGCGGCAGATCCGGACGGCGCGCATCACGTCTTCTCGCGACCGTGGCACGACGACGCCCACCGGCTCGATCCGGTAGACGCTGGCGTCGGTGGAGTAGAGGGCCTTCGAGACCTTGTCGAAACGGACTTCGCCTTCGATCTCGGATTCGAGCTCGCGCCGGAGCGATTCGACGTTCACCGCCGGTGATTATTGCAGGAATTGCAGGAATTGCAGAATTGCAGCATTGCAGGATTGCAGAAAGGATTGCAGAATGGGTTGCAGAAAGGAATTGCCACAACGCCGATCTCTGAAGTAAAAGACTCGTTAGTTCCTTTCTGCAAATCTTCAATTCTGCAATCAACAGATTCTGTCCATGTATCAGTCCGGCCGCCACTTCCTCCAGATTCCCGGTCCGACCAACGTGCCCGATCGCGTGCTGCGCGCCATGGCGCAGCCGACGATCGACCATCGGAGCGTCGAGTTCGCCGCGCTCACACGAGAGGTGCTCGACGGTCTCAAGGGCATCTTCAAGACCGCCGGCCACGTCGTCATTTTTCCTTCGTCGGGATCGGGCGCGTGGGAGGCCGCGCTGGTCAACACGCTATCGCCGGGCGACAAGGTGCTGGCCTTCGAGAACGGCGAGTTCGCGCGCGGGTGGGCGGAGTTGGCCAGGCGAATCGGTCTCGACGTCGAGATCGTGTCCGGTGACTGGACGCGGGGCGTGTCCCCGGAAGCGGTCGAAACGAGACTGCGCGAAGACAACGCGCGGCGCATTCGAGCCCTTCTCATCGTGCACAACGAGACCTCGACGGGCGTGACCAGCCGGCTGCCGGCCGTCCGGCAGGCGATCGATCGCGCGGGGCACCCGGCGCTGTTTCTGGTCGATTCGGTGTCGGGCCTCGGGTCGATCGACCTTCGCCACGACGAATGGGGAATCGACGTCACCCTCACCGGATCGCAGAAGGGCCTGATGCTGCCGCCGGGCCTCGGCTTCAACGCCGTCAGCGAGAAGGCGCTGGCCGCATCGAAAACGGCGCGGATGCCGAAGTCGTACTGGTCCTGGGAGACGATGATCGCCGCCAACGCGTCGGGATTCTTCCCCTACACCCCCGCGACCAACTTGCTGTACGGACTGCGCGAGGCGCTGCACATGTTGAACGAGGAAGGCCTGGACCGCGTCTTCGCCAGGCACCGACGGCTCGCGGAGGCCACGCGCGCCGCGGTGCGCGCCTGGGGCCTCGAAATCTGCTGCCAGCGCGCGGAAGAAATGAGTAACACCGTGACCACGATCGTGATGCCCGAGGGGCACGACGCGGACGCGCTCAGAACGGTCGCGTCCGAGCGGTTCAACCTGTCGCTCGGCGCGGGACTCGGGAGGCTCAAGGGCCGCGCGTTCCGCATCGGGCACCTGGGAGATTTCAACGCGCTGATGCTGGCCGGCACGCTGTGCGGCGTCGAGATGTCGCTGGCCGTCGCTGGAGTGCCGTACAGACAAGGTGGAGTCGGTGCGGCACTCGAACAATTGAGAATCACTGTCCCTTGAACCGAGGCGGCCGTTTTTCGAGAAACGCCGAGACACCCTCTCTAAAGTCTTCGCTTCCGTAGCACAACGCAATGAGATCGTCGATCGCGGCGGCGTTGGGGCGTCGGGCGGCCTGAATGCGCCGCACGGCTTCCTTGGTCGCGCGAATCGTCAGGGGCGCGTTCGCGGCAATCGCCGCCGCCAGCTCGCGGGCCGTGCTGTCCAAGGTGGCCGCGTCGGCCATCCGCGCCACCAGGCCGAGCGAGGCGGCGTCTGCCGCGCTCAGGAACTGCCCCGTGAAGAGCATCTCCTTCGTTTTCGCGGGGCCGATGAGATCGATGAGCCTCGCGTAGTTGGCGGCCGAGAGGCAGTTGCCGAGCGTGCGGGCGACAGGCACGCCGAAGCGCGCCTCGGGCGAGCAGACACGCAGGTCGCACGCGAGCGCGATCGCGCAGCCGCCGCCGGCGGCCACGCCCCGCACCTGGGCGATCGTGGCGGCCTGCACCCGCTCGAGTCGATCGATCACGGCGTCCAGCCGGCGCTCGTACTGAATGGCATCGTCTCGCGTCGAGAACCGCGTGAACTGTCCGATGTCGGTGCCGGCGACGAACGCCTGATCGCCGGCGCCGCGCAGCACGAGGACGCGGACTGACGGACTGGTGTCCACGTGATCGCACGCGGTCACCAGCGCTTCGTACATGTCCCAGGTCATGGCGTTTCTGGCTTCAGGACGGTTGAACGTCAGAAACGCGATCGGGCCTTCGACGTGGAACAGGGTGTGCGGGGTGGACACGCAGGGCTCCTCAGCGGGACACTAGCACGTTCATGAACGCGAATGCCGGTGCGGCCCTCGACGGTCTCAGAGTGCTCGACGTCACGCAGGTGATGGCGGGCCCGTTCTGCGCGATGCAACTATGCGACATGGGCGCCGACGTGATCAAGGTCGAACCGCCCGAGGGCGACTCGACGCGCCGCATGTCGGGCGCCAGGGGCACCGACAGCCCGAGCTTCAACGCCGTGAACCGCGGGAAGCGCGGCATCGTGCTGAACCTCAAGGCGGCGGCCGCGCAGGAGGCGTTCCGGCGCCTCGCGCGGCGATCCGACGTCGTCATCGAGAACTACCGTCCTGGCGTGATGAAGGCCTTCGGGCTCGACTACGCGTCGTTGTCGGCCGGCCACCCCGAGCTCGTCTACGCCTCGATCTCCGGGTACGGACAGACTGGGCCGTACGCCGCCAAGGGCGGCTTCGATCTGGTCGCGCAAGGTGTGTCCGGTCTGATGTCGATCACGGGCGAGCCCGGCGGCCCTCCGGTGAAGGTTGGCGTGCCGCTCACCGATCTGGGCGCCGGACTCTTCGCGCTGTCGGCCATTCTGGCGGCTCTCTATTACCGGGGCCGTACGGGCCGCGGCCAGCACATCGACACGTCGCTCGTCGACGCCGGCGTGGCGCTGTCGGTCTGGGAGGCGGCCGAGTACTTTTCCAGCGGAGCGGCGCCGCAGCCGATGGGATCGGCGCATCGCATGACGGCGCCGTACCAGGCCGTGCGCTGCGCGGACGGCTACATCACGCTTGCGGCCGCCAACGACCGCCTGTTCCTTCGTCTGTGCGAGCTGCTCGGCCACGTCGACTGGACGACCAATCCCGACTACGCCGACGACACGAACCGGGTCCGCCACCGCGCGAAGCTGGCCGCGCTCATTGAGTCGGTGACGCGGACCAAACCGCGCGACCACTGGATCGCGCTCTTCGAGTCGAACGGCCTGCCGTGTGGGCCGATCAACAATTATGCGCAGGTGTTCGCCGACCGCCAGGTGCTCGCGCGCGGCATGGTGGTCGAGACCGATCACCCGACGCTTGGCCGCCTGCGAACGCTGGGCTCGCCGATCAAGATGTCCGAGACGCCTCCCGCCACCGGCCGCCGGGCGCCGCTGCTCGGTGAGCACACGCGCGAAGTCCTGCGCGAGGTCGGCTACGATGACGAGGGAATTGATCGACTGGGGGCTGGAGGCTAGCGGCTGGAGGCTATCTATGTCTCTCCTCGATTGGCTGACTCGCCGCGCAAAGGCGCCGGAGGGCATTTCCGGCACCGAGACCGTCCGCCGCATCGTCGGCGAGTTGAACAGACTCGATCCGGATCGGGCGCGGCACGTGGCCGCGTTCGCGTACGTGCTCAGTCGCGTGGCCAACGCCGACCTTCACATCAGCGAGGTGGAAACGAAGAAGATCGTCGAGGTCGTGCAGAAGCTTGGAGGCCTGCCAGAAGAGCAGGCCATGCTCGTGGCCGAAATCGCCAACAGCCAGAACCGCCTCTTCGGCGGCACGGAGAACTATCTCGTCACGCGCGAGTTCAGGGAGATCGCTACCGACGAGGAGCGCCGGCAGCTGCTCGACTGCCTGTTTGCGGTCTCTGCGGCAGACGAAGCAATTACCGGTGAAGAAGAAGGGCAGATCCGGCAGATCGCCAGCGAGCTCGGCTTCACCCACCGCGAGTACATCGACGCGCGCCTCGCGTACTCCGATAAGCGTACGGTGCTCCGCCACGAACACTGATTCATGCTCTGGTTCCTCATCGTCGGCATCGGCATCGTCTTTTTCGCGCACACGGCGCCGTTCCCGTTCCTCCTCGAGGCGTTTGCTCCTTCACGCTCGATCTGGAAGGTGCCGCATCAGGGCGGCCAGCCGCTCGTGTACCTCACGTACGACGATGGCCCGAACCCAACGGCGACGCCGGCGCTGCTCGACGCGCTCGGTGAAGCGCAAGCTCGAGCCACCTTCTTTCTGATCGACGCGCATCTCGACGAATCGACGGCGCCCATCGTGCGCCGCATGTTCGAGGAAGGACATTCAGTGGCGTTGCACGCCGACTCTCGCGCGTTGATGATCAAGACGCCCGAGCGGCTCGCGGCGCTCCTAACGCGAAACGCCGATCGAATCGAGCAGCTCGCCGGCCAGCGCCCGTGTCAGTTGTTCCGGCCGCACGCCGGCTGGCGCAGCGGGTCGATGTACGAAGGGCTGGATCTGATCGACCATCGTCTAGTCGGATGGAGCTGGGGCCTATGGGATTGGAACTGGTACCGGCCGCGCGAGGCCGAGAGCCTGGCCCGGCGGCTGTCCAAACGCGCCTCTCGCGGCGACATCGTCGTCATGCACGACG
>MEKT01000149.1 GCA_001767435.1 Acidobacteria bacterium RIFCSPLOWO2_02_FULL_65_29 | reverse complement strand
GCCGACGACCTCGAGGTCCCTGCCCTCGAGCGCGGGCGCGAGGCGGTCCGCGAGGCGCACTTGGGCGAACGCGGCCGCCCAGAGAAATCCGATCGCGAAGGCGACAGGGACCGCGGCCTCCCGCCGCCACAGCGGGAGCGCGCCGAGGAACGGCATCGTCCAGAGCCACGCCGGCGAAGGCAGCGCCGGCTGCAGCTGCAGGACGACAACGCCCGCGGCGAACGCCAGGATGACGAGGCTCATCTAGAATTGAACGCGGCGGACGCCGTCCGCGCCGACCATGCCGAGAAAATTCTTCCGCAAGTACCTGCCCGACGCCACGCAGATCCGCAACCACAGGCACCTCGCCCGGTTCGGAAAATGGCTGCACCACCCCAACCTCTGGCACCTGAACCGCGACTCGGTGGCCGGCGCGGTGGCCATCGGATTGTTCTCGGGGCTGGTGCCGGGGCCGCTGCAGATGCTCACTGCGGTGCTGCTCGCGATCCCGCTGAAGAAGAATCTGCCGGTGGCCCTGATCGTTACCTTCTACACCAATCCGTTCACCATCGTGCCGCTCTACGCGCTCGCCTACGGCTACGGGTCCCTGCTCCTGGGCGGCAGCCGCAACCGCCATCCGGTGCAGCCGTTCGAGTGGGACTGGATGAGCTGGATGGAATCGATGAGGGCGCTTCTCGACTGGACGCTCGCGCTCGGCAAGCCGCTCGCCGTGGGCCTGGTGGCGCTCGCGCTCACGCTCGCCGCGCTCGGCTACGTCGCCGTCCAGGTCGGCTGGCGCGCATACGTCGTGCTCGCCTGGCGCGCGCGCCGCAGGCGGCGCGCCGGCAGGAGCCGCCGCGCATGATCCCGAGCGGCTTCGCGAGGCGCTTCTACGTCGCGTTCCGCTGGCCGATCCTGTTCGCAATCGTCGGCTGGGTGATCGGAACGCTCGGCTACTGGAGGATCAGCGACTACAAGGCGACGCTGCTCGACGCCGCGTACATGACCTTCATCACCGTGGCCACGATCGGCTACGGCGAGGTGATCGACCTGTCGGCGAGTCCGGGCGGGCGCGTCTTCACCATGTTCATCGCGTCGATCGGCATCCTCAACGTCACCTACACCGCAGCCAAGCTCACCGCGTTCATCGTCGAGAGCCAGTTCGACCAGGTTCTCAGGAGGCATAAAATGCAGGACAGGATCGATTCGCTCACCGGCCACTACATCATCTGCGGCGTCGGCCGCGTCGGCAGCAACGTCGCCCACGAGCTCGAGGTGACGGGGCGGCCCTACGTTGCAGTCGAGGACGCCCAGGAGGCGGTGGACGCGTTCCGCGAGCGCTTTCCCAACGCGCTTGTGTTCCACGGCGACAGCTCGGACGACGACGCGCTGCGCCGCGCCGGCGTCGCGCGCGCGGCCGGGGCGTTCGCCGTCACCGGGGACGACGGCAAGAACCTGCTCATCACCCTCACGGTCAAGCAGCTCAACCCGGCGATCCGCGTGGTGGCGCGCTGCCACGAGGTGCGCAACATGGACAAGCTCAAGCGCGTCGGCGCGGACGCAATCGTTTCGCCCGACTTCACCGGCGGCATGCGCATCGCCTCGGCGATGATCCGGCCGACCGTGGTGGGGTTCCTCGACGAGATGCTGCGCTCGGACACGTCGCTGCGCGTCGAGGAAGTGACCGTGCCCGGGGGCGCAGTCGAGCTGTCGCTCGAACGCGTGGCGCCGCCTTCGCGGGATTACATCGTGCTCGCGGTGCGCCGCGGCGACGCCTGGGAGTTCAACCCGCCCGCCGAGTATCTGCTGCGCGCCGGAGACCGGCTGCTCGCGATGGCTTCGCCCGAGGGCCGGCGCCAGCTCCAGCAGCGCGCCGCGGCATAGTCGAGTCCGGAGCGGCGCGCATCGGGGATTCGGCAGGCGCGGAAGCGAGCTGATCGGCGAGCGCCTGCATCTCCTCCTGCGCGAGGACGATCCGTTCGAGCGGAAGCGCGGCCCAGCGGCGCAACTGCTCCTCCTGCGCGCCGCGCCAGGTGGTCAAATGCCAGTCGATGTGCTCAGCGTCCGCCGCGCTCATCCTGCGCCTGCCTCATGCGCAAGTATCCGATGTCGATTGTATCCTGCGGCCGCCCCGCAGCCTCCTTCATGCGAATCAACGTCGGGATGGAGACGAATCGCACGGGAAGGGTGCCGAACAGGGGCTTGACCAGCGCGGCGGCGAATTCCGCGTCGAAATCGAACGGCTCCGCGACGAAGACATCGACCGGCGTCTCGCGATGCTGGTCGCTCCAGAACTGCAGTACCTGCATGCCCTTCTCGCGGATCCAGCGCGCGCGGATCTCGCCGTCGGCGAACTGTCCGGCGTCGACCGGCACGATCGGCCGGTAGCCCAGCCGGGCGAGCGCATCGAATGCGCGCCGGATGTTGTCCGGCACGAGCTGCACCACGAAATGCGCGTCCTTGGTGAACCGCAGATACCCGTGCGCGTTGACTGCCAGGCCGCCGGCGACGAGATAGCGCACCCCCGCCTCCTGCAGCGCCCGCACGATCGCCTCGAAGCTCGTCAACTTCATGGACTCGTCGCTCCCGGCTTCATCCGATCTGCGCCGGATCGTAGTAGAACCGCTCCTCCACGATCCGCTCGCCCCGCCAGCGCTGGTGCGCGAGCACTTCCATGCGCAGCACCCTGCGGTCGTGGCGGGTGAACTCGAACACCCAGTGGATCACCGCCCGGTCCCCGTCCACAAGGTACCAGCTCCCGGGAAGCGTGCGCACCGCCTTGTGCGCCGCGAGCACCTTGCGCTCCCCCTCGACCAGCGCATCGCGCCCCTTGCGCGGCGGCTGCAGGTTCTCCTGCATGCTCGCGTCCTCGGCGTAGAACTCCTCGATCGCTTCTACGTACTTCCCCGCCTCCACCCGCGCGATCAGCGCCTCGACGCGTTCCCGGCTCGGCATCGACTCAGCGCCCGAGCAGCGCCCGCCGCCGCTCGAGGCTCGCCGCGGGCCAGTACTTTTTCAGCTCGTAGAACTCCGGCACCGCGGGCGTGCCGGGCGGCAGCACCACCCACGGCTGCTTCGTGGAAGTGAAAATGTGGATGTCCGGCGGCAGCCGGTCCGGCTCGTCCAGCGTCCCGACGCGCACGAACCGCACCTTGTCCCCCGCCCCCGCGTAGTTGCTCCACAGCGCGATCCGGCACTTCGGGCAGCGCGCGATCTTCTGGCCCTTGCCGCTGTTCGAGGGCGTATTCACCACCTCCGGCTCGCCGCTCAGCAGCACCACCCGGTCCGCCTCGATCATCGCGTTCAGCGCAAACGCCGCCCCGGTCTCGCGCTGGCACCAGCGGCAATGGCAGCAATGCACGAACAGCGGCGCGCTCGTCATCCGGTAGCGCACCTCGCGGCAGTCGCAGCCGCCTTCGAGCGTGACGGCTTCGTCGGCCGGCATCGTTCTAGCGTTCCTTCGACATGGAATCAGCGGGCACGTGTGCGCGCTTGCCAGTAGAAGGGGCGCCGCGAATGGTGTGCCAGCGCGAATATCACGATTTCATCGGCTACAGGCCGATAGAAGATCGAGAACGGAAACCCCTTCACGATGATCCAACGTGTCTTGGCGCGAGATGGAGAGCCCGAGAGGGGAAAGGCGACCGCGCGAGCTGCCGCCTCTTCTACTGCGGCAGTGAAGCGCTCACCCAATCCGGGTTGCGCCTCGTTGTAGTAAACAACCTCGGCGAGAAATTCGACGCGTGCCGCGGCGATGAACCGCGCCCGCTTCACCGGGCAAGGCGCCTTGCCTCGGCAAATACGTCTTCCGCCGAAAACGTCTTGAGTTCTCCGCGGTCATACGCGGCCGCCCGTTCCTTGATCTCGCGGTCCCAAGCGGCCTCGATTTCCGCGAGCGGCGTATCGCGGAGCGATTCAAGCAGTAGCTCCGCCAGCAGCGCGCGTTCCTCCGCTGTCAACGTGCGCGCCTGGCGCTCAAGCTCCTTCAAAATATCCGACATACTTGGTCCCTCCAGAAAACGCGGTCATTTTACGCCCGCACCGGCATTTGCCCACTGCGCACGCCAACGTAGAGCCTACCGGCGTGCGGCGCCGGGTTAGCGCTCAACCGTGCGCCGCGAGTTCTTCTCGCACGATCTTGCGCACGAGATCCTGCGTGACGGGTTGCTCCGCGAGACCCAGGTGGGCCTTTAGAGCTTCGTTGATCAGCGTCTGATAGCCCTTGCCGGTCTTCTCCGATTGAGCCTTGAATCGGCTGACGATTGCGTCGTCCATGTAGATGGTGATACGCGTCTTCCCAGTCGTGGGAATTACCGCGCCACGCTTTCCTTTCGAGAAGTCATACACCTTTTCCATAGTTTCTCCGTTCCTTGGGGTCGGCCTTCCGCACAGAGATCGTCCGCGATTCACTGCTTCGAGGAGTGTGAACCACGACCATCAACGACCCGAACGCGTTCATCCCGATAGTGACAAACCGCTGCTCGCCCTCAGCAGCGTCATCCTCGATAGTGAGTGCGAGAGGGTCATTCAGCACCCCGTCGCCCTCGGAAAGCGACACGCCGTGCTTCTTGAGGTTTGCCGCATCCTTTTTCGGGTCGAATTCGGCGGACACGCTTACAATATATGCACGTTATGCATATCTGTCAACATCGACTGCATTCGGCGTGCGCTCAGGCTGTTGAGCGCTAACGATTAGCTGACCGACAGCGCGACGGCGTGAGAGAAAGCGCTAGAGCCTCTGCTCTTCGTAGTCGAGCTCTTCCTCGAGGCGATGCAGGACATCGTCGCTGACTTGCCCTGCGCGCCAGATGCGGACGAGCTCCTGGCGCTCGGCGCGGATCGCGGCGAGGCGCAGGCGGCGGGAGGCGAGGGCTTCGCCCACTTCGCGCGAATCGTGCGGCGCGGCGAGGGCCATGCGCTCGGCGAACTCCTCGCGCACCCGAGCGACGGAGGGCGCAGGCGCGGTGCCCGACTCGCGCGCGATCGCGTCGAGCGCGGCGCGGCCCATCGCCTCGCGCGCGAGCTGCTCCTCCTCGCGCGTGCCCAGGTCCGCGCCGATGCCGAGGCGGCGGATGAGCGGCCCGAGGGTCAGACCCTGCAGCACCAGGGTCACCGAGATCACCACGAAGGTGAGGAACACGATCAGATCGCGGTGCGGAAACCCGCCCGGGTCCACCGTCCCAGGGGAGATGGGCAGGGCGAGCGCGGCGGCGAGCGACACGATGCCGCGCATGCCGCACCAGCTGACGATGACGGCCTCGCCCCTGGGCGGCGGCTCCTCGTGGTGCGAAACGCCGATCCGGTGCAGCAGGTACTCGACGGGGTAGACCCAGGCGAAGCGCACCAGGATCGCCACCGCGCACACGGCGAGCGCGTACCCCGCGAGCTGTGGCGCCGTATATCCCGCCATCCGCCCGGTGATTTCGGAGAGCTGGAAGCCGATCAGGATGAAGATCACGCTGTTCAGCAGGAACACGAGCACGTTCCACATCGAGCGCGCGAGGATCCGCA
>MEKT01000148.1 GCA_001767435.1 Acidobacteria bacterium RIFCSPLOWO2_02_FULL_65_29 | reverse complement strand
GATAATCGCGCCGATGGCCGACCCAACCCCACCCCGCCTGCCCGAGCGACCCCTCTCTTCCGTGAGCATCCGGCAGCCGGCGACCGACAACGACAAAGTGCTGTGTGAGCGCTGCGGCGCGGATATGTACCGGATGCACGCCGTCTGGCGATGTCCGAGCTGCGGCTTCAAGACGGATTGCTGCGGATGGTGAAATAGTCACCTGACCCCTTGCGCCAACGATTGACGGCCAACGAACTGACGACCAACGAACGCCGACCAACGACTATCGACTAACGACTATCGACTATCGACTATCGACTATCGACTCTATGGATGTCCTCACCACTCGTATCGATTCGTCCGACGCGACGTTCAAGGCGAACCGCGCGCGGATGGAACAGCTCGTCGTCGAGCTCCGCGAGCGGGTGAGCCGGGCACGCGAGGGCGGCGGCGCCAAGTACCTGCAGCGCCACCGCGATCAGGGCAAGCTGCCGGTTCGCGATCGCATCGAGCGCCTCCTCGACGCCGGCTCGCCCTTTCTCGAACTGTCGCCGCTCGCGGCGTTCGACATGTACGACAACGACGCGCCTGGCGCGGGCCTCGTGACGGGGGTCGGGCGCGTCTCGGGCCGCGAGGTCCTTGTCGTCGCCAACGACGCGACGGTGAAGGGCGGCACGTACTACCCGATCACGGTCAAGAAGCACCTCCGCGCGCAGCAGATCGCGCTCGAGAACCGGCTGCCCTGCGTGTACCTGGTCGATTCGGGTGGGGCCTTTCTGCCCATGCAGGCCGAGGTGTTTCCGGACCGCGAGCATTTCGGCCGCATCTTCTTCAATCAGGCCCGCATGTCGGCCGAGCGCATCCCTCAGATTGCCGTGGTCATGGGCGCGTGCACGGCCGGCGGCGCGTACGTGCCAGCGATGTCGGACGAGACGATCATCGTCAAGGGCACCGGCACGATTTTTCTGGGCGGCCCGCCCCTGGTCAAGGCGGCCACGGGCGAGGAAGTGACCGCCGAGGAGTTGGGTGGCGCCGACGTCCACACCCGCGTGTCGGGCGTGGCCGACTACTTTGCCGAGGACGACGACCACGCGCTCGAGACATGCCGCACGGTCGTGTCGCGGCTGACCGGCGGCAAGGACCTGCCGCCCGGCATGGCCGCGCCCGAAGATCCGAAGTACGACCCGTCGGAGCTGTACGGCATCGTCAACGCCGACCTCCGCAGGCCGTACGACGTGCACGAGATCGTGGCGCGCGTGGTCGACGGCTCACGCTTCGACGAGTTCAAGGCGCGTTACGGGGCCACACTCGTGACGGGCTTCGCACGTGTGCACGGCATGCTCGTGGGCCTCATCGCGAACAACGGCGTGCTCTTCTCGGAATCGGCGCTGAAGGCGACACATTTCATCGAGATCTGTAACCTTCGAGGCGTGCCGCTCGTGTTTCTTCAGAACATCACCGGCTTCATCGTGGGCCGCCAGTACGAGCGCGCGGGCATCGCCAAGGACGGCGCGAAGATGGTGCACGCCGTGGCCAATTCGGTGGTGCCCAAGTTCACCGTCGTCATCGGCGGGTCGTTTGGCGCGGGGAACTACGGAATGTGCGGCCGCGCGTACGAGCCGCGCTTCCTGTGGATGTGGCCGAGCGCGCGTATCTCGGTGATGGGCGGCGAACAGGCGGCGGGCGTCCTCGCAACGGTCAAGCGCGATCAGCTCGCCCGCGAGGGCAGGCCGTTTCCGCCCGAAGAGGAGCAGGCGCTCCGCCAGCCGATTCTCGACAAGTACGACCTCGAGGGCTCGCCCTACTACTCCACCGCCAGGCTGTGGGACGATGGCATTCTCGATCCGGCGGAGACGAGGCGCACACTGGCGCTCGCGCTGTCGGCGTCCTACAACGCGCCGATCGGGCAGCCGAAGTTCGGGGTGTTCCGAATGTAGCCACGAAGGCACGAAGGCACGAAGGCACGAAGAAGAAGCCACGAAAACACGAAAGCACGAAACAGATAGACGTACCTCATGCTCGATCGCGCTGACGTGCGCAATGCACTGAAGAAGGAAGCCGTCATGGAGCTCATGACATGCTTACCGCAGAGGATGCGGAGGACGAGACGGGGAATGCTCTCGGCGTCCTCGGCAGTGCTGGCTCCGTGATTCGCCGCCTTCTCATCGCCAACCGTGGCGAGATTGCGGTCCGTATCATCCGGGCGTGTCGCGAGCTCGGGATCGAAAGCGTGGCGGTGTACTCGGAGCCCGACGCGCGCGCCATGCACGTCTCGGCGGCCGACCGGGCGGTGCCGATCGGTCCCTCCGCCGCTGCCGACAGCTATCTGTCGAGCCGGAGGATCATCGACGCCGCCCGCTCGACCCTCGCCGACGCCGTGCATCCCGGCTACGGGTTTCTTGCGCAGAACGCCTCGTTTGCCGCCGCATGCGACCGTGAAGGTCTGATCTTCGTCGGCCCGAACGCACGAACGATAGCCGACATGGGCTCGAAGATCGAGTCGCGGCGCATCATGCAGCAGGCCGGCGTGCCGGTCGTGGCGGGCGACACGCCTGTCGATCAAACGGACGAGGGCATCTCTGCCGCCATCGACCGCGTCGGTCTGCCCGCACTGGTCAAGGCCTCGGCCGGCGGCGGCGGCAAGGGGATGCGGACGGTCCGGGAGCGCTCGGAGGTCGCCGCCGAAGTGCCCGCGGCGCGCCGCGAAGCGCTGGCCGCCTTCGGCGACGGCACGCTGTACGTCGAACGCCTCATCGAACGGCCGAGGCACGTCGAGGTCCAGGTGTTTGGCGACCGGCACGGGAGCGTGGTGCATCTGTTCGAGCGCGAGTGCTCGACGCAGCGCCGTCACCAGAAGGTGATCGAAGAGAGCCCGTCACCGTCCATTTCGCCTCACCTGAGGGCGGCGGTGACCGACGCCGCCGTGCGCGCGGCGCGCGCCGTGTCGTACCAAAGCGCGGGCACGGTGGAGTTTCTGGTGGCGCCCGCCGACGGCGACGACACCCGCCCGCCGTTCTACTTCCTCGAGATGAACACGCGACTGCAGGTCGAGCACGGCGTGTCCGAAGTCGTGACGGGCGTGGATCTGGTACGCGCCCAGCTGCTCGTGGCCTCGGGCGAACAGGTCCCCTGGCGCCAGGAGACGCTCACGCAGCGCGGCCATGCGATCGAGGCGCGCATCTACGCCGAGGACCCCGCCAGCGGGTTTCTGCCGCAGGCCGGGAGGCTCCTGCTCTACCGTGAGCCGCGGATGCCTGGCGTCCGAGTCGACAGCGGCGTCGCCGAGGGCGACGAGGTGTCGATCCACTACGACCCGCTTCTCGCCAAGGTCATCGCGGGGGCCGAGACTCGCGACCTGGCCATGGCCCGCCTGGCCTCGGCGCTTCGCGCCTTTCCTGTGCTCGGCGTCCGGACGAACATCCCCTTTCTCTTACGCGTAATCGAGCATTCCGCGTTTCGCGCCGGTATGGTCGACACCGGGTTTCTCGACCGCGAGGGCGCAACACTTCTGGAGGAGCCAGGCCCGGCGCCAGCGTTTGTCGCCGCGGCCATGGCCGCTCACTCTGCTCACGAGAGGAACAGCACGCACCGGGCTGGCACACATTCCCGCGTTCGTGACGATCCGTGGGACGGGAGCTAGGGGAGCTTGGGGGTCGTGGCTGGAGGCTGGGGACGGTGAACGGTCGTGTTTCGCTGCTCGGGATTCGGGACTGGGGCCTCGGGGCTGATGCGCGAGGGGCGACACAGATGATGGTCACCAGGATCGGAGACGGCGTGTACCGCGTGGAGCACGACGGCGGCGTCGACGTGGTCTACGTGGCCGGACCGCCCGACGATTGCTGGGCGTTCGCGGACGGCGACGTGTATCGAAACGCGCGCGATCGGATGCGCGGCCTGCCCGCCGCCCGCGTCGATGCCACGCAAGCGCTGAGGGCGCCGATGCCGGCCACCGTGCTCAAGGTCATGGTCGCGCCCGGCGCCGCGGTCACGGCCGGCGAGACCCTCGTGATTCTCGAAGCGATGAAGATGGAGTTGCCGCTCCGCGCGGCCGGCGACGCGGTCGTGTCGGCCGTTCGCTGCCGAGAGGGCGAGTTGGTGCAGCCCGATGCGGTGTTGGTGGAACTGAAATTTGAGGATTTGAGGATTTGAGGATTTGAGGATTTGAGGATTTGAGGATTTGAGGATTTGAGGATTTGACGAACCGGCAATCCTTCAAGGGACGCAAAGTCACTGTCGTGGAGGTCGGGCCACGCGACGGTCTGCAAAACGAAAAAGCCGTCGTGTCCACGGCCGACAAGATTGAGTTCGTCAACCGGCTGGGCGCGGCGAGCCTGCCGGTCATCGAGGTGTCGGCCTTCGTCAGCCCCACGTGGGTGCCGCAGATGGCGGACGCCGCCGCCGTGTTCGCGGGCATCACCAGGCGGCCGCGCACCCGTTATACCGCACTCGTGCCGAACGTGGCTGGGCTCGATCGAGCGATGGGGGCCGGCGTGCAGGAGGTGGCCGTCTTCGCGGCGTCGACCGAGACGTTCAGCAGAAAGAACATCAACCAGGGCATCGACGCGTCGTTCGACATGTACAAGGCCCTGTGCGATCACGCACGATCCGCGGGCGTTCGGGTTCGCGGGTATCTGTCCACGGCGTTCGGCTGTCCGTACGAGGGCGACGTGCCGCTGGAGACGGTCGTCGCGATGGTCGACCGGCTGCTCGCGCTCGGCGTCTTCGAGGTGGCCGTCAGCGACACCATCGGCGTCGCACATCCAGGGCAGGTCTCGACGCTGCTCGAGCACGTGCTGGCGCACACACCTGTCGATCGCCTCGCGCTGCATTTCCACGACACGCGCGGCACGGCGCTCGCCAACGTGCTGGCCGCGCTCTCCTTCGAAGTGGGCACCTTCGACGCCTCGGCAGGAGGCCTGGGCGGATGCCCGTACGCGCCTGGAGCGGCCGGCAATCTCGCGACCGACGATCTGATCTACATGCTGAACGGGTTGGGAATCGAGACGGGTGTGTCGCTGCCCGATCTGTCGGAGGCGACACGGTTCATCGCCAGCCGAATCGACCACACTCTGCCGTCGCGCTATGCCGCAGCTCGCCTGGCGAATGAAAACCTACGGCGAGAAGTCAGAAGTGAAAAGTGAGAAACGCGAACCTACCGCTCTTTGCGTTTGACTTTTGACTTTTGACTTTTGACTTTTAGCTTTCAACTGCTGTCAGCACTCTCACGACCTCTTCGAACGGCATCATGTTGATGGCGTCGTAGTCTGACGGGCATCCAAACTCGCGCTGCTGCGGCGCGGTGACATTGCCGAGCGTGACGCACAGGCCGCAGCCGATACACAAGTCGGCGCGAACCGCGCACACCATGCGGCCGTCGCGGTCGGGTTCTTCAACGATGCAGTTGGCGACCGGGCAGGCGGCCTGGCAAATCGAGCACGCAAACGCGCCGAAACAGCGATCGGGATCGATCACCGCAATCGTCTTGGGGGCCTTCTTCCGAGGGCCGCCCATCATCTTGGTCCACATCGTGAGGAGATTATATCCGGGTCCGCGAGCGCGAGCTACTGGAGGACGTGCCCGCTCGCCGGGTCGCCGACTTCGGGCATGTCCTTGTACAACGACACGGTATCCTCGAAGATCGAGCCGTTCGCGTTGATCGCGAAGTACCGGAAGTTGTTGTTGACGTCGGCAGGATCCGCGCCGGCCTTGTACGCCTGGCCGGTTTCCCCGATGGCGAGCCCGTTGCAGCTGGTCGGTGCCTGTGGGTAGGCCGCCGCCTCCAACTGAATCAAGTAGCCGCCGCGCGTCACGATGGCGCCGCCGGTCAGGTTCTGGCTGAGAAACGGAATGTCGCTGCCGATCGGTGCGACGCCCAGCGCCTTCAAGCTCGGCGCGTAGAAGCCGCCGCCGCACGTCAGCGCGAATGTCAGCTGGGCACTGGCAATCGACCGAAGTGAACCGATCGCCGACGCCGCGCCGGCCGATTGCCGCGCGGCCAGCAGCCGCGGCGTGGCAATCGACGCGAGAATGCCGATGATGCCGATCACGAAAAGCAGATCGAGGAGCGCGAAACCGTTAGCTTTTCGAATTCTCACAGGCAGAAGAGCCTCCTTACTTCGAGCTGCAGGCGCCGTGCCGGATCTGATGGTCGCTGTAACTTGCTGAAAATACGGCGACTGTATCATCAGCGCACGCCGGGGACTTGACAATTTCTGTCAACCGCCTTGATGTCCTGACAAATGTTGACACCCATTTCTTCGGCAGTTGAGCTCGCGAGCTACAGTTTCGGCCGTCCTTGTCGTTTTCTAGGTCAATTTCACGACAGTCCGTCCGCGAGCGGCTCCTTTGAGCAGCTCGGAAAACACCGCCGGCAGGCCGGCCAGCGTCACTTCGCGCGCGATCGCGCCGAGATGACGCGGCTTCATGCCGGTCGCGAGCCGCTTCCACACCTCCAGGCGCTGACGCATCGGACACATCACCGAGTCGATCCCCAGCAGCTTCACGCCGCGCAGGATGAACGGCAGCACGGTTGTTTTCAGCTCGGTTCCGCCGGTCAGCCCCGAGCTCGCGATCGATCCGCCGTAGCCCATCGTCCGGGTGAGCCACGCCAGCGTCTCGCCGCCGACAGGATCCACGGCGCCCGCCCAGAGCGACTTCTCCAGCGGCTTGGTGCCCATCGCCAAGGTGTGGCGCGAGAGCACGTCCTTGGCGCCGAGCGATCGCAGGAAGTCGTGCCGGTCGTCTTTTCCCGTGAGCGCGGTCACCTGATAACCGAGACCGGCGAGAATCTCGACCGCGATGCAGCCGACGCCACCGGTGGCACCGGTCACGATGACGGGGCCCGCGCCGGGCGTCAGGCCGTTCGTTTCCATTTCAACGATCGACAAGGCTGCGGTGAATCCGGCCGTCCCGATCGTCATCGCCTCGAGAGGCGTGAGCCCGGCTGGAATGGGCACGACCCAATCGGCTGGCGCGCGCACGTACGCGGCGAATCCGCCGTCGTGGTTGACGCCGAGGTCGTAGCCCGTGACGAGCACCGGCTGGCCCTGCGCAAAGCGCGCGTCGGCGCTCGACTCGACCGTACCCGCGACGTCGATGCCGCCCACGAGCGGGAAGCGCCGCATGATCTTGCCGGCGCCGGTGGCCGCGAGCGCGTCCTTGTAGTTCACGCTCGAGTACGTCGCCTTGATGACGACGGCTCCCGCGCTGAGGTCGTCGAGCGACAGCTCTGTGAGGCGGCCCGAGACGCTTCCGTTTTCTTCGAAAACACGAAAGGCCGTGAACATCAATCGGCGAGTCCGAGCCTCTAGTCGATCCCAAACGCCAGCAGCACGTTCCCCACCATGCCGCCGAACTGCCCGTAGCCGGAATTGGTGAACACCATGCCGCCCGCGATCGTCGGACCGGGACCGTTGATCGATCCGCCCTTGCCCGCGACGCCATTCACGGTCTTGAACTCCTGGCCGGTGTTGAATTCCCAGATGATCTTTCCGTCGGCGGTCGAGTACGCGCGCAGGTACCCGTTCATCGCGCCCGAGAACACCGCGCCTGGAATGACCGAGATGGCGGCCGACTGCGCCGGACTGCAGCCCCGCGGCGAGGCGCACGTCACCGGGATTGGTGGCGCGTGCCAAACCTGCTCGCCGGTCGCCATCCGGACCGCGAACAGCCCGCCCTGCTGCGCTGGAGGGAGGAGCACGTCCGACAAGGGGAAATACGCGATCTCGTCGTCGGCCGCCGAGCCCCACTCCATGCCGCCGAGCGCGCTGCCCTTGCCGGCGACGAACCGCCAGACGACCTCGCCCTGCTTGTTCGGGTCGAGTGCCCAGGCGACGCCGGATTTCTGGCCGAGCACCAGAATCTGGCGGCCTCCGGGCAACGACCGCAGGATTGGCGAGTTGCCGATGTCGAAGTCCGGCCCCGGTTTGTCGGCGCAGTTGGTCGCGGTCCCGGTCCCACCGCCGCAACCGACCACGAAGACATCGCTGGGCGTGAGCTGCTTGACCCAGAGCCGGTTGCCGGTCTTCAGATCGAGCGCGAGCACCGAGTCGGTCGTGTCGGCCGCCGGCTCGCTGTATGCATTGCCCGTCGAGACGTACACGACGCCCTTGGCGGCGTCAACCGTCGGCGACGACCAGACGGCGGCGCCGGCGGGGCCCCACTGCGTCACGCCTTTCGCGTTCTTCTTCGTCGGCCGCGGCTCCTGAGGAATCGTGTACGTCTTCCAGATCTGTTTGCCGCTCTGCGCGTCGAGCGAGACCACGCTGCCGCGGAACGTGCAGCATTCGTAGGCAGCCGCGCCGCCCGGCACTTCTTCGAGCGACGACACGGTAACGACCAGGCGGTCGCCGGCGAGCGTGGGCGCCGCCGTCACGCGGGCGGCCTGGTGGGTTTCGACCTTCTGCGTCCAGACGCGCTGGCCGCTGGCGGCGTCGACGGCGTGGATGTTCGCGCGGATGTCGCCGAAATACGCCGCGTAGCCGCTCGGTGCCGCTCTCGTGGCACCGATCACGACGGCCGTACGCACGCCCGCGCCCGCCTCGTAGGTCCAGAACGTACAGCCGGTGGCGGCGTCGAGCGAAAACACCTGGCCGCCCTGGCTGCCGACGAAGACGCGGCCCGCCGCCACGGTCGGCTGCGCGAAGGCGCTCGTCGCTTTGTCGAAGCCGAACGCCCACTTCAGCTTCAGGCGAGGGAGGTCTTCGGCGCGAAGCCCCGCAGCTTTCGCGTTCTGGAATCGGCCGTTCGTGTTGTCCACGCCCCAGCCGTTCCACACGGCGCCTTGCAGCGGGTTGCCGAGCGGACGGGCCTCGCACTGTGCCCAGGCGGGCGGGGGCGCGACGAGCGTGATCGTGATCACGAAGAGTCCAAGGCCAGCCATTCGCAGCATCATGGCGGCTATTAAAGCATCTTTTCAGTCGCCCCGAGTAAGGGCCCTACCATGGCCCCATCGGAGCCGGCGAGTAGCGAGGCTTCGCCTCAAACCGCCGAGTCACAGGCCCGTTGGCTACAATGGCAAATCTTCGCTACTCGTGACGCCGTTCTACACCGCCCTCGCGCTCACCGCTTTTGCGGCCAATTCGATCCTCTGCCGGCTGGCGCTCGGCGGCCGGACGATCGACGCCGCGAGCTTCACGACGATCCGGCTCGTGTCGGGCGCCGCGATGCTTCTGGCGATCACGGCCATGGCGCGACGACTTCGCCGGCCGCCCTCTCTCCCCGGCCCTCTGCCCGCGGCCCTCGACCCTTTGCCCTTAGCCCTTGACCCTCTGCCCGCGGCCCTCGACCCTTTGCCCTTAGCCCGTGGCCCTTCGCCCTTCGCTCCTGGCACCACGGCGGCTTGGCGAGCGCCACTGGCACTCGTTGCCTATGCGATCGCGTTTTCATTTGCCTACCTCAACCTGACGACCGGCACCGGCGCTCTCATCCTCTTCGGCGCCGTGCAGACCACCATGATTGGCCATGCGCTCGCGTCCGGGGAGCGGCCGCGCGCACTGGAGTGGGTGGGCCTCGCCTCCGCCCTGAGCGGGCTCGTCGTGCTGGTCTTGCCCGGGCTGTCGTCGCCGCCACTCGTCGCTTCACTGGTGATGGCGGGGGCCGGGCTGTCGTGGGGGTTCTACTCGCTTTGGGGCTTCGGCGCCGGCGATCCGCTCGCGGCGACGACCGAGAATTTCGCGCGCAGCGTGCCGCTCGCGCTGGCGGTGAGTCTTCTCGCCGTCGGCGGGTTTCACGCGTCGGCACAAGGGGCGCTGCTCGCCGTCTCGTCCGGCGCCCTCGCGTCTGGGCTCGGCTACGTCGTCTGGTACGCGGCGCTTCGTGGCTTGAGCGCGACCCGCGCGGCAATTGTGCAATCGGCCACGCCCGTGTTCACCGCGGCCGGCGGCGTGGTGTTCTTGTCCGAACAGATCACGATCCGGCTCGTGGCGGCCGCCGTACTGATTCTTGGCGGGATCGGGCTCGCCGTGGCGGGCCGACGCTAGTGGCCCAGGACGGCCACGAGGTGTCCTCCGTGGTAGAGCCTTTGGCGGCAGATGCGTTACACTCTCGGTCGGGTCGCTTCGCTCAGAACGCTCAGAAGGAGCCTTCCGTGCGCACATCGATTGCCGCGCTCGTCTCGGTCGTGTTGGGTGCCTCGCTCCTCACTGCGCAAATCAGGTCCGGGCGGACGCTGGACATCTACGTCGTGGACGTCGAGGGCGGCAACGCCACGCTCTTCGTGTCGCCGACCGGTGAATCGCTCCTCATTGATGCGGGCAACGGCGGCGCCGCGGCCTCGCGGGACGTCGGCCGCATTCTGGCGGCCGCCGCCGATGCGGGCGTGACGTCGATCAGCAATCTCATCATCACGCACTACCACGGCGATCATTTCGGCGGCGTACCGGAGCTCGCATCACGGATCCCGGTGTGGAATTTCATCGATCACGGCGGGAACGTTCAACCGGCCGCCGCGGCGGACGAATTTCTGCAGAAGGTGTATCCCCCGCTCTTCGCCAAGTCGAAGCGCACCATCGCAAAACCGGGGGATCGGATCGCGCTGGCGAATCTCGACTTCCGCATCGTGGCGTCGGCCGGCCAGCCGCTCAAGACCCCGCTGTCTGGTGCCGGCCGGCCGAACCCGTATTGTGCCGGCTTCAAGCCGCAAGATCCCGACCCAACCGAGAACGCGCAGTCGGTCGGCAGCCTCATCACGTTCGGCCGCTTCCGCGCGCTCCACCTGGGCGACCTGACGTGGAACAAGGAATTCGAGCTGATGTGTCCCAACAATCCTCTCGGGACCGTCGATCTGTGGATGGTGTCGCACCACGGGCAGGCGATTTCGAACGCGCCGGTGCTCGCACACGCCATTCGGCCGCGCGTCGCGATCATGAACAACGGCACGCGCAAAGGCGGCCAGCCCGATGCCATGCGGATCATTCAATCGGCGCCGGGCCTCGAAGATCTCTGGCAGGTGCACTTCTCGCTGCTGAGCGGGCAGGAGTACACGGCGCCAGGCATGTTCATCGCCAACACCGTGGACGAGGAACCAGCCGCGATGCCGCTCGCGCCCATGCCGGCGCCGGCGCCCGGATCCGGCGCCGCCCCTCCGCCGGTTCACAACGGGAAAGCCTTCTGGATCAAAGTCTCGGCGCGTGAGGACGGATCGTTCACCGTGACGAACACCCGCAACGGCTTCAGCAAGACGTACGAGGCCAGGCCAGTCAGGTAGGGCAGAAAAACAGGAGGCGCCATGGCGCGTGAGAATGCCGCTCTCGTCGGTCGTCGAGACTTCGCCAGGCTGCTCGCCCTCGGCGGAGCCATTCCCTTTCTGACACCGGGCGCCGCGTGGCCCCAAACAAGAGCGCTCGGGCCCGCGCCCGCCCGTCCCGACGAGCGGTACTGGCAGAGCGTGCGCGAGCAGTTCGTCATGCCACCGGACCTTGCGATGCTGAACGCCGCCAACCTGTGTCCTTCGTCGGCGCCCGTGCTCGAGGCGGTGTACGGACACACGAAAGACATGGATCGCGACCCATCGTTCGACAACCGCGTCAAGCTTGGAGAGGGTCGCGAGAACACGCGCCGGATCCTGGCGTCGTTTCTCCGCGTGGCGCCAGAGGAAATCGTCATTACACGGAACACGAGCGAGTCGAACAACCTGGTGTCGAACGGCATCGACCTGAAGCCGGGCGACCAGGTGCTCATCTCCTCGGACAACCACCCGTGCAACAACAACGCGTGGAAGCAGAAGGCGAAGCGGTTCGGCTTCACCGTGAAGGAGATTCCGACGCCCAGTCCGCATCCCGGCGCCGAGCACTATCTCGCGGCCTTCAGGAACGCCATCACGCCCAGCACGAAAGTGATCGGCTTCACGCACGTGACGAGCACGGTGGGCGATCTCTTTCCCGCAAGGGAGCTGTGCGCGCTGGCGCGCGAGCGCGGCATCCTGACGCTCGTCGACGGCGCGCAGAGCTTCGGCGTGATCGACGTGGACCTCTCCGACATGCAGCCCGACTTCTACAGCGGCAGCGCGCACAAATGGCCGTGCGGCCCGAAGGAAAACGGCGTGTTGTTCATCAACAAGCGGTCGCACGCCAAGATCTGGGCGACGATCTACAGCGCGTATCCCGGGAGCGTCGGCATTTCGGCCACCTTCGAAGGTTTCGGCCAGCGCGACGAGCCGGCGATGATCGCGTTCGGCGAGGCGCTGCAGTTCCAGACGCGGATCGGCCGCCCGCAGATCGAAGCGCGCGCACGCGAGCTCACGCAGGCACTGATGGAAGGGCTGAAGAAACTCGACGGCGTGAAGATCTGGACGAGCACTGATCCATCGCGCACCGTCGCCGTGATCTCCTGCCAGCCCGGCAGCCTCGACGCGCGCAGGCTGCAGGCTGCCCTCTATCAGAAGGATCGCATCGGCTGCGCCACGCGCGGCGGCCAGGACCGCCCCGGGCTGCGCTTCTCGCCGCATTTCTACAACACGCACGCGGAGATCGATCGCACGATCGCCGCGGTCAAGAAGTACATGGCGGTCGGGGTGTAATGCGGCGAGCATGTCCCCTGGGCGGACGGGAGGTTTACGCCGCCGGGGATGTGACGCGAATTTGAGGAGTTGAGGACTTGAGCATTTGAGGATCTTGGGGAATTTGGGGACTTGAGGTCGGGGATTCGATCCCGGCAGACTCTCAAGAACGTTAGCGATAGTACTATAATAGACCATTATGGCATCCAATAGACCATTACGGTATCTAGAGTCGATATAAATGAATAAACCACTCGTTATCAATTACTTACGTTGTGATTGGTTTGCGCCCATCTGTGCAGAAACGAGACAGTTTGCCCGCGGTCGGCTTCGCCGCCGCTCGAGACCGACGCTCAGCATGCTCCGCTTAACCGTTCTGGGCGAGTCGTTTACGGTCGAGCCTCTGATATTCGGCCGCACGGGACGACTCGGGAACGAGTGTTGCTGGGCAGGAGGCGATGCTCCCCACACTTGCCGAAAATTCCGCTGTCGTTGGCAACCGTCTTCCCAGGGCCTCGATCGCCCCGACTGCCCTTCCGGCGCCGCGCTTGGCCATGAGCTTCACGGCGCTCCGTCACCTTGAAAGAGTGAACAAGGAGCTCTGGCTCCTTCTCTCGATTTTCGCGATCGCTCTGCTTCTCAACCTGCTCCTCGATACGCAGCGAATGATCCTCAGCTTCTACGCGCTGCCCACGCTCGGGTCGGCGTATCTCTACGGGCGCCGGCACGCGACGCTGACGGCATTCGCGAGCGTGCTGCTGGTGACGCTGCTCACGACCACCCATACCGGAACGCTCGTAGGCATCGGAGGACGCGCGACGCTGGCCGACGCGTGGCCCGACCTTCTGGCCTGGGGCGGGATCCTGATCATCACCGGTTACCTCATGGGCACGCTCTGCGAGCACAAGAACGCACAGCTCCATGAGATGCGCGAAACCTACAACGGCGTGCTGATGCTCCTGCGCCACTTCATCTCCAAAGACGAGTACACGGAGCACCATTCCTATCGCGTGTCGGTGTACGCGGCGCGGATTGCCACGCACTTGTCGCTGTCCCCGGATCGCATCGAAGACGTCAGGGCCGCCGGACTGCTGCACGACATCGGGAAGCTCGAGATCAGCCGCGAGCTGTTGTACAAAGCCGCCCGATTCACCCGCGAGGAGTACGAGGAGATTCAGCGACACGTCGAAACGGGCGTGGCCATGCTCGAGACCGTCGGCGGGTCGCTGCGCCGGGTCATTCCGATCGTGCTCGCGCATCACGACAAGTTCAACGGATCGGGCTACCATCCGACCCGCGGCCAAGAGATTCCCCTCGAAGCGCGGATCGTTTCGGTTGCGGACGTGTACGACGCGTTGACGACCGACCGCCCCTACAGGAAGGCCATGTCGCCCTTCGAGGCCAAAGACATCATCGTCAAGGGCAACGGCACCGATTTCGATCCCGTGGTCGTCGAAGCGTTCCTGGCGGCATTCCGGTTCGGCGAGATGGACGTGCGAACGGCAGTCGCCTAAAGGGCCTACAGGGATCACAGGATTTCCGTGGCGCCTCCCAGCAGTCACCTCGCGCTCGTGCGGTCGTTCGTCGACGACGGCGACTCGGCCAGTGCGGCCGATCGACGTGTCCACACCCGGTGCTCGATCGCCGAGCTACCGTGGCTCGAAGCGGCCCGCCTGAAGTACGGTCCTAGTGTCGAGGTGATCGATCTCTCACACGGCGGGGCGCAAATCGAGACCCCGGGGTACCGACTGCAACCAGGGTCAACGGTTGTCGTGGAAATCGACGTCGAGGGCAGCGGCCTCGTCGTGCCGGCGCAGGTCCTGCGCTGCCATGTTTCCCGACTGGCGCCATCGGCCACGTACCGCGGCGCCCTCGAGTTCAGGCGTTCCATCAACTTTCCAGATGTGGCTCGATTCGGACGGGACGGCAAGACCCGCAGCGCCTTTTGCGGCCCTCAGCGTCTGAACGTCGCGCGGACGCACTGGTCCGAGTCGACGTCGGGTTCGGGCCTTGTGACGCCGGCCGAATCGGCGACCCATCTCGTATCGGCTCCCGCGCCCAATGAGCTGGCGCACGTCGCAGCCGCCGATCCTCCTTCCGGTTGGTATCGACTGGTCGTTCGCTATGCCGACGGCCGGCTGCTCAAGGGCTACAGCCAGCCGTTCACTGCGTCATCCGGCTCGCTGCAGGTATGGCCCAAGCCGAACGCCCCGCTCATGACACGAATCACCGTGCCGCTCGCCTACGTCAAAGCGGTGTTCTTCGTGCGGGACTTCGACGGCGATCCGGACCGCGTCGAGCACCACGATTCGCAACCCCGGGAGCACGGGCGGCCGATTGCCGTCACGTTTCTCGACGGCGAGACGCTGGTTGGCACGACGATGAGCTACCGCACCGATACCGTTGGCTTCTTCATCCGGCCGGTCGACGAAGCCGGCAACAACATGCGCATCTTCGTCGGCTCGCGAGCCATCCGGCACGTGCAGTTTTCGTGATGGCACGGGGCTGCTACGGCTTGTCGGCCTCGCGTACCATCGTCCTGATGCGCTGAATGTTGTTTTCACGCACCGGACAGGTCATGTCGGTGGACACGCACTGCGCCAGCGTCATGCCGCAGCCACAGGGGCATCGAGCGCTATTGGCTTCCTCGAGGGCGGTCCGTTTCTCCGCAGGCGCCAGCTCGGAGAAGTTCACGACGCCGATGTCTTCCTCGGTATAGGCCACGCCGGAGGACTGCGAGATCAAGTAGACCACGAGCGCCGCGGCGCCTATCGCGCTGGCCCACTTCAAGAACCTGACCGCCACCGCTGGCTTTTTCCGCCGCCGCTCGTGCTTGCGTGAGTCTTTTCCCATAGGCTCCTGCCGCCCAACCGATCGCGTCCGGCTGCATTCTCGCACACCTTGACATCTTCTAAAGCCCCTGTCCGTACGAATGGAGCAAGTTGGAGCAGCCGGACCCATTCGGGCAGGCAACGAGTCGGAGACCACAAGGCACGCCCGGCGTATGATCGAATACGTCAAGGCGGAGGGCCTCTCATGGGCGACTGGAAACGGGTGACGTGCGGCGTGGCGATGCTCGTGGCCGCGGCTTCGGTGGTGGGCTCGCGGTTCGGCCAGGCACGGACAGATGCCCATGCCATGGCGCCCCTGCAATCGCTGACCGTGACGCCGGCCGACTTGGTGCTCCGCGGCGGCAAGATCGTCACCGTCGACAACGCCCGCCCGGAGGCCCAGGCCCTCGCGGCAGTCGGCGACACGATTGTTGCAGTCGGATCGAATCTGGACATTCAGCCGTACATCGGTTCGAACACGCGCGTCATCGATCTGAGGGGCGCGCTGGCCGTTCCGGGTTTCATCGACGCGCATGCGCATTTCACGGGCGTCGGCCAGGCGGCGCGAAACCTCAAGCTCGGAACGGCCAATGACTGGGCCGACATCGTTCGCATGGTGGGCGAGGCGGCGAAAGCCGCCCGCCCTGGCGAATGGATTCTCGGACGCGGCTGGCATCAGGAGAAATGGTCGGGACGGCCGGTCCCGAACGTCGAGGGCTTCCCCGTCCACGCGGATCTCAGCAGGGTTTCGCCCGAGAACCCGGTCTGGCTGACGCATGCCAGCGGTCATGCAGGATTCGCGAACGCCAAGGCCATGGAACTGGCGGGCGTCACGCCGGCAACGCGCGATCCCGAAGGCGGCGTGATCTTGAAGGGGTCCGACGGCAATCCAACCGGGCTGTTCAACGAACGGGCGCAATCGATCATCGCGAGCGCGCTCGCGCGCGATCGTGCGAAGCGCACGCCCGCCGAGGTCGAGGCGGACCTGCGCAAAGACATCGAGCTGGCGGCGGCAGAAAGCCTGTCGAAAGGACTGACCACGATCAACGACGCCGGGTCTCCGCCAGCCACCATCGAGCTCTTGAAGAAGATGGTGGACGAGCGCGCCCTCCCCATCCGCCTCTGGCTGATGCTGCGGGAACCGCCCGACAGGCTGGCGGTCGATCTGCCAAGGTACCGGATCGTCAACTACGGAGACAAACGTCTGACGGTCCGCGCCGTCAAGCGGGCGGTGGATGGCGCACTCGGGTCGCGGGGCGCCTGGATGCTGGAGCCGTACTCCGATCTGCCGTCGACGAGCGGGATCAACACCGACTCGCTCGACGACATCCGCCAGTCCGCCGAGCTCGCCATCAGATACGACTATCAGCTGTGCGTACACGCGATCGGCGATCGCGGCAATCGCGAAGTCCTGAACATTTTCGAAGAGACGTTCAGGCGGCACCCCGAGAAGGACGGGCGGGCGCTCCGCTGGCGCATCGAGCACGTCCAGCATCTGGACCCGGCGGATATCCCACGGTTCGCCCGGCTTGGCGTGATCGCGTCCATGCAGGGCGTCCACGCGACGTCCGATGCGCCCTACGTCCTGGCACGGCTCGGCGAGACGCGCGCCGGCGAGGGCGCGTACGTCTGGCAGAAGCTGATGAAGGCCGGGGCCGTCGTCGCCAACGGCACCGACGCACCGGTGGAGGACATCGACCCGATCGCCTCGTTCTACGCGTCGGTGGCGCGAAAGACAAAGGACGGCCTGATCTTTTTCCCGAGCGAGCGTATGAGCCGCCTGGAGGCGTTGCGATCGTACACGCTCAACGCCGCGTTCGCCGGCTTCGACGAGTCGATCAAGGGGTCGCTTGCCGTCGGGAAGCTCGCGGACGTCACGGTCCTGTCGAAAGACATCATGACGATCCCCGAAGATCAGATCCCGACGACCCAGGTGCTGTACACGATTGTCGGTGGCCAGGTACAGTTCGCGCGGTAGGGAATTGGAGGCCGCCGCGTCTGGTGGGTCCTGACCTGACCGACACCTCCACTTGGAACAAGCCCGTCGATCGGGTAGCCTCTGTCCTCAGCCGATGAGACGACCACCGGCTCGGGCCCTCAGTGCTTCGCTCGATCTCTCAAGGGAGGCACCGCCATGCGCGCACGTAACGACCTGTCACGCCGACAGATGTTGGAAATGACGGCCGCCGCCGGCGGCCTCCTGCTCGTGGGCCGGTTCAGCCCGGCGGTCGCGCAAGCCGTGCGGCGCATCGAGTCGATGGCGCCGGAGCTCGCCAGCATCCTGGACGCGACTCAGCCCATCGTCGAATTGGCGAAGGGCTTCGGCGGCGCCATCGGTCCGGCCGAGGGGCCGCTCTGGTGGAAGGAAGGCGGCTACCTGCTCTTCAACGACATCAATGCTGCGCGCCGCATGAAGTACACGCCGCGCCAAGGCGTCGCCGTCGCGATGGAGAGGACCAACGAGGCCAATGGACTCACCCGCGATCTGCAGGGCCGCATCGTCTCGGCCGAGCATCTGACGCGCCGTGTCACTCGGACTGAGGCCGACGGCAGCCTCACGGTCGTCGCCAACAGCTTCCAGGGCAAGCGCCTGCTGCGTCCCAACGATGTCGTCGTCAAATCCGACGGCGCGATGTACTTCACCGATCCGGGCGGGCCGCTCGCGCCCGATCAATGGGACGTGACCTCGGCTGGCGTCTACCGGGTCTCGGCGGATCTCGGCTCGATGAGCCTCCTCACCACTGAGATGGTCGGGCCCAACGGCATTGCGTTTTCACCAGACGAGAGGATTCTCTACGTCAGCGACGCGCGCCAGCGCCACATCAAGGCGTTCGACATGCTCCCCAACGGCGTGGTCGCCAAGCAGACGAGCCGTGTCTTCGCCGACCTCGGCGGGCCGGAGCCTGGCGTGGCGGACGGCATCAAGGTGGACACCGCCGGCCATGTCTATTCGGGCGGCGCGGGCGGGCTCTACATCCTCGATGCCAAGGGCAAGCGGCTCGGCCGCATCGTCCACGGTGAGCCCGCGACGACCAACATGGCCTTCGGCGGCGACGACTGGAAGACGCTCTATTTCACCACCCGGTCGACGCTCTACATGGTCAATCTGAAGGTGGCCGGCATTCCGGTACCGGTCGGCCGGAGGGGCGCGTAGGGCTTTCGCGTCGCTGCCGTCAGGGCTCCGCGACCGGTTCGAGCTTGAGGACGGCTCCGTCCGGCATGTCGGTCGTGGCGTAGATCAACCCGTCGGGCCCCTGGCGAACATCGCGGATCCGCTGTCGCAACTCGGTCAGCATCGCCTCGCGACGCGTTTCAAGCCCCTGACGGTTGAATTGGATCCGCGTGAGCTGCATGCCCACCAGCGCGCCCGCAATCAGGTTCCCCTTCCACAGCGGGAACTTGTCGCCAGTATAGAAAATGACACCCGCAATGGCGATCGAGGGCTTGTAGTAGGTGACCGGCTCCACCATCCCCTCCATTGCCGTGGGGGGCTGAACGTTCGGTGGCGGCAGGCCCGACCGCTTGCCTTCCGGATCGCTCGTGTACGCGCGCCCGTACGTGATGACCGGCCAGCCGTAGTTCAGGCCGCGGCGGATGATATTCACCTCGTCTCCGCCTTGCGGACCGTTCTCCGTCTCCCAGATCTCGCCGGTCTCCGGATGCAGGGTCAGTCCGATGGCGTTGCGGATGCCGAGCGCGAAGATCTCCGGCTTGTAGCCCTTGCGGCCAACAAACGGATTGTCCATCGGTACGGTCCCTTCGTCATTGAGCCGGAGGACCTTGCCGAGATACGAGCCGGGCTCCTGCGCCGCTGCCGCGGTCCCGGCGCGCTCGTTGAATCCAGGTGTGCCGATGGCCATGTAGAGCGTGCCGTCGCGGCCGAACACGAGGCGTGCGGCGGAAGGACCGTCGGTGGGGGACGTCGCCTCGAAGATCGCCTTCACGTCCTGCAGCGTCGAACCGCCATCGTACCGCGCACGGAGCAGCACGGCCGTCCTGATCTGCGGGTCACCTGGCGCCGGCTTCCAGTACGCGACGTAGATGAAGTGGTTGTCCGCGAACTTCGGGTGAGCGAGGAGCTCCACGCCCGCCGTGTCGCGGCGCGTGCTCGTGATGCCCTGGGGCAGCCCGGTGATCACCGTCGGGTCGAGCACGCCCTGTGAGATGCGCCGCAGGGTATTCTTGCCTTGTTCGGTCACCAGCATGTCGCCGTTCGGCAGGAACGTCAGCGCCCACGGATACACGAGGCCCCGGATGGCCGAGACCTTGACGGTCGCCGCCGCCGTCCGGAGGACCA
>MEKT01000147.1:92118-92184 GCA_001767435.1 Acidobacteria bacterium RIFCSPLOWO2_02_FULL_65_29 | reverse complement strand
AGGTCATCTGTCCAGAACTGGAACGGTCCGGGCTCTGCCGGTTGAAGCGGCAGGCGCAGCAGGGCG